>NZ_JBWKFN010000008.1:0-181319 GCF_056434245.1 Streptomyces sp. NPDC044064
CCACCTTCTTCCCCCGGGGGTGGTGGCGACCGCCAACGTAGGTCTCGCCCTCCCCCCCCCCACCGCCCCCTCTACATCCCCCCGCCCCCCCCGCCCCCCCCCCCCCCCCCCCCCCCCCCCCTTCCGGCCTCTGGCGTTTCAGCGGACGCCGACCGCCCTGAGGACCTTCAGTGCGCCGGTCAGGAGGATGGCCCAGGTTTCGGGGCTGATGCTCGCCGGCGGGGTGAAGCCCTGGATGCGCTGATGGGCGACGGTCTGGGGCTCGGTGTACTTGAGGATGCCGTCGGCTCCATGGCGGCGCCCCAGTCCGGGGTCGCCCATGCCACCCATCGGAGCGTCGACGCTTCCCCACGCGGCCGCGAATGCTTCGTTGACGTTGACGGTGCCGGCGTGCACCCGGGCGGCGACGGCCCGGCCGCGAGCCCCGTTGCCGGACCAGACCATCGAAGGGCTCCTCGCTACCGGCTGTGGACCGATGTCGGGACCGGCATGTGCAGGGCGAGCTGGCCCTCACCGACGACGTCGAACTGAACCGTCCGGATCGGCTTGAGGGAACGCAGATCGTCGGTCATGCGGCCCTCCCCCACCTGCAGCACGAGATTGCGCGGGACAAGCTCCGTGCCGGCCGCCAGCACGTTGGTCTGACTCAGAGTCGAATGCCACGCATCGCCGATCGACGTGTACGAGGTGAGGGTCGAGACACGCTTGCCGCTCGGGTAGGCAGTCTGGGCGGGCGTGGCCGCCACAAGCGACAGGTCGGTGCCGCCGTCGGCGTTGGCCACACGCGCGGTCGTCCGGTGGGCGTCGATGTCGACATCGAGGTCGGTGACCCACTTGGGGAAGCCGTACCCGTCGTGGCCGCGCACCTGGGCGATGTCCGTGCTCACCGGCAGGGACAGCACGTAGGAATCAAGGTGCTCGTTCTTCAGGGCGGCGACGAGGTCGAAGAACCCGAGCTTGCCGTGCCGGGCCGGCTTCACGGCGATCCCGACGGCCGCCTCGGTGTAGAAGTCGATGTCGCACACGTCGTAGCGGAAGAACATCACGGAGATCAGCCCGAGACCCGGCGCGACCTCCAGCGGCGCCAGCTCCCTGGGCAGCCTGGAACGGATCGCGCGGGAGCGGGCGAGCATCGTGATCCGGGCGGTCGAGATGCGGTAGTAGAAGTTCGGGGTGAGCGTGGCACCGATCGGAGAGTCGACCCTGTTCTTGGGCAGCCGCCGGAAGAAGTCCACGCTGCTGACACGGGGATCGCGGGCGACTTCATCCAGATCGGTGTCCATCCGGTAGCGGTCGTACAGGCCGCCCTTGGGGACCGTGACCGTACGGCCCCCGAGATCAACCTTGACTGAATCCTGCTGGGGCGAGGGCATCGACGCGGCTCCCTAGCTCACATGTTAACGGTGATTACATGAGCGTAGCCCCCAATGTAAGCACCGTCAACAATCGGGAGCGGATGCGTGACTTGCCTCAGCTGCCGTGCAGCGCTGTCCTCAGGAAGTCGATGGCGGTCTCGCGGGCGATGTTGGCGGCGCGGGTGTCGCGCAGGCTGTCCAGCAGGAGGAAGTCGTGGACCATGCCGGCCACCCGGATCGAGGTGACGTCGACGCCGGCCTCGCGCAGCTTGTTGGCGTACTGCTCGCCCTCGTCGCGCAGCACATCGGCTTCGTCGGTGATGACGAGAGTGGTGGGCAGCCCCCGAAGCAGTTCCAGAGACGCCTGGAGCGGGGAGGCGCGCACTTCGGCACGCTGGGCGGGGTCGGAGGTGTAGGCGTCCCAGAACCACTTCATGCCGTCACGGGTGAGGTAGTAGCCCTCGGCGAACTGCAGGTAGGAAGGGGTGTCGAAGTCGGCGTCGGTCACCGGGTAGAGCAGGCACTGGGCCTTGAGGTCGATCCCGCCGCGCTCCTTGTTCATCAGGGCGAAGACCGCCGACATGCAGCCGCCGACCGACTCGCCGGTGACGGCGACGCGCGAGGTCTCCAGGCCGTGCTCCGCACCGTGTTTCATGACCCACTGCCCCACGGCGTAGTTCTGCTCCACCTGGGTGGGGTACTTCGCCTCCGGCGCACGGTCATAGACGGGGAAGACACCAGCGGCGTTCGCGCCGACGGTCAGTTCACGGAAGAGGCGGTCGTGGGTCTTGTCGTCGCCGAAGACCCAGCCGGCGCCGTGGATGTAGAACAGCACCGACAGCGCCCCGCTCACCCCCTTGGGCCGGATGATGCGGGTCCGCACCGTGCCCCACTCGCCGGCGTCCACGTCGACCCACGCCTCGTCGACATCCGGGCGGGGCACGCCGGCGCCGCTCTGCAGGCCGAGCAGAATGTCACGGCCCTGCTCCGGGGGGACCTCGTAGATCCGAGGGTGCGGGTCGGTCGCCTCGGCCAGCTCCTTCGCGGCGGCCTCGAGGTACGGGGTGATCGGCGGTGGAAGATGGGTCACGCTCACTCACTCCACGTCTCGGGCACACGAGTGCCCAGTCGTGCGGCCCGACGGACCGGCCGCTACCGGTGACGGCCTCCCCCAGGATGAAACTCCCCCGGACCATCGTCAGTGCGCCCACTGCAGCTCGCAACCGCCGCACACGGGCCCCATCGGACCCCCTCACCCCAAGTCCAGCCGGCTCCCCGCCTCGACACCGGGCGGCTGACGCCCCGACAAGGGAAGGAATATTGACACTGCCTACATTGCCCCTTAGGCTCATGTAAGCAACGTACACATTTCTCGGCGGTCGGCCTGCACAGCGGAGCACCGAGCCGATCGCCACCCCGTGACATCGCACCCGCCGAACCGGGGCGCCGGATCTGTCACCACCACAGGAGGGAGAGGCGCAGATGACCGCTGTACTTTTCGTCGTGTCCGCAGCCGATCACTGGACGCTGAACGATGGAACGAAGCACCCCTCAGGGTTCTGGGGTGAGGAACTGGCCATGCCGCACAAGATCTTCAGCGAAGCAGGGTGGGACATCACGATCGCCACCCCGGGCGGCAAGGCCCCGACACTGGACCGGCTCAGCATGTCCCGCACCGCCGGCCTCCCGTCCAAGCTGCGCGAGGTCGCCAGGTACCTGGACTCCATCCAGTGCCCGCTGAACAGCCCCGAGGCACTGGAGAACATCGACCCGGACCGGTTCGACGCAGTGTTCTACCCGGGTGGACACGGTCCGATGGAGGATCTGGCGTACGACCCGGTCTCCGGCGCAATGCTCACCCGGGTACTCCACTCCGGCAAGCCATTGGCCCTCCTGTGCCACGCGCCGGCCGCCACGCTCGCGGCCAAGAACGAGGACGGGACATGGCCGTTCGCCGGGTACCGGATGACCGGCCTCTCCAACACCGAGGAAAAGCTCAACAGCTTCGGCCGCAAGGCTCCCTGGTTCCTCGAGGACCGCCTGCGCGACGGCGGTGCGGATTACGTCAAGGCACGCCTGCCCCTACTCCCGTTCGTGGTGGTCGACCGCAATCTGTACACCGGCCAGAACCCCACGTCCTCCGAGCGACTCGCCAAGCGACTGGTGACCGATCTGACTGATCGGGCGCGCTAGTTCGGGCGGATCGACTGGCGTCCGGGCAAGCCGCGCGCCTCTCGCGCCCACGAAGGCGAGCTGTTCGAGCGTGCCGTCACGTCGGCCATTTCGCTCTCCCGAACCGCCACATCGCCGTGCTCATTGACGTTGGGTTGTGTTCGGGGATGCTTGCTCGTTGGTCGCCTCGGCAGCCGCAGCTAGGGCCGGAGCACGATCTTGCCGTGGGTGTGCTGCTGTTCCAGCTCGCGGAAGGCGTCTCGCACCTGTTCCAGCCGGTAGGTGCGGGCGATCGGCACCTCGAGCTGCCCACGCGCGGCAAGCCGGGCCAGCTCGCCGAGCACGACCGCAGACGCCGCCGCACCTTCTCCGTAGGTCCGCGCGCCGACCTCGGCCGCGGCCTGCCAGTCGCGGATGGTGTTGATTCGCCCGGGCCGCACGCCCAGCTCCACTGCCAGTGCCACGTAGCCGTCGCCGAAGGTGTCGATGAACGCGTCGACCCTGCCGCCGGACGCCTGACGGATCCGCTCGGCCACGCCGGGCCCGTACTCGACCGGGTGGACACCGCGCTCCTTCAACCAGGTGTGGTTCCGCTCGCTCGCCAGCCCGATCACCGTGGCGCCGCGCCGCCGCGCGAGCTGCACGGCAAGCGACCCGACGCCGCCCGCCGCACCGGAGACGACGACCGTGTCGTCCGGGCCGGGGTCCACCGCGAACACGGTGGCGTAGGCAGTTGTGCCGGCCACGTACAGCGCCCCGGCCACCTCCCAGGCCAACCCCGCCGGACGGGCGACCAGGTTCACGTCGTCGACCACGACGAACTGCGCATGGCTGGCCCGCCTGTGAGTGAAGCCCAGAACCTCGTCGCCCACCGCGAAGCCACGGACGTGCGGGCCGGCCTCCACCACGACGCCGGCCAGATCGCTGCCCTGCCCGGAGGGAAACGCCGCCGGCCAGCGTTCGTGCAGCGCGCCCGTGCGGATGTGCGCCTCGCCGGGCTGGATCCCGGCCGCACGGACCTCGACCAGCACCTGCGCAGGACCGGGCACCGGCCGCTCCACCTCTTCCACCCGCAGCACATCGATCCCGCCGTACTCGTGAAACCGCACCGCCTGCATCGCGTGATCACCGCACTTTCTCGTCGGGACAAGGCTTGGACGGCCGCGCGCCAGAGGCTCCGACGCGAACCGTGCCACCGCGTTCAAAGATCAAGCGCGGATCCGTATTCCCAATTCCCAAGAGCACGACCGACGGTGATGCCGTCCGCGTCCAGGACTCGCCTGTGGCCCGAGTCGCACTGTGCGACTCGGGCCCCGGGGGGGGCATACCGGGTGACGGAGGCTCTCGGACCGGTGGTCGTTCACCAGGCGACGGTGAGGTGGGTGGGGCCGTGAACGCCCGTATTGCTGATAACTCCCAGCCCGGAGCCGGCGCGACACCTACTTCGTCGAACCGCCCTGGGGCCCCGCCTTCACCCCCGCCGGCCTCGACCTCACCCGTACCTCACCCCCCGTCCCCGCGATCCTCGACGACATCCGCCGCTCCCGGGCCGGTCACCCCTGCGTCATCGCGATCAAGACCAACGACCACATCGCCCACGACTCCCTCAACCGCTCCTTCACGGGCGCCCGCCACCTGCGGACCATCACCCCCGAGCCCGCGCTCCCCCACGGCGCCGACATGGACTTCCACCTGTACCAACTCACCAGCTGACAAGGCGCCCACAGCACACTTCGACCTGACATCACCACCATGGCGATCTGGGGCGCGTGGGCAGTGGCGCGGTGCATCCGCCCACCAGCAGCGTCTACGCGTCACGCGACAGTCGCATGCGCGACGGCGGAAGGCGTTGGCCGGCCAGAATCCGGTTGAGGTCGTCCCGGGTCATCATCCCGGCGGCATCGAGCGCGCCGGGTGCATGGCGGCATCCGCGGTGCACACGACCGAGTTCGACGCGCCGCCGTGTCCCGTTCCCACACACGGAAGGCGATCAGTAGGACAACTAGGCCGAACAGGGGAAGCTGGACGCGCGGGATTACGCCAGCTCGTCGAGCAAGGCGTCCCTCCCCGTGCCCATCTCCAAGCACTGGCCGCCTCCCTCTTCACTGGGCTGCCGTCCCGGTGTTCCAGCGGATACAGCGGCGACATCAACTGTCTCCCAGTCAATCGGAACGGGAGCCGGCAGCGCGCCCCAACCCGGCAAACCATCCAGGTCAAAGCGCCGGCAACTCGTGTACGTCCGCGGAAGTGAACAGTGCCAGACGCGGCTCGCGCACGCTCACCGTCGCTCAGCAGCTGGGTGGCGTCTGCGGTGGCCCAACTACGACTGGCCATGCGCTGGAGCCACCTCCACCACAGATCCCACGCCAGAACCCTGACTTCGGAAGGCGTTGCTCGCACAGCAGAAACAGGGCTTCCGGCCCGTATCATCGCTGCACCATGCGCGCTGCGGCTCGGAAGGTCTTCCCTGACCCGCCGCAACGGCCTGTGAGGGGCTTCGGCCCGGCCACGAACCGAGGAGAGAAAGATGTCCGAAGGCACGGCTACCGCCACAGAGTTGACTTCGCAGTACATCGGCCAAGTTGCCGGCGACCTCGAACACAACATCAAGGAGCAGGAACGGATTACGGCGCAGCTCACCGAGTTGCAGCAGCAATTGGCAACACTTCAGCATGACCACGCAGTGCTGGTGAGCATCCAACAGGCCCTCGGTGTCCAGGCAGCAGCCCCTGAGCCCGCCGGCGCTGACAGCGCCGCCGTACCTTCCCCCAGGAAGAAGACCACATCTACGCCTGGCGCTCGTCGGCCGGCAAAGGCGTCCGCCGCGCAAGAGTCCAAGGCCAAGAAACAGCCCGGCACCAAGCCCGCCACCAAGAAGGCGGCAGCAAAGAGCGCGCGGCCCACCCTGGTCAACCTCATCCACCGCCACCTCAGCGAGCAGAGTGAACCCCGCTCCGCGGCTGAGGTCGCCGAGGCACTCGGCCACGCGCACCCCGACCGCACCATCGCGACCAATGTCGTGCGCACCACTCTCGAAAACCTCGTGGCCAAGAGCCTGGTCCAGCGGACCAAGCAGGGCAGCTCTGTCTTCTACACCGCTGTTGGCGCGCCGGAACCGGCGACACCCACCGGCGAGGCCCAGCCCGAAACTGCCGGATAGACCCTGGGCATAGACGGTTCGTGCGGGGAAATCACAATGGCGGCATGGAGCCAACCAGTCAGATCATCGTCGCCTTGGACCACGACAATCGCGCGGCCGCCCAGGACATCGTCGACCAACTGGGCGACAGGTGCCACCTCTACAAAGTCGGACTGGAGCTCCTGACAGCAGCTGGGCCTGAGTTCATCAAGCACCTCGTCGCCCGGGGTAAAGAAGTGTTCCTGGACCTCAAGCTGTTCGAGATCCCGAACTCCGTTGCCGGTGCCGTGCGTGCGGCAGGAGCCCTCGGTGTCTCCATGGTGACCGTGCACAGCATGGGAGGCACGGGCATCATGGCTGCCGCTGTCGATGCGGCCCGCAACTTCCCGGCGCTGCGCGTCCTCGCTCTGACCGTCGTCACCAGCATGACCGACTCCGATCTCGTCGACATCGGCGTCGGTGACCGTGACGGTGACGGTGTTTCCACTGAGAGCCAGGTACTCCGGCTGGCCGGCCTGGCCGAGCAGGCCGGCTGCCACGGCGTGATCGCGTCGCCGCGGGAGGTCAAGGCCTTGCGCAGACTGCTGGCCGGCGATGCGTTGGTCGTCACCCCTGGCGTTGCATTGCCCGGTGCCTCTCCCGGTGAGCACGCCCGTCCCGGCACGCCACGGGCTGCCATCGCTGCGGGAGCCTCACATGTCGTCATAGGACGGGCAGTCACACGCGCCATGGACCCGGTATCCGCATTCCTCCGTGTCTACGGCGACCTCCAGCCGCAGCGGAGCCCGCTCCTTCTCGGCCCTCCACATTGCATGTAGTGTGCACTTTCTTACGTGGCGAGACGACCAGATATCGGTAGCGTCCTGGTCGGCTGACGTGACGACAGCTCCGGCTGCCCACTCGCATCCCGCTACCCGAATGGAGAAGCGACCCTTGCCCAGCTCCACCGCACCCCGGGGCAGTTACTTCGAACCCATCGACGACCGCCGCTACATGCCGACGACGCACGCGAGTGGGGCCTGGGAGCCGGACGAGCAGCACTTCAGCCCGCTGGGCGGGCTCGTCGTCCACGCCATCGAGCGGCGGCGGGCCGCCGGTCCGGACAACGGCCTGATCATTTCCCGGATCAGCTACGACATCCTGGGCCGCCTCGCCCTCGACGAGTGCGAGATCGAGGTGGAGACCCTCCGCCCGGGCCGGACCATCGAACTGCTCGAGGCAGTTGTCCGGATCGCCGGCCGCCCGGCCGTACGGGCCCGCGCCTGGTTCCTGGCCGACGTCGACACCACCGCGGTCGCCGGCGGCCCCGACGACCGCCTCGCACCACCGGAGTCACTGGCCCCGTGGCCGATGTCCGACGCCTGGCCCGGTGGCTACATCGCCTCTCTGGACGTCCGCCCGGTCAGCCCGCCCCTGCCGGGCCGTACGACCGCATGGGTCTCCACGCCCCTCGATCTGGTCGCCGGCGTTCAGGTCAGCCCGCTCGCGTCGTATCTCGCCATGGTCGACACGGCCAACGGCATCGCCGTCCGGCAGCCTCCCACGGAATGGATGTTCCCCAACGTCGACCTGACCGTCCACCTGCACCGCCAACCGCGTGGAAAGTGGACCGGGCTGGACACCACCGTCACCTTCGGCCCCACCGGCCAGGGCCTCACCAGCACGGTCCTGCACGACACGGACGGCCCGGTCGGACACGCCCAGCAGATCCTCACCGTCCGCCCCCTGCCGAAAGCATGACGAGCCCCGGTATCGGGGCGTGGCGGAAGACCGACAAGGCCGGTTGGGGCGGAGGTCCGGTCCGAGGACTCGGCTTGCGGGCGGGTCGTAGTGGTGCTGCGAGGCGACGAAGCCGGGCGGCTCCTCGGCGGCGCGGATTCCCGGCCCGGTCCGCAGACACCATCACGCCCTGTGAACGGTGTGAGAACCAGTCCAACCAGTGGCAGCCACCACCTCCCGCGCGATGTCCGCGACACGGCGTCCGTCCGTCACCACCCGTACCGTCCCTGCCGGGACTCTCTGGTCCAGGAGCAGTGCCTTGCGGGCGCTGCCTTCCAGCTCCTGATCCAGTTCCGAACCGAGTTCCCGGCCCACCAGCCGCTCGCGAGCGGTGGTGTCGGAGGCGGTGAGCAGGACTCGCGTGATCCCCACCCCGGCTCCCATGGCACGCTCGAACATTCCCGTCGCCTCTGGCAGCACGCTCACGGTGTTCGTGTAGATCAGGCGCCGGTAGCCGCGCCGGGCGAAGTTCGCCCACACGGCAGTCAGATTGCACTCGGTGATCTCCTCGCGGTGAGGATCTCCCTCTGGTGCCGGATGCACCTGCCCCATGAAGTCGCCCTCGACAATCGCGTGACAGACCGCCGCGGCTCGCAGCAGCGCCGAAACCTCCCACCCCACCGTCGTCTTGCCGACGCCGGCTCGTCCTCCGATGAGCAGTACTTCCGCGTGATTCATGGAAGGCAGCGTGCCAGCGGGTGACCGCCTCACGCGTCGATATCGATCCGTTCGCATGATGGAAACCCAGGGCGTTCCGGGGCGCGTGGGGGCGGGGCGCAACGAGGTTCGGGGGGGCTGACCGTCTCCGACGAGGTTCGTCGATCCTGTGACTGGCGGCTTTTTCTGTGCGTGACCTGTGCGTGGCATGACCTTTGCCCCGCGGGGCCTACCGTTCGTCTGCCCTTCACCCGGTTCCAGCCCGGTGCTTCTAGGGTTACGGCGCCGCTCCCCCAACGTCCGTCACCTCTGTCCGGAGGACAGTCATGACCGTCGTCAAGGCTCCCCAGCCCAACCGACGCCCCCTCGCCGCACTCGCCGGGGCCGTCGCTCTCACCGCCACGTCGATCGGCCTGTGGACCACCACGGCCTCCACCGCTCAGGCCGCAGCTCTCCCGACCCCCGACCACGTGGTGGTCGTGGTGATGGAGAACCACGCCTACTCGCAGGTGATCGGCAGTTCCAGCGCCCCGTACATCAACAACACCCTCAAGGCGGGTGGCGCCAACCTCACACAGTCCTACGGCCTCACCCACCCCAGTGAGCCGAACTACTACATGCTCTTCTCGGGCTCCAACCAGGGCCGCACGGACGACAGCTGCGTCACCGTCGGTTCCATCTCCGCACCCAACCTCGCCTCCGAGCTGATCGCCGCGGGTCAGACCTGGAAGAGCTACAACGAGTCACTGCCCAGTCAGGGTTCGACGGTCTGCAGCAGCGGCAACTACGCGCAGAAGCACAACCCGTGGTTCGGCTTCTCCAACGTGCCGACGAACACCGCGATGACCATGGCGCAGTTCCCGACCGACTACACGACCCTGCCCAAGGTCTCCTTCGTCGTCCCGAACCTGTGCAGTGACATGCACGACTGCTCGGTCTCCACGGGCGACACCTGGATCCAGAACCACCTGGGCGCGTACGCCACCTGGGCCCAGACCCACAACAGCATCCTCGCCGTCACCTTCGACGAGGACAACAAGCTCTCCGGCAACCGCATCCCCACGGTCCTGTACGGGCAGCACGTCGCCCCGGGCAGCTCCAGCGCCACCACCTACAACCACTACAACGTACTGCGCACCGTGGAGGACCTGGCCGGTCTGACCACGCACGCGGGCAACGCCGCCTCGGCTGCCGACATCACCGGCATCTGGAACTGACGCCCGTGTATCTCGCGGACTCCCGCAGCACCAAGCCCGCCGTCGCCTCGGACACCCGTCCGGGGCGGCGGCCGGCCGCCGTGCCCGGCACCGTGCTGGCCCTGGGTGCGGTCAGCCTGATCACGGACATCTCATCCGAGATGGTCACCGCAGTCCTGCCGCTCTACGTCGTCGTGGGCCTCGGCCTGTCGCCACTCGGGTTCGGGCTGCTCGACGGCATCAACAACGGCGTCGGGGCCCTGGTCCGGCTGGCCGGCGGCCACCTCGCCGACCGGGGAGGCCGTCGGCACAAGGTTGTGGCGGGCCTCGGCTACGGCTTGTCCGCGGTGTGCAAACCGCTGCTGCTGATGGCCCACACGCTCCCCGTGATCAGCGCCGTGCTCGCGGCCGACCGCACGGGCAAAGGGCTGCGCACCGCCCCTCGGGACGCGATGATCTCGCTGGCCACCGAACCCGAGCACCGGGGACGGGCGTTCGGGGTACACCGTGCCATGGACACCACCGGTGCGCTGCTCGGCCCGCTCGTCGCCTTCGCCGTGCTGCGGGCCACCGTCGACGGCTACGACGCGGTCTTCGCGGTCAGCGGCTGCGTCGCCGCACTGGGAGTCCTGGTGCTGGTGCTCTTCGTGCCCCGCCACAACCCTCCCACCGGTACCGGTGCCGTACAACTGCCCGAATCGGCCCGGCCGGTGCTACGCGATGCACTCGGGCTACTGCGCCGCCCCGAGCTGCGCCGGCTCACCGTGTGCGCGACCCTGCTCGGCCTGACCACCGTCAGCGACTCCTTCCTCTATCTGCTGCTCCAGCGCGAAGGGGACCTGCCTGCCCATCTGTTCCCACTGCTGCCGCTGGGCACCGCCGCCGTCTTCCTGCTGCTCGCCGTCCCGCTCGGCGCACTCGCCGACCGCATCAGCCGCCGTCGGCTCTTCCTCGGCGGCCACGGCGTCCTGCTGCTCGGCTATGGCTTGGTGCTCTGCCCTTGGCACGGAATCCCGGCCGTGGCCGCCGTCCTCGTGCTTCACGGCACCTTCTACGCCGCCACCGACGGAGTCCTCGCGGCCGCCACCGCCGACGTCGTGCCGGTACAGCACCAAGGTGCCGGGCAGGCCCTGGTGGGCACCGGCCAGGCGCTGGCCCGGTTCACCTGCTCACTCGTCTTCGGCACGGTCTGGAGCCTGTGGGGCGGGCGAACCGCACTCGCCGTCACGGCCGCCGCACTGGCCATCAGCGCCCTCATAGCCTCGTTCGTCCTTCGTCCCGCCGATGAGGTGTCGACATGACGCGAACTGCCCGCCTGGTGATCCTGCTGGTCGCCGTCCTGCTGCTCGGGAGCGTCGGCACGGGGGCGGTGCTCTACGCCGCCCACCGGTCGGGCATGCGTGACCAGCAGCAGGCGAACGGTCCGACCGTGCGGCCCGGAACCGTCTCGCTCCGGCCGACGGCCGATCGTCGGCTGCTGGTGCGCAACCTGGCCTGGGGCCCGCACCGCGACGAGATCTCCACCGTGCCCGCCGACGATCCGCAGGGCCCGCGCACCGCATCGGGCGTCAAGTGTCTGCGTTTCCACGCGGCGGCCGGTACCGGCATCTGCCTGCAGGCCGTGCACGGCACGCTCCAGGACACCTACCGGGCAGTGGTTCTCGACTCGCACCTGCACGAGCTGCACCACTTCCCGGCAGCAGGCATCCCCACCCGGGCCCGGGTCTCACCCTCCGGTCACCTGGTGGCCTGGACGGTCTTCGTCAGCGGCGACTCCTACGCCGGCACCGACTTCTCCACCCGCACCGCCATCGTCGACACCCGGACCTGGGCCATTGACGACAACCTGGAATCCTTCCGCATCACCAAGGACGGCCGTCCCTATCGCTCCGCTGACATCAACATCTGGGGTGTCACCTTCGCCGACGACACCCGTTTCTACGCCACGCTGGCGACCGGCGGCCGGACCTATCTGGTCCGCGGCGATGTCGCCGCACGCACCCTCACCACCCTGCACCGCAACGTTGAATGCCCTTCGCTCTCCCCCGACGGCACCCGGATCGCCTACAAGAAGCGCGTCAAGGGAGCCTCGCCCGACGCGCCTTGGCGGCTGTACGTCCTCGACCTGCGGACGATGAAGGAGACCCCGACCGCCGAGCAGCGCAACATCGACGACCAGGCTCTGTGGGCCGACGGCTCCACCCTCGTCTACGCCCTTCCCGGCGACTACGGCTCAGACCTGTGGACCGTCCCCGCCGACGGCACCGGTACAGCCCGCCGGCTGATGACTTCCGCTGTCGCTCCCGCCTATCTGGGGTGACGGGCCGGCAGTCCCTTGAGCAGGCCGTCCTCCCACACAGGAGGTCCGCTGCCGAAATCCCTCTCCGTCAGCTCGCGCACCAGCCGCAACCCACGCCTGCACCCGGTACGACGACGGGTGTCCGGGAGCTTACGAGACACCGGCAACCGCGATCAGCACTCGACCTGCGCCTCACTCATGAGGCCCTCAGGAGGCCCTCTGGGGGACGACCCGGGAAGATGGACGGCGTGGGCGAGGAACACTTCGATGTGTGGGCGTCCGGGACTGCCTATGAGCGGTACATGGGGCGCTGGAGCCGTGTCGTCGCGAAGCAGTTCGTCACGTGGCTCGACTGCCCGGCCGGTCTGCGCTGGCTCGACGTGGGATGCGGCACCGGTGTGCTGTCAGGAGTGGTGAGCGGCCTGTGCCGGCCCCGCATGGTGCTGGGAATCGACCGGTCGGAGGCTTTCGTGAGCGCAGCCAGGGCCGTCCCTTCCGCGCCGGCGAGCTTTCTGGCGGGCGACGCGATGGCCCTGCCCGTATGCGATGCGGGGTGCGATGTGGCCGTCAGCGGTCTGACCCTGAACTTCCTGCCCGACCAGGTCAGAGCCGTGGCCGAGATGGCCAGGGCCGTCCGACCGGACGGCCTGGTCGCAGCCTACGTGTGGGATTACCCCGGCGAGATGGGCTTTCTGCGCCGGTTCTGGGATGCGGCCACCGAGGTGGATCCCTCCGCTGCCGCGCTGGACGAGGGCCGTCGGTTCTCCTTCTGCCGACCGGAGCCGCTGTGTGCGGTGTGGGCGGAGGCGGGCCTCGTCGACTTGGCCGTCACCTCGATCGAGGTGCCCACCGTCTTCACCGGATTCGCCGATCTCTGGGAGCCGTTCCTGGCAGGACAAGGCCCCGCCCCGGGTTACGTGGCTGCTCTTTCACCGGGCTGCCGTGACAGGCTGCGGGACACACTCGACGCGGCTGTGCCCACAAGAGCGGACGGATCCATCGCGCTCACCGCCCGGGCCTGGGCGGTACGTGGGCGCCCACCCGGAGTGCCGCCTCGCAGAGCGACTGCGGTGGGATGGTGACCGGTGCACGATGGGCGGGTACGGCCCTGCTCCGCCCGGGCTCGGTGACCGCGGGCGGGGAAGGCGCGTCGGGCCCCTGCGGAAGCTCACCGACCGCCCGCCGTCAGCCACACGCTCCGCCCGTCCGCGCCCGCACGCGAATCGAGTGTCTCCCCCGGCGAGTGTGCAGTGCGTGCGTCCATAGGCTCAGCACGGGAGTTGGATTCGTGATTGCCGTCCACCGATCAAGCCGCGATGATCTTCACTCGTGACACACATCCTGGGCCCATTGCTCATCGTCCTGGTCATCGCCCTGATACGGCGTTCCCGCGGGAGAACCACCAGATCTTCCGCGGGTAGGACCCCTCCCGTCCGTCGGGCGCCGGTATCGTTCGATGCCGCCGCGTACGGGCTCGTTCCCCTCGAAACGCTCGACCCGCGCCGTGCCGGCCCGCCGTCGCCCGTCCGCGTCCGCAAGGAGTCGCAGGCGCTGGCGGACGCCGCGTGGGGCGGCGACTGGCGGTCCGCTGCAGCCCACATCGAGGCGGCCGGAAGCGACTGGGACGAGCACTGGTCGCGCTTCGAGCTGCTGCGGGCGATCGCGCACGAGGACGACGCATGGCTGACGGCCTGGCGCGAGGCCGACCCGGGCAACTGCGACGCGGCGGCCCTGGAGGCGGACATGCTGGTGCACCGCGCCTGGACGATCCGGGGCCGGGGGTACGCCGACGAAGTGCCGGCCGAGAACATGGCCAAGTTCCGCGCACTGCTGCCCGCGGCGATCGAGGCGGCACAGCGCGCCTCGCTCCTGGCCCCCCAGAACCCGGCACCGTGGGTGGTCATGGTGACGGCGGCGCGTGGTGCACAGTACAAGCCCGACCGCTTCCAACCCCTGTGGGACGGCCTCGTGGCCAGCGCTCCGCACCACTACGAGGGCCACTGGCAGGGCATGCAGTACTGGTGCGCCAAGTGGTACGGCTCCAACAAGCAGATGATGGCGTTCGCCGAACGGGCCATGGACAACGCCCCGGCCAACAGCCCACTCGCAGGCATCTACCTCCATGCGCTGAACGAGCTGGAGGAGCGCCGCGCCGCGCTCCCGTCCGGTGCCGGAGCGAAGAAGCGACTCACGGCCGTCATCGACGCGTTGGCGACAGTCCCGGCGGACGACGACAGGCTCCCCCTACTCCGGCATCTGCTGGCCTACCACCTCGGCAAGGCCGGGATGTACGAGGCGGCGCTGGAACAGTTCCGGCTCATCGGCCCTTGGTGCGGCGCCCAGGTGTGGTCCAAGGACGGCGAACCGACCGAGGCGTTCCACGCAGCCCGGGCCACCGCAGTGGAGAAGTCGAAAGCCAAACCACTCCCCCCGCACAAGTGACATCGACGCCCGCATCGCCACCAGGAACGACGTCGCCGAGGAATGACGCGACGGGCCCGGTCCGACCACAGCTACGGCACCGGACCGCGGAAGAACCCGCGAGCAGGAACGGCAGCGGCCGCACGAAGGCGGTCTCCCACCGGCGGCCGGGGGCCTAATTCCTCGTCACGGAAGCGGCAAGGGCCGTATGGAGCACCAACAGGAAGGCAAGGGTGCCCGGTGCGGCGGTCAGTGCGGCGCGCATCATCGCGACGGCGGAATCCGCGCCGGTCGAGCTGTGGGTCGAGGGGGCGATCACGGCCAGCAATACCGGTAGCGAGGCGAGAATGCCGCCCGTGAAGGAGCCAAGACTGTCAGCGGCGTTCACCGCGAACAGGACCGTCGTGGCCGACACCGCCATCCTCACCGGGATCTCCCAGCCCCGGGCACGGTCCGGTGGCCGGTCCGCGTGGGCCGGCGCGGACCAGGTCCGCAGACCAGCAAAGGCCACGACCAGCGCCAGAGCCGCTGTGAGCCAGATGTTCGCGCACACCGCCGCGACCACACCGGCTCCGGCCGCACAGGCCAGAGCCACCGTCAACGTGGGCGCCGGACGCAGGGCGGGCGCGAGTCGCCCATAGGTGAGGCAGAAGGTCACGACTACCAGTTGTGCTGCGATGTTGCCGCGCGCGGCGTGCGCGGCAACATCGCTCCCGCCGTCCAGCCACATGAGCGCCAGAAACGGCCCCGACGACGTCGGCGCGCCCAGCAGAAGTCCACCCAGGCGCGGGCCCGAACGACGGGCGGCGACCGAGACGACAAGCACGAGGGAAGGGGCGAGGGCTGTCCTGAGCAGCAGGATTTCCATGCCTGCGAGCCTGGCACCGACAACGCCGATTTTGGTTCGGACTTCTCGGTACCTATCGCTGAATCACCGAGGAAAGCTCGGCCATACCCATACTTGCCCGAGTATTTGTAGAGTGGCGTCATGGACCGCATCGATCGGCAGATCCTCACGATCCTCCTCACCGACGGCCGGGCGACATACCAGGAACTGGGTCGTCAGGTCCGCCTGTCGGCGAACACCGTCGCCGACCGCGTACGCCGGCTCCAGACGTCCGGAATCGTCCGTGGGTACCGGGCCGACCTGAACCTGGCGGCGTTCGGGCGCGGGCTGGAGTTGCTCAGCGACGTCCGCCTGCGCGAGGGCGTGGACCGCAAGGCCTTCGAGGCGCAGCTGCACGAAGTCCCGCAGGTCGTCGGCGCGATGCGGCTGACCGGGGACTACGACTACCAGCTGCGCATGGCGTGCACCGACGCCCGCGAGTTCGAAACGGTCATCGACCGGCTCAAGGCCGAGTTCGGAGTGAGGGAGTTGCGCAGCCGGCTCCTCCTGCACGAGGTGCCACTGGGGCCGGACCGCGTTCTCGAGCCCTGACACCCGGCACGCCGGCTCTGCGGGATCAGCGTGGGAGGACTCGGCATGTTGGTCGTGATGGAGAACGCCTCGGACCGGTGAAGGCTCAGCTCACGCAGGTGGCGCAGACCCCGTCCCGTGCCGACCGGCCCGACGCGCGGTGCTTTTCGGTATTCAGGGGGTGATGCAGACAACGAAGGCATTGACGAACCGTGTCACGCTGTCCGTGTTCTTTACGCCGATTACCCAGCCTCCACTGCCACCGTAGGAACCGGTGAAGAACGGGTCGCCGCCGTTCTGGCTGGCGCCGCCAATGGCGCCCCCTCCGCCGGTGCTCACCATCCCTGCCGGACAGGACACGCTGGCCGTTCTGTACTGACCTGGCGGCACCTCCACGTCCGTGCCCCAGTAGCGCCCGACGGACGCACGGGCCGCCCCGTGCTTGCCGCTGCCTCCGTCCCGGGCAGCTGCGAGCGTGGCCCCGCTCGCGGCAAGGACCGCCGCGGTTACCAGGACGGACATCGCCAAACGCTTCATTTCGACCTCGCGTGTTCCGTAAATGTCGTATCCGCCGCATTCCCTGATCGCCCGCAAGGTTTCGCGGTGTCACCGGGCCAGCCCAAGCAGAACCGATTCCCCGTCAAGCGGAAGAGTGATGCGTTCGCGGGAGGCCGGGAAAAGTGCGTCTGACGCGCGCGCCGCGCGGGCCCGCATGCCGGGACTCATGAGCGTGCCTGCGACGGCGGCAGACCCGGATGCCGACGAGGACACCGTCCGGGACCTTCCAGCGCACCAGATCCTGGAAGGAGCCCCTGGATCCCGGGCGCGATGTGCGGCTCGACCGGATCGAGCACGTGCTGGAGCGCTTCCCCTACCGGGTGTTCGCGTTCGACGAGTTCGGGCCGCTCGGCATCCGGCCGGCCGCCGCGTGCCGTCCACGTTCTGTCCTCACATGTCGGTGGCGACCACCGACAACTTTGACTGCCTTGACAATTATTTTTGTCGGTAGCAGGCTATGACAGTACCTTCCACCCCGCGAGCCCGGTCGGAGTGTGCCCCGAGCAGTCCGAGAACTCGCCCAAGACATCAAGGAATGACCGATGCGTACCCTGATCAGCACAGCTTTCGTCTCGCTCGACGGTGTCGTGGAGGCCCCCGGCGGCGAGCCCGGCTACCGGAACTCCGGTTGGACCTTCAAGAACGTCGACTTCGTCCCCGAGGCATTCGAGATCAAGGGACGGGAACAGCAGGAGGCCGCTGCTGTCCTGATGGGCCGGGTCAGCTACGAGGCATTCAGCCCGGTATGGCCGGACATGAAGGAATTCGACCTCTACAAGACGATGCCGAAGTACGTCGTCTCCACCACACTCACCCAGGACGACCTGGTGTCCAACTGGGGCGAGACCACCATCCTGCGCTCACTCGACCAGGTCGCCGCCCTGAAGGAGACCGAGGGTGGCCCGATCATCGTCCACGGCAGCGCCTCCCTGAACCGCAGCCTCTCGGACGCCGGCCTGATCGACCGCTACCACCTGCTCGTCTTCCCTCTGCTGCTCGGCGCCGGCAAGCGCCTGTTCAGCGCCACGGACAAGGACGCCCAGAAGCTGAAGCTGGTCGAACACGACGTCTACACCAACGGTCTGCAGAAGCAGGTCTTCGACGTCGTCCGCTGACCACGCTCGATCGCGGGCAGGCTCGAGCTGCGGGCATCGCACCTACCGGTCCGGGCGAGCTGGAGCAGGCGGACGATGGCCTCACCGGCAGCTACGAGCAACCAAGAGAGATCACAGCGTCTTGACCTGGCCACCGTCGATGGTGAACTCGGCTCCAGTGATGTTGCCGGCGAGCGGCGAGGCAAGGAAAAGGGCGAGATCGGCGACTTCGTGAGCTTCGGTCACCCGTCCGGTGGAGATGCCCATGCTCTGGGGCACGACCAGATCGATGGCTTCCTGCGCGGTGGTGCCGGCCTGGGCCGCCGTCGCGTCGGCGAAGCCGCCCGGAGCGGTCCAGAAGGGCGTGCGGACCGGTCCTGGGGCGATCGCGTTGACCCGGATGCCCCGCGGTGCGAACTCCTCGGACAGTGACTTGGTCAGGCTGGTGAGTGCGGCCTTGGCCGCGGAGTAGTCCACGACCATGGGGAATGGCAGGCGCGCGTTGATGGAGCTGATGTTGATGATGGCCCCCTCGCCCGCGTCGAGCAGGTGAGGAAGCGCCGCGCGGCTGGCCCGGACCGCGCTGAACAGGGTTACGTTGAAGATCCGTTGCCACTCGGCGTCGTCGATGTCCAGGAAGCCCGGACGGGACGTCGCGGTACCCAGATTGTTGACCAGGATGTCGACCCTGCCGTACTCGTCCGCCGCAAGCCTGACCAGCGTGTCCGGTCCGTCCGGGGTGGACAGGTCGACCGGGACTGCGGTGACGCCGTGGTTCTCATGGAGCTCTTCGAGCTCGGGGGTGACGCTCCGGCTGCCCGCGACGACGTGCGCGCCTTCACGGGTGAACGCGTCGGCGATGGCGAGGCCGATGCCCTTGCTTGCCCCGGTGACGACAGCGACCTTGTTCTTGAGCTGGAGGTCCATGGGGATCCTTTTCTGTGCTGATCACCGCATATGTCGAGAGTACGTGGAACCGGGGCTGTCGGCTCAGGCGAGCGGCCTCCCTCGCTTCCGCGGAAGGCCGCCCCGCCAGCCGCACGGGTTGGCCCGCGGAGCGGTGCTCAACCGCACTCGGCCACTCGCCTCGGCCTGGATACAGAAGGGGCACAGCACCAGTCATGCCCCGGAGCCGACTCCGGGGCGAAGTGAGGTGGCAGTGATCAACTATCGAGGAGGATGCCGAGCAGCACGATGACGGGAAGCCCGATGACCATCAGAATCAGCGGGGCCCAGTGTCTCCACGTGAGCCCCTCCTCACGGGGAATCGAGGTTGTCCGAACTGGCGCGGTGATGGGGGCCCGGCGAACGCGCGGGACCTCGCCCCGTCGGGGAGGCTGGACCGGTTGGGGGCGCTGGCTATGCTGCGCAAACTCGCGTCGGCGCCGCTGCTCGGCCTCGCTCCGGAGCCTCTCCGCGCGCTCCCGCATGGACCGCTCGGCTTGCGCGGCGGCCACGGCCCGCGCCCTCTCAGGCCAGTCGTCGTACGAGTCCTCGACGTCCTCACCCGGCTCGGTGAACTGGTCGTACATGGCATCGTTGCGGCGCATCTGAAAATCCAGGTCCGCCTGGTAGGCGAGAGCCTCACCCAGCTCTTCCGGCCCCATGCCGTGGGCGAAGTCGTGTACGCCTCCCCAGCCGGGGTGACCTTCCGAGTACATGTCACGAGGGTCCATGGACCGTCCTCACATCCGCGCAGGGTCCCAGTTACTCGGACCCGCTGTCGCACGGTCAAGCGGATGCTGAGTGAGTACGGTCAACGACGTACAGGGAGAGGGACTCCTCTGCGTTGGCCGCTCGCGCAGCCCGGGGAGGCGACGTCTCCATACGACTCCGCGCAGCCCCGATCAAGCCCCGCTTCACCCAACGGAGCATCCGGGTCCGACTCACCGTGCGAGCAAGGGCCTTGGACAGCTACCGCTGGACCCAGCCGGCTTCCTTACGCTCCCGCTCGGCGAAGGCCACCATGACCTTCACCAGGCCTTGGCCCTCAGCCTTCAGCCAACCGACCGGGATTCTCCTCGGCCTCTCGGGCCTTGAGCGTGCCGCCACCACCGACATGGCGTTCCGACAGTCCCCGCAGTCCTGCCTCACCTCTCCCGCGCCGGCGGCGACGGGCCACTCGGGTGGTCCGCGGCGACACAGCACCCCTTGGCGGTGCGGGTCCGGGGGGCGGCTCCAGCATCCGCGTTTAATCGCGCCCGGGAACCGAAACCGGGCGCCGAGAGCGTCGACGGGCGCGGATCTCCGGGACTCGTCGCACAGCGCTTGAGGGAGATTGCTATGAGCGATACAAGGGCCTTGCCGACACCGTCCGGTCCCTACCTGGCCAAGGGGCTGATGCCCGCCGACTTCTACGCCTATGAGGAGCTGCTGTCGGACAGCGAGCGAGGGAAGATCGAGTCCGTCCGCGAGTTCCTCCGCACGCAGGCCGACCCGATCGTCGGCGACTACTGGGCCCGGGCCGAGTTCCCTTTCCAGCTGGTCGAGGGCTTCGGGCGGCTCGGTCTCCTGAACTGGGCCGACCCGGACTCGCAGGAATCCAGGCCGAGCAACCTCTTCTCGGGTTTCATGGCGTTGGAGCTCGCGCATGCCGACGCGTCGGTGGCGACGTTCTTCGGCGTGCACACGGGCCTGGCCATGGGCACCATCCTCACCTGCGGCTCCGAGGAGCAGAAGCGGCGGTGGCTGCCGGCGATGAGTCGCTTCGAGAAGATCGGCGCCTTCGGGTTGACCGAGCCGCACGGCGGCTCCGATGTGGCCGGCGGTCTGGAGACGACCGCGCGCCGCGACGGCGACGCATGGATCCTCGACGGCGCGAAGCGGTGGATCGGGAACGCGACGTTCGCCGACCTGGTCGTCATCTGGGCCCGCGACGCCGAGACCCGTCATGTACTTGGCTTCGTCGTGGAGAAGGACACGCCCGGGTTCACCGCGACGAAGATCGAGCGGAAGATGGCGCTGCGGATCGTGCAGAACGCCGACATCGTGCTCGACGGCTGCCGTGTACCGGAAGCCAATCGGCTGCAGAACGCGAACTCGTTCAAGGACACAGCCAAGATCCTGCGCCAGACACGCAGCGGCGTGGCGTGGCAGGCGGTGGGCATCATGTTTGCCGCCTACGAGATCGCCCTGCGGTACGCGAAGGAGCGGGAACAGTTCGGGCGCCCGATCGGGGGCTTCCAGCTCGTGCAGGACCTGCTGGTGAGGATGCTCGGCAACGCGACGGCATCGTGCGGGATGGTGACGCGTCTGGCCCAGTTGCAGGACGCCGGGGTGTACCGCGACGAGCAGTCCGCCCTGGCGAAGGCCCATTGCACAGCGCGGATGCGCGAGACCGTGGGATGGGCGCGCGAACTGCTGGCCGGCAACGGCATCCTCCTCGACTACAACATCGGCCGCTTCGTCGCCGACGCCGAGGCCATCTACTCGTACGAGGGCACGCGGGAGATCCAGACCCTCATCGTCGGACGCGCCGTCACCGACGGCCTGAGCGCGTTCGTGAGGTGACGGCGATGACCACCGAATCCGTCTTCACCGGCCTGAAGGTGCTCGACGTGTCGAGCTTCATCGCCGCACCGGCCGCGGCCAGCGTGCTCTCCGACTTCGGAGCGGACGTCATCAAGATCGAGCCGCCGGGAGCGGGGGACCCCCAGCGGCGGTTGAGCTCCGTGCCGCCAAGTCCCCGTGCGCAGGCCAATTACAGCTGGCACCTTGCGAACCGCAACAAGCGCGGCATGGTGATCGACTTGAAGTCACCGGCGGCCACCGAGGTCCTCAGGCGCCTCGTCGAGTGGGCCGACGTGGTGATCACCAATTTCCCGCACGGCGCACGGGAAAGGCTGCACCTCGGCTACGACAAGGTGGCGGGCTGGAATCCCCAGGTCATCTACGCCGACATCACCGGCTTCGGGGATGCCGGCCCCGATGCCGGGCAGCCCGGTTTCGACCTGACCGCGACCTGGTCGCGCAGCGGGCTGCTGGCCTCCACCCGGGACGCGGGAGCCCCGCCGACGGTGCCGGTGTGGGGCAGCGGCGACTACCTCTCGGCGATCGCCATCTACGCGGCGATCGTGACCGCCCTGTACCGCCGTGAACGGACGGGGCAAGGGGCCAGTGTCGGGACGTCGCTGCTCGCCATGGGCGTCTGGGCCACAGGAACACTCGTGGCCGGCGCGCTCGCCGACGGCACACCGTTCGAGCTGCATGACCGGAAAGCGCCGGCGAACCCGCTGATCAACCCCTACCGGACCGCGGACGACGAGTGGTTCATGCTGGTCGCCTCACCCTCGCACTGGCCGGGACTGACACGGGCCATCGGGCACCCCGAACTGCTCGAGGATCCCCGTTTCGCGAGCATCGAGGGCTTCGCCAAGAACTCCGCCGCGCTGAGCGATCTGCTCGACGCCGAGTTCCGCTCGCAGCCCTTCGCCCACTGGAAGGACGCTCTGGGCAGGGAACGGATCACCTACAGCCTCATTCAGACGCCGGAGGAGGCCGCGCAGGACCCGCAGCTGCGCGCGAACGACATCGTGGTGCCGCTGGAAGGGGTCAGCGGGTTGGCGGAAACCGTCAGCAGCCCGGTCAACCTACGGGGTGTGCCGAAGGTGCCCGCGAAGCGAGCACCCGATCTGGGCGAGCACAACGACGAGATCCTCGCCGAGCTGGGATTCGGCCCCACCGAGATCGCCGAGCTGCGCGCCCAGGGAGCGATTCCCGGCACGACGGAAGCGGAGACGCCGCGATGAGACAGCATCCAAAGTGTCCGACATAGTGCTCCACGAGCGCTGTGGCGGCGTGCAGCGCCGGCATGGACCTGCCCGAGACTGTCCGTAGCCAAATCGGCCGGATCCGCACGCCGGCGGACCAACTCGAACAGCGATCTGGTCCGCTTCGCCCTGATGGATCAGTGGGTGGTGCGAGTCTTCGGGTCTCTTGGTCGCGTTCAGTGAATGCTGGTCCGTCAAGGTTCGGCTGATCGACTGCCGGCCGGTGCGACTCGGGTGGTGGTCAGGCGGTAGGAGTCGGTGGCAGTCCCGATGATGTTGCCGCCGAAGGTGAGGCGGTCGACGACGGCTGTGCAGAGCCTGGGAGCCATCCAGCCGCGTCTCCCCCCTTCGTCTTCTTCCGCGGCTCCGGCACCGCCGAGATCAGGGCCCGCCGGCTCCGTGCGGGTGGAGTGACGCGTGGGTGTTCATGGGCTCGGACAGCGGGGGTCAGGGTGTCGGTCCGGATCACGTGGTCTCGTCGCCGGCGGCGAGGATCGTGCGGCCGGCCGCGAAGAGCCGTGCACAGCGTTGCGTCATGGCTTCCGGTGACTCGTCGGGGTGGTTGACCCACCAGCGGACCAGGGCGGTGCACAGGCCACGCCAGGCGTATTTGAGGGCGTCGGCGTCGAGCGAGTCGCTGGATCCGGCCGCTTGCAGGAGGTCGGCGGTGCCGGTTGCGGCGAGGTCGTCGATGGCGCTGCGGTAGTGCGCCGCGCGTCGGGCGGCGTCACTGTCGGGCGGCAGTGTGGCGTCGTAGAGGACGAACCATGCCTCGCGCTGTCCGTCCAGAGCGGTGAACAAGGCGTGCAGCACACGCAGGGAGGTGGGCGGAGCGTCCGAGGCCTGCTCGGCCATGGCGGCGCGGATGGCGTCCAGGAGCCGGTCGCCCACCGGGTTCAGGCAAGCGAGGTAGAGGTCCTGCTTGCTGCCGAAGTAGTGGTGCAGCAGTGGCTTCGTGACGCCCACTCGGGCGGCGACGGCGGCAACGGTGGTGGCCTCGTAGCCGTGGCGGCCGAACTCATCGGTGGCCGCGGCCAGGACCTGTCGTTCGCGCGCGGCCCTGGGCACGCCCTTGGTGCCGGCCCTGGAGGGGAGCGTTGTCATGGCCTTGATATTACCCTAGGGTAATTTTCCGTTGGGTAAATTACCTGGACCTCGCTGGGAGCACACTCATGCCCGCTACCCCGTCCCGCCCCGGCACCGCCCGCACTCGCTCCTGGTGGGGCTGGGGCTACGCCGACGCCCACCCCGACGACGCCGAATGCATTGCCATGGGCGCCCTGCTGCCGGGCACACTCGCCCGCCCGCTGCCGATACCCCAGGTCACCGACCTGCCCATCACCCGTGCTGCCGCCACACCCCCGCCCGCACTGGGGCACCTGGTCACCGACGATCCCGAGGTGCGCGCCGCCCACGCCATGGGAAAGGCCTACCGCGACGTCATCCGGGCCCTGCGCGGCCGGCCCGGCCGGATTCCCGACCTGGTCGCCCGACCGACCGCCGGCCAGGAGGTCGCCGACCTGCTCGACTGGGCCGGCGACCACGGCGTGGCCGTCATCCCCTTCGGCGGCGGCTCCTCGGTCGTCGGCGGCGTGGAGTACCGCGGCGACACCCACCGCGCCGTCCTCTCACTCGACCTCACTTCCATGGACCGGGTCCTTGAGATCGACACCGTCAGCCGCTCAGCCCGCATCCAGGCCGGCGCGCTCGGCCCTGTACTGGAAGACCAGTTGCGGCCCCATGGCCTCACCCTGCGCCACTTCCCGCAGAGTTTCGAGTTCTCCACCCTCGGCGGCTGGCTGGCCACCCGCGCAGGTGGCCACTACGCCACCGGCCACACCCACATCGACGACTTCGTGCAGTCCCTGCACGTCGTCACACCCGCCGGGGCCGGAACGTCCTGGCGTCTGCCCGCTTCCGGCGCAGGCCCCTCCCCCGACCGGCTGTTCCTCGGCTCCGAGGGCGCCCTCGGCGTCATCACCGAGGCCTGGATGCGCCTGCAGGAACGCCCACGGCACAAAGCCTCGACGTCCGTAACCTTCACCGACTTCCACCAGGCACTCGACGCGGTACGCGGCATCGCCCAGTCCGACCTCGCTCCAGCCAACTGCCGCCTCCTCGACCCCGGAGAGGCACTGCTCTCCGGCGCCTCCCACGACGGCTCCTCCGTCCTGATCCTCGGCTTCGAATCCGCCACCGCCCGCGTCGACGACCGCCTCAACGACGCCCTGGACCTGGCCCGCGCCCACGGCGGCCGCGCCGTCACACCGGCGGCGAACCGGGACGCCCCGGCCGACACGGCCGTGACCGCCTGGCGCTCCGCGTTCCTGCGCATGCCTTACCTGCGCGACGGCCTGGCCCGCATGGGCGCCGTCATCGAAACCTTCGAAACCGCCGCCACCTGGGACAAGATCCCCGCCCTCATCGACGCCGTCCGCGCCCAGGTCGGCGCCGCCGCCCTCAAAGCAACCGGACATCCCGCCACCATCAACTGCCGCCTCACCCACGTCTACCCCGACGGCGCCGCCCCCTACTTCACCGTCGCCGTCGCCGGCCGACCCGGCGACGAACTCGAGATCTGGGACGACATCAAAGCCGCCGCGAACGACGTCCTCCACCGCCATCACGCAACCATCACGCACCACCACGCCACCGGCCGCGACCACCGTCCCGCCTACGACCGCCAACGCCCGGAACCCTTCGCTCTCGCGCTGCGCGCCACCAAGGACGCCCTGGACCCCCAGCGCATCCTCAACCCAGGCGTCCTCATCGACTGACAACATCCCCACCCCCAGGTCCGCCCACGGCCCGGGCCCAAAGACTCAAAAACCGATCCGTAGTTGCGTGAAAAACCAGGGCTGCAGACGTGCCCATACGTCGACTTCCAGCCCCCTGGCGAGCGTATGACGCCAGGGTCGAGTGACGCTGACTGCCGGGGAGCAAAGTGCGGATCCTGGCTTGGGCCTTGGACGAGCGCTTGTCAGTGGGGGCTGTCAGGATGCGGCCATGGATGCTTCGAAAGTCGTTCATGCACTGTGGGAGCGCATGCAGGCCCGGGACTGGGCCGGGTTGCGTGAGTTGCTGGCCGAGGACCTGGTGGTGGAGTGGCCGGTCAGCGGCGAACGGATCGTAGGGCCGGCCCACTACGTCCGTATCAACGCCGAGTATCCGGAGGGATGGTCGATCCGGGTGCTGCGGGTCGTCGCGGAGGGCGACCAGGTGGTCTCCGAGGTGGAGGTTCCGCACGAAACGATGGGCGTGCATCGGGTGGCGTCATTCTGGACGGTGCGGGACGGAAAGGTCATGGCCGGCCGGGAGTACTGGAGCGAGTTGGGCTCCGATCCGTCCCCGGAGTGGCGGGCCGGCCTGGTTGAGCGGTTGTGAGGGAGCCGGCCGACGTCCGGGGGCCCGCCGACCGTCAGGGCGACGGGCCCGATCAGGTCAAGGACCGCCTGCCAATCCTCAACCACAGTCCCCGCGACCCACACATCCGGAAGGTACCCCTCCCGCTCAAGGTCGAAGAAGTCCTTCACGTGATTCCACAGCAGCTCAGACACCAGGCAATGGTGACCTCATCGGCAACGCAACGCACACCGTTTTCCACCTAGCCGTCTCTCACAGCGGCGCCTGCACGGAATTTGAGCCGGGGCTTCGGTCCGGCCACTGAATGCGGCGGACGCACTATTCGCTGCGGGTGGTGCAAGCCGGGCTCTCCCCGGCGGCGGGCAGGGTGGCGTGCGGCAAGGTCGGGGTTTCCTCCCGTCACAGTCGGCGGGGCGGCGCGAGCAAGTGGAATTCCATGCAGGAGCCGCAGACGGGCGTGGTGTCGCATCAGAGGCCACATTCCACCCGGTTTGGTCAAGATTTACTTTTCCGGAATTCATCTGCATAGTGGCGCCTCGAACTGGTGGCGGGCTGAACGGGGAGGCCTTTTCTTGTCGCAGATCAACGATGGTGCCGTGCGTGAGGTGGAGCTTGAGCGAGTCCACGTGTCCGTCGTAGGCGAGCTGTTGGACGAGCGGCTGGCGGGGGCGCGGGCGCAACTGGCGCACGTGCTGGCGTCGCCGTCCGGCAGTGCGGGCGAGACGTACGAGCGGGAGGTGACGGCCGGGCGGCTGGTGAGGGAAGTTCGTCGGCTGGAGGGAGCAGAGGACGGGTTGGTCTTCGGCCGGATCGACCTTGCGGACGGCACCGTCCTGCGGATCGGGCGGCTGGGGCTGCACAGGGACTCGGACGAGCTGCCACTGCTGGTCGACTGGCGGGCCGAGGCCGCTCGGCCTTTCTATGAGGCGACGCCGGTTCACCCCATGGGGCTGCGGCGGCGACGCCATCTGCGCCTGGCGGGACGCACGGTCGTGGGGGTGAGCGATGAGCTGCTTGACGGCTCCGCACCCACCGGACAGGACGTCGTAGGCGACGGCCCGTTGACAGCGGCGCTCCAGGAAAGGCGCACGGGGCGGATGGGTACGGCGGTTGCCACGCTCCAGGCCGAGCAGGATGCGATCGTCCGGTCGCCGCACCGTGGGGTGACGGTGGTGCAGGGTGGTCCGGGCACCGGAAAGACGGTGGTGGCGCTGCACCGCGCGGCGTATGTGCTGTACGCGTTCCCCAAGGCATCTGAACGCGGCGTGCTCGTACTGGGGCCGAACGCGCGGTTCCTCGACTACATCTGCCAGGTCCTGCCCTCGCTCGGGGAGAGCGACGTCGTCTTGGCGACGTGCGAGGAACTGGCCGGCATCGTGCCGGGCGCCGCGGACGCCTTCGAGGTGGCGCGCCTGAAGGGTCGTGCCGCACTGGCCGACGGGCTGGCCGCCGTGGTCCGCTCGCGGCAGGCCCCGGACGGCGACTTCGACCTCCGGGTGGGGCAGGAATGGATTCATCTGCGGGACAGTGATGTCACACAAGCGCGGGAGTCGGCACAGACCAGTGGTCTCGCCCACAACCGGGCGCGTCGGCTGTTCAAGGAACTGCTGGTCGACGCCCTCGTCCGTGAGCTTGCCCGCAGTGGCGCCGAGGCGCTCGAGCGTATCGACACTGAGGTGGCGCAACTGACCGGCCTCGACCTTGACCGGGCCGCGGCAGCGGACCTGCGCCGCCTCGGTGTCGACGACACGCCCGCCACTGGTGCCGACGAGTTCGACGCCGAAGCCGTGCGCGCCGACCTCCTGGACGATGCCCTGCTCGATCAGGCCGTCGAGGACCTGTGGCCGCGGCTCACGCCCGGCGACGTGGTCCGCGCCCTGCTGACGGATGCCGACCTGCTGGCCGCGTACCTGGGGCAGTTCACCGACGACCAGCGGGCCCTGCTGTGGCGAACGCCCGATGCGCCCTGGACGGACGCTGATGTACCGCTTCTCGACGAGGCGGCGAGCCTGGTCGACGGCCCGCCCGAGCACGCCTTCGGACACGTCGTCGTCGACGAGGCGCAAGAGCTCACCGTCATGCAGTGGCGGATGATCGAACGCCGTTGCCCTGGCAGGTCGATGACCTTGGTCGGAGATTTCGCCCAGGCAGGACCGGCGACGGTGGCCCGGGACTGGAAGGAGGCCCTCGGCCCGGACCTCGGGCGGCGCTTCGACCTTCGAACCCTGACCGTCAGCTACCGGACCACCCAGGAGATCCTCGCAGCCACAGGAGACTTGCTCGCCCGGATCGCCCCGGGCCGGCCGCCGATCCGATCGATCCGGCGCGGCGAGGTGCCTCGAACCCTCACCGCGTTGCCGGAGTCGCTGACCGCCGCCCTCGTACGGGAGCTGCGGGAACAGGGCGCCGCGTACCCGGGCGACTTGGTCGGGGTGATCTGCGCCGATGACAGGACGGAGCAGCTCACGGATGCGGGGATCGAACAGCATGCCCGACTGGTGCCGGCTTCTCAGGCGCGCGGCCTGGAGTTCGACGCCGCCGTCGTGGTCGACCCTGATGAGATCACCGCCGCTCGCCCTGGCGGCGAGCGCGACCTGTACGTCGCCCTGACCCGGGCCACCAAGCGACTGTGCACGATCGCCGTCACGCCTGCCGTGTAGATCAGTCAGGCGGCCATCGATCGTCCCTCTGGCGAGGGCTCACGCCTGAGGGAGCCGGTCGAGGAAGCCGAGGACGGAGGTGATCCGGCCGTCCTCGGCCAGGGTCACCACGTCCGAGCCGGCGACCGGCGCGGACCCGTCGGCGGTGGACACCAGCTCCCAGCCGAAGCGGGCGATGTGATGGTTGCCGTCCACGTCACCGGCCGGCCTGAACTCGAAGCCCGGGAACTGCTCCTGCGCCCCCCGGATCAACGCGGCGATCTCCTCATGACCGCGCACGTCGGCCAGCGGATCGGTGTACGTGCCCTCCTCGGACCACGCCACCGCAACCGCCTTGGCGAGAGTGTCGGCATCAGCAGCGTTCCATGCCTCGAAGTAGCGGGTGACAGCAGCAGCGTAGATCGACATGGCGGGACTCCCGTTCGGTTGAAGTGGTATGCCGGTCAAGGCAGTTGGTACGGGTATCGGGCCGGAGTGCGCCGGCCCGAAACCCGATGACCCCACCATGCCGCGCCCCACCCGGACCGCGCGATTACCCCCCAGGTAATGGCCCACCGCCCCCAACGGGTTCAGGGTCGTGCAGTGGTTGTCGGCCCGCAGCGTTGTCCACCCGCACAACGATCAGGCGATCATCGAAAGGCACGATCCAAGCACTGCCACGAACGTGTCACGAGGCGCGCGGCAGCGCCAGCCAGTCCTGCCAGGAAATGTCGCGGCCCAGACAACGGGGCTGCTGGAAGGGCCAGTCGGCGGCGATCCACTGCGGCACCAGCGCGTCGAGCGCGCGCTCCACCTCGCCACCGACGAGGTCGTCCACCACCCACCAGGAGACCTCTCCGTCGGAGCCGATGCGCTCGGGCGGATCGATGTAGACGCAGCCGAGGATCGCCGTCTCCTCCTCGTCCAGCAGCGCGTAGTTGAACGACTGGTGTGCGGCTATCTCCTTCTCGTGCCGCAGCAAGTCGAGGCGGTCCTCTTCATAGGTCATCGTCTCCTTGGGCCAAGCCCAGGCCGGGCCGAAGATCTCCCACAACCGCTCTCGGGAGCCCATCACAGCGGGGTAGTCGAGCGCGGTGTCCGCCTCCCTGATCGGCCGCAGGTGAAGCGCGGTGTTGGGGACGGGCACGGACACGGGGTGGACGAAGTCGTCAGGGAGCCAACTCATAAGGGCCGAGGTTATAAGAAGCGGTGCCAACTCGACCGCATCGAGCAGGTGCTGGACCCCTTCCCCGACCGGGTGCTTGCCTTTGATGAGTTCGGGCCCGCGGGTATCGAGTGGACCCTCGCGTCACCTTCGCCAGAAGAGGTGGTGCGTCACGCCGCTCGGGCTGGGCACGATCTCCAGGTGGAACCGGTCGAGCAGCTCATGAGGTGACTCCCAGAGTCGTAGTCCGGACCCGAGCGTCACCGGCGAGACCGCCACATGCATGGTGTCGACCAGGTCGGCTTCAAGGAACTGCCGGATGGTGGTCACCCCGCCACCGAGTCGGACGTCCTTGCCCTGCGCCGCCTCCCGCGCCCGTTCGAGGATCGTGGCCGGGTCGCCGTCGACGAAGTGGAAGGTGGTGTCGGAGAGCGTGAACGTAGGACGCTGGTGGTGAGTCATGACGAACACCGGCGTCCGGAAGGGAGGCTCGTCACCCCACCAGCCGCGCCAGTCATGGTCCGGCCAGGGCCCGCGCTGAGGGCCGAACTTGTTGCGGCCCATGATCTCGGCGCCGATGTTGCGTGCGAAGTCCCGCGTGAAGTAGTCGTCGAGGCCCCGGCTCCCCCCGGGATCGGTGCGCATGGGCCAGCTCGCGGTGGCACCGGCCCAGGCGAACAGCGCCTCGGGATGGTCGTAACCAAACGGCCGCTCCAGACTCTGGTGCTCACCGGCACCGATTCCGTCACTCGAGACGTTGAAGTTCATGACTCTCAGCAGTTGATCCACGTGTTTCCTTCGTCAGGTCCTGTCGCGTCATCGTGTGGCGAAGCGCCCCACACCATGACGTCGAACGGGACGTGGCCGGATCGACAGCGGCCCGTAACTTTTTTCCAAGGCGTGTCGGGAAGCGGCACCGTCGGCTGTGCGGCCGTGGCAGACACGGACGTGATCGAGGCAGGGGTGGCCGCCTCGCGACTGCAAGCCTGCGCTGCGCGTGGTTCGTCGCCAGGATCGATAATCTGTGTCGCTGCCGACTGGCCTGGTGTGAGACTTCGGGCCATGACCTCACCCATGCTCAGCGACCTGGACTACCTCCGGGAGTTCGAGCGCCTCGCCAACCGCGTCGAGTTGGAAGCATCGAGGGAAGGCTGGCTTTCGTACCAGGAAGATCCGGAAGGCGCGACAGCGCTCCAGCGCAGCGTAAATGCACTTGCTCGGGCTCTGCGTCACTACCACTTCGATGGCGACGGCTGCCTGGAGGAGGACCGGCCTCTGCTGCGACTCGTGGGAGCCTCGGTGCTGAAGCCTGGGTGCATGCCGGCCGGCGTGGAGGAAGGGTACGAGGAGGTATGCGCGCGAATCGGTGTCGAGCCTCGGCCTGAGGGCTGGGCTCTGTGGAACACCTGGAGTGAGGGGGAGCTGAAGGTGACCATGGTGGTGTCCGCGGTCGAGACGACCGAGGGACTGTTCGAGAACTGGTCCCGTGGAAGGGCTCTCGACCCTGTGTCACCGCTGCCGTCACAGATCGCTCTCATCCGCCAGGGGTGGATAGGTCCGATGACGTTCTCGCCTCGCGCAGTCGGCCGGACGGGCCTTGGCGGTCAGCCACTCTCATAGGGTTTGGCGATCAGTGCGGCAGCCTGGACGTACGTCAGCGGCTCCCCTGCCTGACGCCGACAGCCCCGAGCGCGGCACTCCTGCCGACGTTCAGGGCCTCTTCGTTCTGCGGGCTGGCCCACTGCCCGAAGACGCGGTCAGGCCGGCTGCCACAGCTCGATCCGATTGCCTTCAGGATCGGTGACCCAGCCGAACCGGCCGACACCGTCCATGTCCTGCGTCTCTTCGGCCACGTCCGCACCCTTGGCACGCAGTTGCGCGAGCATCGCATCCAGGTCACGGACCCGGAAGTTGAGCATGGTCTGCTGGTCGCGGGTCCCGAAGTAGTCGGTCTCGGATTCGAACGTCGCGAACACAGTCGGTCCGGTTCCCTGGTGCCACAGGCCGTTCTCATCGGCGTCCAGGCCCAGACAATCGCGATACCACGCGTTCAGGGTCGCCGGGTCGGAGGCCCGCAGGAAGTAACCACCGATTCCAAGCACACGTTCCATACGGCTATCTTGCCAGGACCGTGATCGGGTCGGCTGGCACCACACCAACACCCGCTGCCCGATTGCTCAGTCGGGCTCCGGCAGCACGAGCCGAACCTCGGAGAGCGTCGGTCCCGGTCTGTCGCTCGGGTCCGCGCCGCGGTCCCGCGTCGGGGCGGGAGCGGGGCGGTGAGGCGGGCGAGTACAGCCACCGCCGCCTCGGCGTCCGCTGCGCCTACTCACTCAGCTTGACCGGTCGATGGAGCGGCTCATGGAGGTGTCCGCGCCGTAGAAGCGACCCTGGTCGCACAGGGCATCGATCTCGGCGTTCTCCTCCTCGCTCAGTTGCTCATCCAGTGCGACGCTGATGACGCGTCGGGCGTTGGCCAGTCGCCGAGCGACATCCCAGTCGGCGATGAATTTGCCCACGGCGTACTCGTCGGCTGTTCCGGATGCCTGGCGGGATCCGAGTCGGTCGAGGGAGACAACGAACTCGTTCAGGTCCTGCAGAACTGCGATGACCTCGTCGAGGGGCATGCGGATCTCTCGGGAGGACATGTCCATCGGCCAACTCTATGTCGACGACGCTTCGGGCGTCCCTCGCGTGGGTCGAACTCGACAATGCGCGAAGCGAGTGGTGAGCCTTTTTCATCCTCGGCGGGGGCTCGAGAGGAGGACAGCTACGACCAGGGGCTGACGAGGGTCGTGCTGATCCCGGGTTCATCTAGGAACAAGGCTGTCCTAGATGATCAATTCCAAGGGGTCGCTGAACGGCCATAGGCAGTTTCGTTCCGGCGGATCGGCCTGCGAGAGTGTGGCCATGAGTGGCGTAGTTATCCGTCAGGCCGGCTCTGATGACGTGCCCGCGCTGGCAGCCATGCGCTGGCGGTTCAAGGTGGAGGACGGCGGAGATGAAGTTCCGCAGGAAGAAGAGGAGTTCACCGCCGAGTGCACGCGGTGGCTGCGTTCCCGGATGGCCGGGCCGTGGCGTGTCTGGGTTGCGGAAGTGGGCGGCCGGCCCTGTGGGCACGTCTTCGTGTGCCTCGTGGAGAAGGTCCCGAGTCCCTACCCGGGCTCCGACACCCTCGGCTACGTGACCAACTTCTACGTCGTCCCCGAACAGCGCAATCGCGGTCTGGGCAGGGCCCTGCTCGACGAGGCGAGCGGCTATGCGCGCGCTCACGGCCTGGATACATTGATCGTGTGGCCCTCCGAGCGCAGTGCGCCGTTGTACCGGCGCTGCGGATTCGACGGACCGCAGGAGCTTCTCGAACAGCCCGTGGCGCCCAGCTGAGCGAAGATCTCGCAGTGACTGCGCGCACGATGCGAGAGCGCCCAAGGTCAGTCTGTGACGAACGACCTGGACACCCTCGCGACCGCACTCTATGTGAAGACCGACGACCTGCTGAAGGACTCGCCGCATTTCGCCCCGCAGCGTCCGGCCGTGGGTATCGCTCCGCGGCTCAGCGACGCCGAGCTGGTAACGCTGGCGATGATGCAGGCGATGCTCGGGTTCACCTCCGAGGCCCGCTGGCTGCGTCATGCCGGCGCCCACCTGCGCCACCTCTTTCCATATCTGCCCCAGCAGCCCGGCTACAACAAGCGTCTACGCAAGGCGGCCGAGCTGATCCGCCGGGTCACCCGGATACTGGCCCGCGATACCACTGTGTGGAGCGACGACGTGTGGGTGGCGGACTCCACGCCCGTCGAATGCGGACGCTCCCGAGAGACCGTCAAACGCTCCGACCTGGCCGGATGGGCCCAGTACGGGTACTGCGCCAGCCACTCGCGCTACTTCTGGGGACTGCGGCTGCACCTGGTCTGCACCCTTCACGGCCTGCCGGTCGCGTTCGCGCTCACCGGGGCCAAGGCAGACGAGCGCGAGACCCTGCTCGACCTGCTCGCCGTTGAACCCCGTCTCACCACCGAACACCCAGGACAGACACTGATCGGAGACAAGCACTACTTCGGGCGACAGTTCGAACAGCGACTCGCCGACTTGGACATCCGCCTCCTACGGCCGGCCCGCAAGGGCGAGCCACAGCGAGCCGGATCACAGCTGTTCAAGCCACTGCGACAGGTCATCGAGTCGGTCAACGAGACCTTCAAGGGCCAGCTCGACCTCGAACGGCACCGAGGCCGCACCCCCAACGGTGTTGCCGTCCGAGTCTTGCAACGCATCCTCGCGCTCACCACGGCGATCTGGCACAACGACCGCACTGGTCAGCCGACCATGCGAGCACTCACCGCCTATGACCACTGAACCCCTGGAATTGATCATCTAGTTGATCCGTAGTGTCGTCACATCACGAGGAACAACAGGAGGGGACGACACCGATGGGTCAGACTGCACCTGAGGGCTACACCAGCGTTGCACCGTGGGTGGTCACCGACGACACCGGCGCACTGCTCGACTTCATCACCGGCGCGTTCGACGGCGAAGAGATTGCACGGGTGCCGGTCGAGGATGGCACCATCGGCCACGGCGAGATCCGAGTCGGCGACACGGTCGTGCTGGCCTTCGACCGACGGCCCGACTGGCCGGTGATGCCCTCGCTGTTGCGGGTCTATGTCCCGGACGCGGACGCCGCCATGGCCGCTGCTGTTGCGCACGGGGCACAAGTGGTCACCGAGGCTGCTGACAGTGCGTGGGGGGATCGTGGCGGCAGGGTGCGGGACCCGTTCGGCAACATTTGGTGGGTGATGAGCCGGGTCGAGCACATCGCACCGGACGTGGCCTGGCAGCGAATGTCCGAGCCGAAGTACGCCGAGGCGATGCGCACGGCCCAGGAGACCCTGGACGCCTCGCTCAGCGGTCGGGAGACAGGGGTGGCCAGTGCCCCGCAGCGCCCAAGCCACTGAGATCAACTTCCGACCTGGCTGCAGACGACGGGAGTTGAGGGCCCGCAGCAGTGCGTAGACGCAACGAAGCTCCTGGTAGACGGTTCTTGCTGATCCCTTCGGGCGTCTGATCTGGGCGCCTGCGGCGCTGCCCGGCTCGACCCACGATCTGACCGCCGCCCCGCAACCACGGGATCATCGACGCGCTTGCTGCCGCTGGATTGAAATGCTGGGCAGACAAGGGGTACCAGGGCGCCGACCGGTCCGTCCGAGTCCCGTTCCGGGGGATCCGCCTCAAGCCATGGAAGCGGCGCCACAACACCACCCACGCCAAGATCCGCTGCAGCACCAACCGGATCACCAAGATCGTGAAGGCTGTCCTCGTCCTCCACCACACCTCAACGTGAGGTTGGAAAAGGCTCAGTGACTGCCGGATCCGTCAGCCGACGCCGGCCTCTCCGTCGACGGCGGTGAGGCGGAGGTTGCCCTGGGGCAGGCAGGCAGCCGGCACGTCGAATGCGTAGTGGCCGGCGAAGGCGACCGTCTCCGGATGGCTCCGACGATCGGCTCAGTCGTCAGCCGCGACGAGGACTGAGATCTGCCCGGCCGAACGGTCGATGAGCACGAACTCGTGGAAGCAGTCGTGCACACCGCCCCAGTCATGGAAGGCATCCTCCCCCAGCCCGCTCAGGTAGTAGATGTGATCGGCTGCGGACAAGCGGTCGAAAACCTCCTGCTGCAGATCCGCCTCCAGCTCGGCGGGCACGCCCCCGAACTGGTTCGCCCACTGCCGGAGGATGTGCGCGCTCTTCTCCCCGCTGACGCGTTCGTAGACGTCAGGAGTCACCATCCTCAGCCAATACGGGCCGTGCCTGGTTCCCTCCGGCAGCACCCCACCGCCTGCGTAGTCGTCCCGGAACTGTTCATGCCCGATGAGTGCCGTGAGCAGTTCCCTGTCACCGACGGACTCTCCAGAGAACGTCAGACGCTTGACATCGACCCACCTGAAGCCATGCGACCACGGATCCTGGAACGAGTAGTTCCGAAAATTGATGAAGGCACTGCCCTCGTGGGTGAGCTTGTTCTCCATAGCGTCACAGCGTAGGCAGCCGGAGACGGCGCCTCCTGCGGCCCCATTGGCCAGGCCCTGGAACGCGATCAGTCGCCGGGTCGGAACCGGAGCGCCGACCAGGTGTCGTCGATGGCGATCTGCCGTACGGGCCGCACGCCCCGCTCCGAAAGCGCGGCGGCCAGAGTGTCGCGGTTCAGATCTGTTCCGAGCTTTCCGCCCTTCGGGTAGGCCACCCAGGCGAGGGCATCCCGCTGCGCGGCGGCAAGCGCCGCCTGTACATCCGCCCCGAGAAGGTCACCGGCGTTGGTCACGAAGGCGAGTACCGCATCGGCCGAACCCGGGTCGCCCTCGGCTTCGATCTCCAGGTGGAGGTCGTTGGGCTTGCCAAGGACCACAACACTCTGACCGGGCTTGATCTGCAGCTTGGTAATGACGGACACCCCCTGATCCTGCCACCGGAACTGCGGCGTCGCGCCCCGGAGAGGCGAAGAGGCCGCTTCTTTTTGCACATGGGATTCGTTGGCCGGTCGTGGAAGGACGATCAGGGATGGTCCTTCAACGCCGCGTATGCTCGCTCGACCTCGCCCAGGTACTGCTCCAGGCGGAAGCGGACCTCGTCGATGACTCTGCCGTCGAGGCCCGGGTACATCAGGTTGGACCAGATCACTGTCCCGCCCTGGAGTCGGACCCGGATGGTCAGCCTGCCCGGCCCTGGGTCGGGCTGCTCCTCGGCCGCGACATCCACCATGCGCGGCATGTCCGTTGGACAGAGCGGTCCGCCCGGGTGGAGCAGCAGCCCCGGGCCGAGGCCCGCCATCCTGCTGTCGCTCCGCGCCACCAGGTCGAGGCCGTCGACGAAGAGGTACGTGTGCACGGCAGCACACACTGATGGCCCAGGGCACGCGCCGATGAGCAGCGTGCTCATCGCACCGTCGCCCTGCTTGTCGGGCACGGTGGTCCTCAGCTCGCGCGGGGGTCTACGTGGCATCTGCCTCATGTGCCGTCATGGGCTGATCGTAGCGACTGCAGTACCGGTAGCGCCCCTGTGAATGGTCCTGCCCGGAAGGCGGTGGCGCGGGCCCCGGCCGTCGTCCTGACCGGCTCGGGCCTGTCGGTTCTCAGCCCTGTCGCGTGGCGTCCCCGGGGGAACCACACTGGTCGGTGGGGCGCCCTCCTGGAGGCGCTTGCCAGCGACGGAAGGACGGACCCATGCCCGCGGACACGCTTCCCGGCCCGCTGCGATTCCTCATCTTCGGCGCGGCGCTGCGGAACGATTCGGCCAACGCCCGCCTTGCCGCCCTCGTGGCCCGGCTCATCTCCGACACCGGTGCCGCCGTCGACCTCGCCAGCATGCACGACTTCGACATGCCCTTGTACGACGGTGACATCGAGGCCGACGAAGGGCTGCCGCAAGGTGCACTCGCCCTACGCGACCGGCTTGAGCAGAGCGACGCCTTCGTCATCTCCTCGCCGGAGTACAACGCCTCCGTGCCGGGAGTGCTGAAGAACGCGATCGACTGGGTATCGCGCGTCCGGCCGCAGCCGTTCAAGACCAAGCACGCCCTGCTCGTCTCGGCCTCGCCGTCGCTGGTCGGGGGCAACCGCGGGTTGTGGGCCCTGCGGATTCCCCTGGAGCATCTGGGCACCCGCGTCTACCCGGACATGTTCAGCGTGGCCAACAGCTACCAGGCCTTCGCCGAGGACGGAACGCTGTCCGACCCGGGGTTGCAGCAGCGTCTCACCGAGACCGTGTCTGGTTTCCTCAGCCTCGTCGAAGCGGATGTGCGCTACGTCTGCCTCGAACGCCGTTGGTACGAGTTCCTGGGCGACCGTACCGAGGCGGCGATCACCCAGCGGGCCGAGAAGTGATGCCGGAACGCTGCCGTGAGCGTCGGCGACGCCAGCCGATGACCTGGGGATTCACCAGCTGGTGAGGCGGATGCAGAATCGACCGCAGGGCGTCCTCGTCGACCGTGGCCGAACGCCGCGTCTCGCCCGGTCGGACTAGCCGCAACTGCAACCGGTCGCGGCCGGGTCGGCCTCGTCGGTCCGGCTGGTGCAGCAGTCGTCGCCGACGGTGTTGGGGGCGCTGCTCCTGCCAAGGGTGTTCGCATCGGCCTTCACCACATAGATCTCCCACGGCTCCTGGCCCGGGCCGTGCACCCAGACCTTGTCCTGGAGGGCGTAGCAGCAGGACGTGTCGTTCTCCTCGAAGGTGGCCAGACCGGCGTCCGTGAGCCTGGTGGCGGCGGCGTTCACCTTCTCTGTGGAATCCACCTCCACACCGAGGTGGTCGAGGCGGGTCTCCTCTCCGGGCTCACCCTCGATGAGTACGAGCTTGAGCGGGGGCTCGGCGATGGCGAAGTTGGCGTAGCCCTTGCGCCGCTTGGCCGGTTCGGCTCCGAAGAGCTTCGAGTAGAAGGTGATCGACGCTTCCAGGTCGCTGACACGCAGGGCGAGCTGAGCACGGGACATGGCATGACTCCCATCCGCTTGCATTGATGTATTTCAATGCAAGCTTGTGCGCTGGATCGAAAAACGTCAACATAGAAGCATGTCGAAACAAGAGCTTGTGGTGCTCGGGCAGGACGACGAGTCCGCCGCCTGCTGCCCGGGGCTGCTGACCGCGCCCCTCGATGAGGACCAGGCGGCCGAGCTGGCGAAGACGTTCAAGGCCCTGGGAGACCCGGTTCGCCTGCGACTGCTGTCCATGATCGCCTCGCGGGCGGGCGGTGAGGTCTGCGTGTGCGACCTGACCCCGGCCTTCGACCTGTCCCAGCCGACGATCTCCCACCACCTCAAGCTGCTTCGGCAGGCGGGCCTGATCGACTGCGAGCGTCGCGGCACGTGGGTCTATTACTGGGCACTGCCGGCCACGTTCGAGCGGCTCTCCGCGTTCCTGACTGCCACACGGGCGGCGGAGGCCAACGCGTGAGTGCCTCGCTGGCACGGCGGGCCCTCGCTGAGGCTGTCGGTTCGGCCGCCCTGGTCGCGGTGGTGGTCGGCTCCGGGATACAGGCCGCCTGTCTCCGGTGCGCCCTTCAACCCCCTATTCACCCTCGTGGCCTGGTTCACCGACCGAGGCAGATCAGCAGGATGATTCCGGCGCGTCCTACATCGGGGCGGCGTACTGGTTCACGTCCTCCACCTCGTTCGCCAACCCGGCCGTCACCATCGGCCGCGCCTTCACCGACACGTTCGCCGGCGTCGCTCCCGCCTCGGTCGGCCCATTCCTCGCCGCACAGATTGCCGGTGCTGCTCTCGGCCTGGGGCTGGTCGTCGCGCTGTTCGGGCGTACGGAGCCGGTGCGCACCGCTCCCCCGTCCACCGCGGTCGAACCCGAACTCGCCATGCCCGCCCACCCCTGAACTGCCGCTCCCAGAAAGAAATCCGCCATGAGCACTCCCGCCGAACGTCCGTCCGTGCTGTTCGTCTGCGTCCACAACGCCGGACGCTCACAGATGGCCGCCGCCTATCTGACCCACCTTGCCGGCGACCGTGTGCAGGTTCGCTCGGCCGGTTCCGTTCCCGCCGGCACCGTCAACCCGGCCGTCGTCGAGGCCATGGCCGAGGCGGGCATCGACATCTCGGCAGAAGTGCCCAAGGTGCTGACGGTCGAGGCCGTTCAGGCGTCCGACGTCGTGATCACGATGGGCTGCGGCGACACGTGCCCCGTCTTCCCCGGAAAGCGCTACCTCGACTGGGAGCTCCCCGACCCGGCCGGACAGGGCGTCGAAGCCGTCCGCCCGATCCGTGACGAGATCGAAAAGCGCATCCACGGGCTGATCGAGGAGATCAGCCCGGCGGAATAAACCCCATCGACGCCGTTCGAGATCGTGGCACGATGTACGGCATGACGACGAACCGAAAGGTCCATGCCGCGTAGACGGCCAGGTCGCATCCGGGCCGGGATTCCCCGCCACCAGACGCAAGAAGCAAGGCCGGACATCGACGGCCTGTCCTCGCGTGCACTCGCCGAGATCCTCCGCCTCGAACGCAGTCGCAACTATCTGCAGCCAGGAGAGGTCAGCGCGGCCATACGCCTGTGGAAGGACTACGTCCACCGCCCTGAGCGCCAGCTGTGGCGTGAATACGAGTGGGGGAACGTGCACTGGTACTGCTGCGGTGATCCCTTCGAGGCACGTGCTCTCCTCGACACCGTGGTGCAGGCCATGTCACCTGGAAACGCTCGCGAACTTCGCCGGATCGTCAGCCGGTCTGACGCCGTCTGGAACCAACCTTCCGGCCGGGGCCTGCGATAACGCCGTTCTCAAACACACCTGACCCTGATCGGCATGCTCTTTCAGACGTGTGTGAGGAGGCGCTCCAGCGGCCGGGGAACGCAGTCGAGGTGCAAGTGCGCGACGAGCGCCTGCGCGTAGAGTGCCTTGCGGCCGCTGTGTGTGCCCATGAAGCGCCGCAGTTGGTGTTCCACGGGCCGTTCCCGCTGCGCCGGCTGGCTCTGGAAGGTGCGGAAGGGGCGCATCTCGCCCTGGGCCTCGATCACCTGCTGCACGTCATCGGCCCCGACAGCACGGATCAGCTCGTCCTCCAGGTCGGCGACGCACACGTGGAACCCTGCTGTCTCCAGTTCGGCGTGCGGGAGCTCGGATCCGAGGCCGACCCGTTCGAGATGACGCCGGAAGTGCCGCTCCTCGGCCATGTCGTAGAGACCGGCCAGTGGGAGGCCCAGCCCCGGAGGACCACACACGTCGAGGAAACGCCCGATGTTCGTCGCACCGCCCAGCGAAACCACCGCGACTCCCTCTGCGTCGAGGTCGCGGCCGTAGCGGGTGGCCAGCGCTTCGAGCGCGGCCTGATCACTGGTCCCCTCGACGAGTACGATCGTCCGCACACTTCCACCGTCGGCCAATTTCCGTGCCGCCACGGCAGCCGCATCCGCCTCCGCTCCGCCGGCCGCGCACGCGGTCAGCGCCAGACGGAATCGCCTCAACTCGTCCACGAGACCTCGCTTCCTGTCGCCATCCTGGCACGGCCGAGATCCCGTTCGCACACACGTTTTTCCGGGGAGCGACGAGTCAGGGCGTCGGAGGTCGGAGGAGGTGCGGCTTCAGGTGAACCGTCAGCTTCGAGTCAGGTTCGAGTGAACTGGTTCGAGGGTGCGCACCCGCGCATGGGCAGGAACGCGCCCTGACCGCGGCGGCCATCCTCGAGCCCGATCCGACCTGCCCCGCATGCCTTCCACGCCCCGGCAGCACGGCGTTTCCCGCACCTGCCGGCACTGCCTCCGGTCTAGGCTCGGCCCGTGGGGCAGCCGCAGCAGCGCGCCGAGGGCGCGGGACCGTTCACTACCAGGCTTACCTGGCATCCTCCCGGCGGCGGCACCGCGGTGTGGGACTCACGCAGCGCGCGTCGGCGTGGAACGCTCACCGTCCGTCCGCCCGGTGCGGCGGGCAGCCGGCCCACCAGTGCGGATGCCGTTGCCATCGGTCGGCTGCGCAGACTCAATGCCATCGCGGCGCTCGCCTTCGTCGTCGGCGGAGCCCTCTTCGCCGCCGGCGCCGCCGTTGCCCAGTTCGGCTCGGGCGACGCCACCACGTGCGCCTCCATCTACTTCGTGGGCGGCTTGTTCTTCAACACCGGCGGCTACGTCTCGCTGCTTCAGGTGATCAACTCGCCCCGCCACGTCGCCGGTGGCGAAGGCCGACTGATCACCCACCGATGGCGGTGGTGGAGCTACGAGCCGATGCGGGTGGACTGGCTGAGCGCGTTCGTCCTCTTCGTGGGCACCCTCGTCTTCGCCGTCTCGCTGCTGGACTCGTTCCTGCGGGGTCTGAGCGTCCAGCAGGTCAACCGGCTGATCTGGGCGCCCGACCTGGTCGGATGTGTGTTCTTCCTGGTCTCCGGACACCTGGGCTTCGTCGAGATCTGCCACGGCCGGCTCTGCGTCCGTGCACACAGCCTCGGCTGGTGGATCGTCGCTGTGAACCAGTTCGGGTCCGTCCTGTTCATGATCTCGGCGGTCGCCGCCTTCACCCGCCCCGCCACCGGAGGTCTGGTCAGTGCCGGCATCGCCAACTGGGGCACCCTCATCGGCGCCCTGTGTTTCTCACTCGGCGGCCTCCTGCAGCTCTGCGAACACCCGTAGGAGGCACGGCACGGCTGCACGGCTGCACGGCTGCACGGCTGCACTGACATTGATCCTGGTGCCGTCCGACCAGTCGTGCACGCCGCCGACACCTATAACAACGGCGTGGGCGAAGGCGCGTCAGTGATGGTGGCCGTGTCGGCCGAGGGTCTCCACGGGGGTCGCGCCGGGGCGGGTCCATTGCGGTACGGGGCGGCTGGTGGGGCCCCAGGTGGCGTTCCCGTCCGCGTCCGAGCGCCAGGACCAGCACGGGCTGCCGCCTTCGGGCCGGCCCTCGGGGTTGTCCTCCCACGCCTCGCCGCGGCCGTAGGGCGTCATGTCGAGCAGGCCCAGGGACCCGTTGACCCGCTCGTTGCCACGGCCCGTCGTGGAGTAGGTGAGGAACACGCGGTCGCCGGCGCGCAGGAAGCAGGTGAGGAATCCCATGTCGCCGCCGACCGGTGCCTCCACGTCGCGTACCGAGTACCAGGGCTGGGTGTAGCCCATGAACTCGACGTAGGAGGCGACCTCGTCCCACTGGCCCGTGGTCAGGACGGCGAACGAGACGCCGCGGGCGTTGAGGTAGACGGCGTCCTTCAGGTGCCAGGCCGTGGTGGTGCAGCCCTCGCACTGTCCCTGGGGCGGCGCACCGTCGTACCACATGTGCTTGTAGACCACGAGCTCGTCGCGGCCCTGGAACAGGTCCAGGAACGGGACCGGGCCGTCGGGTCCGACGACTTCGGCCCTTCCGTCGAACTCCACCATCGGCAGTCGGCGGCGGGCCGCGGCTAGGGCGTCGCCCTCGTGGGTGTAAGCCTTCTCGCGGACCAGGAGCTCGTCACGGGCGGCCTGCCAGGTGGCCAGGTCGACGACGGGCGGGCGTCCGGGCAGCGCGGTGGTCTGGTCACTCGGCGTGGTCGTCATGGTGTCCTCCGTGGTGTCTGGTGCAGGGCAGCGCCGTACGCCGTCCTACGACGGTCACCACAAGAGACTCGTGGCCCGGCCGGAACTCATCGCGTCAGGGGGCACTCGGCTTGGCCGGCACGGGCCCCATGGGGCTGACGAGTGCACGGACACGCTCCCAGTCCGGCCGCCGCGTCGTCTCAGCCGGTGTGAAGGATTCGAAAGCGATCGGGTTCCGCCGGATCTCGGTCGACGACTTGGACCGGCGGCCAAGCCCATTGCGAGACGCTGATGCCTGGCGTGCGGGAGAACTGGATCTTCCCGCGGGTGCCCTCGAATGCGACGCGCGACCAGGATTCGGCGGTGCGCGCCCGGTCCGTCCCGTGAGAACGCAGCACATCGGCGAGGAGGGCAACCGTGTCGTAGCCCTCGAGGGCGACGAAGGAGGGCGCTTCGGCCAGCCGCTCACGGAGGGCCGTCTCGACTCGTACACCGAGTGGGCTGAGGCGCTCGGGCAGGTAGCGCAAGAACGGGATCGCGGCGCCGTCGGCGCCCAGCAACGTCGACCATTCCGCGAACTCCGGTTGCCCGGCCGGAGCGCCGATCATGATCTCGGCAAGACGCTCGTCGTGGCGGACGGCCTTGACGATCGGCATGGCCGGCTCCGGGTGCCCGACCAGCAGCAGGAGGGCTGTTGCGCGATTCTCGACGAGTTCGTCGCACAAGGTCGTGGGGTCGAGCGCGGGCACGTCGAGTTCGATGACGGTGCCGCCGCGTGGAGTGAGGTGGTCCCGCAGAATGCGGGTTCCGGATGCCCAGTAGACACTCGGCTGGGTTGCTACGGCGATTCGGCTGTGGCCCGCCCCGAGGAGGAAGTCCGCATAGATCTGCCAGCCGTGGGACTGCGCCGGGGCGAGGCGCGCGACCCATTCCGTCGGCTGTTCGGTGAGCGCGTCGAGAACCGCTGACGAGCAGAGGAAGGGCAGGCCGAGGGCGTCGGCCCTGGCGGCAGCGGCACGAGCGACGACGCTGTGGTACTCCCCCGCCAAAGCAGCCACGCCCAGGCCAGCCAGTTCGTCCACGGCCGCAGCGGCCCTCTGCGGATCAGCCGCGGTGTCTCGTACCACCAGCTCGAGTGGCCTTCCGGCGATCCCGCCGGCGTCGTTGACTTCGTGCACGGCCAGCTCGAGTCCGGCGAGCAGGTGTCGGCCTGCCTCGACCCAGCCAGGCCGGGTGAGCGGAACGAGAGCGCCGATCCGGACAGGTGAGCCGTCAGTCCGCTCCGCCCCAGGTGGCGAGGGTGGCGTATTCATGCGTGGGCTTCTCCCATGTGGCGATTCGGACGCAGTTGGCCCAAATCGCAAGGTGGCAGGGCCCGGTGGCACGCGGTCGTCTCATCTCGCCGCGGCGGGCGCACCTGGGTGACCATGCCGGACATTGCATCCACCACCGTCGCCATCAGGCAACCGATTTTCTGTCTCCTCCTGACCAGCGCTCGGAGGTGCTGGCGGTGTCTCGGGCGGCGGGGTTGGTGCCGGCAGACGTCCGGGCCCCGCCGCGGCGGTAGGTCAGGGGCCGCCGTCTTGGCGATCGGCTCATTCCCGGGAACGCGCTTCCCCGAGTCGAGTGCATCAGGGATCATGAAGCATGCGCCCGGATGACTGGCACCTCACCGAAGACATCGACGACTTTCTCGCCCGAGCCGGAGAGTTCCTGCGTTCGCGCCCCGCCCTGCACAACACGCCGCTGACGGTGATCGAAAGACTGCAAAGGCGTGGGGCGGACGCATACGGCGCCGAGGCCACGGTCTTCGGCCACCTCGAGCAGTCGGGCGAGGTGCGCGCCATCTTCTACCGCCTTGCGACCCGGCGCCTGACCCTCACCGCCCTCTCCCCCGAGCGGGCCGACGCCCTCGCCGCCCATCTGGCCGACCTGGGTCACTCCTTCTCCGGCGTCACCGCGGACCACGACACCGCCACGGCATTCGCCGAGGCATGGGCGCGGCACACCGGAACGGCGCCGGTACGCGACTGGCGGGGACGTCTCTACCGACTGGGCACGCTCACCCCGCCGGAGCCGCGCCCGGACGGCCGGGGTCGCGTCCTGGGCGAGCAGGACCATGAGCAACTCATCCACTGGTGCAACGAGTTCGCCGCCGACGTCGGAGAAGCCCCCACCCTGGACACCGAATCCTGGGCCAAGTCACGCTTCGCCGACAAGCACTTCACGTTCTGGGAGACTCCGGACGGCACTCCCGTCTCCATGGCAGGCTCGACTTCGATGGTCGGCGGCATGATCCGGGTGGACCCCGTCTACACTCCGGCCCACCTCCGGGGTCGCGGCTACGCGGGTGCCGTGACGGTCGAGGTGACCCGGGCCGCGCTGGCCGCCGGCGCGTCGGACGTCGTCCTGTTCACGAACCCGGCCAACACCACCAGCAATGCCCTCTACCAGCGCATCGGATACGTCCCGGTCACCTACTTCACCGGGTACAGACTCTCCGGCAACGCACCTGAAGCCGGTTAGCACTTCAGCCGTGGAGCATTGTGCGTCCTGCTCTTGGGGCCGGCTGCCGGTGGCGGAAACTCAGGTGGCCTCGGCGCGCCGTCCGGGTACAGTCGGGCGGTGCCTGAGCTGAAGCGACTGCAAGCCGGCGATGCCGCCGCGGTCCTGGCCTTCGAGCTTGCGAACCGCGCCTACTTCGCCGCCTCGGTCTCCGACCGCGGTGACGAGTTCTTCGACCAGTTCACCGACCGGTACAGCGCTTTGCTGGCTGAGCAAGAGGCCGGCACCAGCGCCTTCTACGTACTCGTCGCCGACGATGGCTCGGTTCTGGGCCGGTTCAACCTGTACGACTTCGAGGACGGCACTGCTGACCTCGGCTACAGGGTCGCGCAGCATGTCGCCGGCCGCGGTGTGGCGACCGCGACCGTCCGGGAGCTGTGCCGGCTGGCGGCGGCGCGGCACGGGCTGCGCACACTGCGGGCGGCCACCTCCCACGGCAACGCAGCGTCCCAGAGGGTGCTCGCCAAGGCCGGGTTCGTTCCGGTTGGCCCGGCCGAACCGATTGACCTCGGTGGTAAGGACGGCACGTGGTACCGGCGCGACCTGGTGCTCCAGCCGTAGACCGTGACGCGGACTCAAGGGACGCGCCCGACGTGGTGGTCAGGACCGCGTCGCTCGTCTTTGGTGCGAAGTGTTGGGGTACGTCGTCTCTCCGCCGAAGGGGTTCGACACTTGGGACGATTTCGACCGCTCCCGGCCTCCTGAGGATCGGGGTTCATGGTTCGCCTGCAGTGATCCCTCAGGTGTGGGCCCGCGACTGTTCTTCCAGCGCGTTCCCGAGGGGAAGGTCGTCAAGAATCGCGTGCCTCCTGATGCAGGACATCGAGGGCAACGAGTTCTGCCTCGACCGAACAGGCGGTCGGCGAGAGGGGCGTACACCCAGGCGTACGTGCGCCGCGGCTGGGGCTGTGGCGTGGTGAATACGGACGCCTCGCATCCCGGGGACGAATCCGTGCAACGCACAGCCGGCGACCGGGACGAGCAGGCACGGCGGACGGTGCACCACGTTCGAGCAACGGCCGCCGAGTTGGACCTACTCCGCTCCGCAGGCTTTCTGAGCCTCGTTCGGTCCCCGCTGCCGGCTCACCAGTCGTCCCGATCATGATCACGGTCGCGCCGACGCTCGTCGATCACCCAGAAGCTGGCCAAGGTACCGGTGGGTGTCACGCCGAAGGCGTCGTCGTGGGGGCCTACCGTGGCGAGGGGAGCACCGCTGTCGCAGACGGGTCCGTCGAACACGTCGATGGCACGACGGCTGTCATTGCGGATGTTCAAGGACGTGGCGTTCAGGAGGACCACGGTGATGCAGTCACCCGGGTGGCTGCTGTACGTCCGCTCGTTGATCTGGATCCGGCCTTCTTCCTCCTCCTCGTGACCCCGGTTGCCCTCGTTCTTGTGGCCGAAGTTACCCACATTGCCGACAACTCCCCCGACGCCGACGACACCCTCATTGCCCTTTCCGGCGCTGGTGCCGCCGACGACACCGGTACCACCAATGACACCAGAGCCGCCGATGACGCCGGAGCCGCCGATGACGCCGTTGCCACCGATGACGCCGTTGCCGCCGACGTTTCCGGAGCCGGTGCCGGTGCCACCGCCGGCGACGGCGCCGGGAGCGCCAGCAGTACCGGTGTCAGGGCCGGGAACGCCGCTGGCACCCGTGTCGGTGTCGGTGTCGGTACCCGCGCCAGTGCCAGTGCCGCGGAAAGAATCGGTGGGGGTATCCGGCTGCTGGGCGGCCGGCGCATGGGCCGCGGGCGTGTGGGCCGCCGGCGCATGGGTTGTCGGCCCGGAATAGGCCGAGGCGTAGGTGATGCCGCCCGCGGCCAGGGCCACGGCGGCCGCGGTGACAGCGGTGGACCGGGTCTTGCGCATGCAACTTCTCCCGTCTGAGAAGGGTCGGCCGGGGCAGTCGGCACGGACTCAACGCACTCACTATCTCCATGGCCGCCCTATCGCACATATCGGGAAAATGACCTCAGGGGGCCGAATGAGGGATCGGGGGGCACTCGCCCGCACCGCTGAATGCGCTTCAAATTCCATGTGAGGAAGGGGAGTTATGCCGAAACAGATTCGGATGATGATTATCTGATTTATCGTCGCCCATTCGGCAGCGGGCGATCGCGCAAGGAGCTGAGCGGCTGTCAGGGAACGAGACGCCTCGCGGACACGGCCGTCGGCCCATCTGTGGCGATCAGACGCTCCTGCTAGCCCCCGTCGCGATGGCCGGCGCGGTACCCCCCAGCCCCAGCCCCCGGTGCTACCAGATCAGGCACCAGTAGGTGCCGGCCTGCCCTGTGCCCACCGCTGTGAGGCCTGCTGGGAGCAACGCCGGATCTGGCTGGCCTACGGCCGACAGTGAGCAGGCGGGGTCGCCGACCACATGGGCGGCAGCCATGCGCTGAGCAGCAGCGGTTGCCACCGGACTCGTGTACCACCGTGTCGACGTCGATGTCAGCCGTGACGGAGGCGACGAGGACGCCGAGGGGGACGGCGGTGCCGAGGACGATGGCCGTGAGGGAGGTGATGGCTGTACTGACGGGGGCGGCGGCGATGACGGTGGTGACGCCGGTGTGGACTTCGGTGCCGTCGTCACCGAGGGCCTGGGGGCCGATGGCTGCCTCCGTGTCGCCTCCGGCTTCGGCGGGGGCGGCGGGGCGGCTGTCGTTGTGCCCGGCGTCGGCGGGGGCTGGCTGGGCGGCGTCGCCGACTGCCGGGGCCGGGGAGTCGCCGTGGGCGTAGGCGTAGGCGTAGCCGTAGGCGTGTGAGTCGGCGTCTGCGTCGCCGTACGTGTCGGCGTGGGCTGGGTCATGCCCGTCGGCGGTGGGCGGTGCGTGCCATGGTCCTGCGTCACCAACGCCCAGGCGCCGAATCCGCCGAGGACGAGCACGGCGGCACCGCCCGCGATCCACGGGGCCCGACGGCGTGGGCGTCGGTGACGGTTCATGGTTCCTACTGTCCGAAAGCAGCCGCCGTACCGCCACTCGGGCTCCGGCCTTCGGCCTTCCGGGCGATGTCGGCAAAGCCGCCCCCGAGCCGGTAACCGGCCAGGAAGCCGCTGAGAATGCCAGGGCAGGAGAGCACGGACTATCCGGTGGGCATGGCAGCAGTCCGGCCCGGAAGCGTGTTGATGTCGATGACGGCGCGCTGGAGGTCGCCCTGCGGCCGGTGGCCCAGGTCGTCGATCGACACGATGTTCATGTTGCGGGCCAGTTCGGGCGCCCGCCAGTCCGTCCTCAGCTTGGTGACCAGCTGGGGGTTCAGACCACTGGCGAGGTACATGAGGTAGTTGTCCCGGACGGACGCCGGAAAGAACGGCGAGAGCAACCGGATCAGGAACAGCTGGGGTATCTGCAGATCCGGCTGGACGATGCTCGACAGCACGAAGAACCGGCCGGCGTCCGTCCCGGGGTCGCGGGCGAGGGCCGCCCGGTTGAGGGACAGCGTCTGGTCGTAGATCTGCTGCGGCGGGCTTCCGTTGAAGAAGGCCTTGAGGATCTCCCACCAGGACGGGTCTCCCGCCGGGTAGCTGCCGCGGTCGGAGACGCTGTCCGCGTGCCAGGCCCAGGGCTGGTCGACCCCCGCGGAGGAGTCGACGAGCACGACGTTCTTCCTGGCCTTCATGAAGTCACCGTAGGTGGAGGTCGGGGACAGCTCGGTCCGCAGGGCGGCACGGGAACCGAACAGGTCCCGCAGCCTGGACACGGGCTCCGCGGCGCCGGTGCCCGCAGGAACGGCGGCCGACACACTGATGACGACGACTTCCGAAGGGTGCTCGTCGATCCAACGCTTGAGGGAGGCCGCCTCGCCCGAGGCATCGTCGAAGAACGGTCCTCCCATCGGAGCGCCGTGGAAGGTCCTCCACTGTCCGCCCTCGAAGCACAGCCGCAGGTCGAGGTAGCGGGCGCCCTCGTCGAGCTGGCCGGTGAGGCTGTCGCTCTGGGCCCGCGAGATGCTGGCGGCCAGCCGCGCGTCGAGCTTGGCGACGTTGTAGGACCAGCCGCTGGTGCACAGGGCGGGGTCGGCGGGGATGCTCCAGCTGCCGGAGTCGTGGCTGCCGGGCATCGCGATCCGGTTGAGCGGCTGGTTGTCGAGATAGTCGTGCATGTCGCCCATCCAGCGCGACAGGTCCACCGTCGCGGCCGAGGCCCGGCCGGCCGGGGCCGCCTGTGCAGGGCCGCTGCCGGTCACCAGGGCCGCGACGGCGAGTATCAGAGCGACCAGACCGGCCGCCGAACGCCGTAAGCCCGTGCCGTCCGTTCCACGTCTCATCTTCGTACGCCCTCCTTGGGGGAAGAGGCCGAGGTCGGGCACAGAGGGTAGAGGGCGGCCGGTGCATTGCCCAGACAGCCGTTGTCACAAACTGCCGTGGGACGCGGCGGCGGGGCCGGGGAAGCGCAGTGTCGTGGGAGCGCGGTCGCTTGTGTCCCGCGCGCCCACGCCCCCCGCCGGACCGGACGGGTCCGACCGGATCAGGCCACCGTAAGGACGATCTTGCCGGTCGTACGGCCCAGCTCGCCGATCTCGTGGGCCTTCGCGGCCTCCTCCAGCGGCAGGACCGTCTCGACCACCGGCCTCAGCGCGCCCCGCTCCACCAGAGCGGCGATCTCGCGCAGGCCCAGGTGGTCCGGCTCGACCAGGACCCACGTCGCCCGCACCCCGTCATGGACGGCGGGCACGTCGTCCGGGCCGGGCAGGGTGATCAGCCGGCCGCCGGGCCTGAGCACCTTCAGGGAGCGCTCGGCCGTCTCGCCGCCGAGCCCGTCCAGCACTACGTCGATGTCGTCCACGACGTCCTCGAACCGGACCGACCGGTAGTCGACCACCTCGTCCGCGCCCAACTGTCGCACCAGGTCGTGCTTCGCGGCGCTGGCCGTGCCGATCACGTACGCGCCCCGGGCCTTGGCGATCTGCACCGCGAGGTGGCCCACCCCGCCCGCCGCGGCGTGCACCAGCACCCGCTCGCCGGGACGCACGTGGGCCGCGTCGACGAGGGCCTGCCAGGCAGTCAGCGCGGCGAGCGGCAGCGCCGCCGCCTCCACGTGGGACAGGCCCGCCGGCTTCGGGGCGAGATGCCGGGCCGGCGCCACCACGTACTCGGCGTAGCCGCCCGCCTGGCGCGGGAACAGCGGCATCCCGAAGACCTCGTCACCGACCTGGAACACCCCCACGCCGGGGCCGACGGCCTCCACCGTGCCGGACACGTCCCAGCCCACCACCGGCACGGCACCCCACTCGATCAGGGCTCCGCTGGCACGGGTCTTCCAGTCCACCGGGTTCACCCCGGCCGCGTGCACCCGGACCAGAACCTCACCCAGTCCCGGCTCGGGGCGCTCGACCTCGCGCTCGACCAGGTTCTCGGCTCCGCCCCACTGCTCCACGACCACCGCACGCATGCCGTCCGCCTCGCTCTTTCGTCTCGATCAGCTCGTCGCCGGGACGTCCCCGGCGCGACGCAGTCCACGATCCGGCACCCCGGCCCGCCATGGTGTTGGCCGCCTGGCCACTATGTGACAGGATTTGGCCATGAGCGAGATGCAGGGCCCGATCATGGAGAACGAGCGGAAGCCGGCGAAGGAGACGCCCCGGCGGCACCGGATCGCCGTCCTGGCCCTGCCCGGCGTCCCGCCCTTCGAGCTCGGCATCCCCTCCCGTGTGTTCGGCAGCGTGGAGGACGCCGAGGGCCGCCCGCTCTACGACGTCACCGTCTGCACCGCCGACGGCGCCCCCGTGCTCAGCGACGCAGGCTTCACCGTGCAGCCCGCCGCCGGACCCGAGGCCCTGGCCGCCGCGGACACCGTGATCCTGCCGCCCACCCACGCGATGCCCGAACTGGGCCGGGGCGGCCCCCTGCCCCCCGACGTCACCGCCGCCATCGCCGGCATCCGCCCCGGCACCCGGCTCGTGTCCATCTGCACCGGGTCCTACGTGCTCGCCGCAGCCGGGCTGCTCGACGGCCGGCCGGCCACGACCCACTGGAACCTGGCCCCCGAGTTCCGCCGCGCCTTCCCGAACGTCAAAGTCGACGAGGACGTCCTCTTCGTCGACGACGGCGACGTTCTCACCTCCGCCGGAGTCGCCGCCGGAGTCGACCTGTGCCTGCACATGATCCGCCGCGACCACGGCGCAGCGGCTGCCAACCGGGCCGCCCGCATGTGTGTCGTACCTCCCTGGCGGGACGGCGGACAAGCTCAGTACATCGACCGCCCGGTGCCCGAACCCACCACCGCCAGTACGACCACCACCCGCGCCTGGGCCCTGGAACACCTCGACGAACCGCTGACTCTCGGCCAGCTCGCCGAACACGCCCGGATGAGCCTGCGCACCTTCACGCGCCGGTTCCGCGACGAGGTCGGCATGACTCCGGTGCAATGGCTCACCGCACAACGCCTGGAACTGGCCAGACAACTGCTGGAAACCACCGACCTGCCGATCGACCTCGTCGCGCACCGGGCCGGCTTCGGCACGGCCAACTCCCTGCGCGCGCACATGAGAACGGCTTTCGGGGTCTCACCCGCCGCTTATCGCCGCACCTTCAATGCCAACGATCCGGAGCCGGCACCCGTGCTCGGCAACACGTCGGCTGCCCGGTGACCGAGCCAGGTCCGTCGCCGCCGTATCAGGCTGTCTCCCTGACGTGACCTTGTTCAATGGTGACTCCGCCACCTGCTCTGACGGCCGCCACCACCGCCTGATGCAGATTCCGGCTCTCCCGCTCCGAATGACAGGGCGCAGGGCTTCCCGTGAGAGTGAACCATTCGGAGGTGCCGGTGTACTGGACGGTCACGTCGGCTTCGTTGCCGTCCCAGGTGGTGTGGACGGTCAGGTCGCCGGTCACGACCCCCGCCTCGTCGGTACATGCGCCGCCCCGGCCGCTGAAGACCCCGGGGGTGGTCCACGATGCCCAGACCATGACGTCAGCCTTCCTTCCTGGATACGCGGCTCACACCTGAGCCCAACCGCTCCGTGCCACGGCCTGGCGTAGTCCAGGGACCGGGCCACTCGTCCCCTCTACGGAAGCACGATCCCGTGCTCCCCCGCCTCGCGGCGAGGCGGCAGCCCGGGCAGGGTGGCCCGTGCCGGGCCCTGGCCGACCCGCCTGGCGCGACCTTGCAGACCTGCGGCCGAGGCCACGTAGTCCCGGGCCGTGAGCAGGCCGGTCAGTCGTCCGTGCGTGTCGGTGACCGGCAGCGCGTCCATGTCCTCCTCCGCCATCACGGCTGCCGCGTGGAGCGTCGACTCCTCCGGATGCACCGTGACCGTGCGGCGCCCGCGCACGAGGTCGCGCACCTTTCTGCGGGACAGTGTCGCCGCGGGGTCCGCGCACGCGACGGCGAGCTCGGCACGGTCCAGCACACCGGCGCAGCAGCCGTCCCGGCGCACCACCGGCAGGTGCCGCTGCCCGGATCGTTCCATGACCTCCCAGGCCAGCAGGAGGGTCTCGTCCTCGCTGATCGAGTACGGCGCCTCGCCCATCAGGGCGCCCACGGAAAGCCTCTCGTCCACGGCTGTCTCCTCCCGCTCAGCGCCGGCCGAGCCGAGGAGCCTCCCGAGCGGTTTCCCGCAGGACGGTCAACCGACGGTGGTACTCGTCCTCGTCCATCTCGCCTCGGGCGAAGCGTTCGGCAAGGAGCTGCTCGGGGGTGGGCCCGAGCGATTGGGTGTCGGCGCGGTCCCTGCTCCCTCCCGGCATCGCCAAGGCGCGGTACAGGACGACGCCGAGAGTGACGATCAGGGCCCAGAAGAAGATCATGCCGACGGACATGGTGAACCAGCCCCATCCGCCGACACCGTGGTCGTACCAGATCATCACGGTGACTCACCTCCTCGAGGCCCCGGGCGTATTGGCTCGGTGCCTGCGGCTCTCGAAGCCTCTGTTCCACACGCTCGCCCGGGCCGCGCACCACGTCATGGGCCGGTGAGGCCAACGCGAGGGGCCGTTGAGCCCCCATCCGCCTCGGGGCGACGGCAGACGCGCACGGGCGCGAACAGCGTCCATACGGCCCTAGGAGGGAGAGCCGTTCGTCCCCTGCCATGGGCCCGGGCCGCCGAGGTCTCATGGACGGGGACCGGACCGCGGGCGACGACGCCGAAGGGACAGAGGTGGCCATGAACCGCTCCGCCTTCGCCATACGGCTGCGCTCTCTGATCGGGGTGGTCCCCTCGCCACGACTGGAGCCGGCCCTCCTCGTCATCACGGTGGTGGCCCTGACCGCAGGGGGTGCCGCCTGGCTCGCCGGTGACAAGGGTCTCGCCGACCTTCTGTGGGCCCTGGGCATCCTGTCCGCGGTGCCACCGGCGGTGGGCTGGGTAGTAGCCGCTCTCCGCCACGGCCGTACGGGCGTCGACCTGATCGCGGTTCTCGCTCTCGGTGGCACGCTTGCCGTCCACGAGTACCTGGCCGGTGCGCTGATCGCACTGATGCTCGCGACCGGCCGCACGCTGGAGGCGGCAGCCCAGCGGCGGGCTTCGCACGATCTGCGGGCGTTGCTGGAGCGTGCGCCCCGCTCAGCGCGTCGCCGGACCGCCGACGGAGTCGCCACCGTTGCGCCGGCCGCAGTCGCCGCAGGTGACCTGCTCGTCGTGGGTCCGGGCGAGGTCGTCCCGGTGGACGGGCGGGTGGAGGGCGCCCCGGCCAACCTCGACGAGTCCGTACTCACCGGCGAGGCCCTGACCGTCGAACGGGCGGCGGGCGACACCGTCCGCAGCGGGGTGGTCAACGCCGGCGGCGCCTTCGAGCTGCGGGCCACGGCGACCGAGCAGGACAGTACGTACGCAGGAATCGTGCGACTGGCCAGACAGGCCGGGGCCGAGTCCGCACCCGTGGTGCGCCTGGCCGACCGCTACGCGGCCTGGTTCCTTCCGCTCGCCCTGGCGGTGGCGGGGCTGGCCTGGCTGCTCAGTGGTTCGGCGGTACGGGCGGTCGCGGTGCTGGTGGTCGCCACCCCCTGTCCGCTGCTGCTGGCCGCACCGGTGGCCATCGTCTCCGGGATCTCCCGCGCCTCACGCCTGGGAGTCGTCATGCGTGACGGTGGAGCCCTGGAGAATCTGGGCCGGGCCCGCACCCTGCTGCTCGACAAGACCGGCACGCTCACCCGCGGTCGCCCCCACGTCCTGGACGTGGTTGCAGCACCGGGGTGGCAACCCGCGGACGTGCTGAGGCTGGCCGCGTCGCTGGACCAGTACTCGCCCCACGTCCTGGCCCAGGCGATCGTCGACACCGCGCACGACCGCAAGCTGGTCCTGTCGGTCCCGTCCGATGTCGACGAGAAGCCCGGCCGGGGTGCTGCGGGCATCGTGGACGGACACCGGGTGTCCGTCGGCCGCATCGACGCGTCCGGCGCCCGGCCGTCCTGGGCGAGAGCGGCGGACAACCGGGCGCTCCTCGACGGTGCTGCCGTGGCCTGGCTGGCCGTCGACGGGTGTCCGGCGGGTGCCGTGCTCCTGCGGGATCCCCTGCGCCACGACGCCCCCCGCACCCTGCGCCACCTGCGGGCAGCGGGCATCGAGCGGCTGCTGATGCTCACGGGCGACCGGGCGGAGCCGGCCCGTGAGGTGGGCGCCGTCCTCGGCCTGGACGACGTCCGTGCCGGGCTCGACCCGGCCGGCAAGGTCGCCGTCGTACGGGCCGAACGGGAGCGCGCGATCACCGTCATGGTGGGCGACGGCGTGAACGACGCCCCAGCCCTGGCCGCCGCGGACGTCGGTGTGGCGATGGGTGCCCGCGGCTCCACCGCCTCCTCGGAGGCGGCCGACATCGTGCTGACCACCGACCGTGTGGACCGGCTCGCCGACGCCGTTTTCATCGCCGTACGAGCGCGGCGGATCGCCGTGCAGAGTGCTCTGGGCGGCATGGCGATGTCCCTGGCCGCGATGGCCGCTGCCGCGTTCGGCCTGCTGCCGCCCGCCGCCGGTGCCCTGCTCCAGGAGGCCATCGACGTCGCCGTCATCCTCAACGCCCTGCGGGCCCTGCGCGTCGGCCAGGCCACGCGACCTGCGCTGACACCCGCTGCCGAGGCACTCATCCACCGCTTCGCGTCGGAGCACGACGACCTTCAGGACGTGCTCGAAGCGGTGCGCGGTGCCGCCGATCACCTCTCCGACCGTGCCGGGCCGCAGGCTCTGGCGGCGGTCGAGGAGGCGGACCGGCTGCTCACCGAACGGCTGCTGCCCCATGAGTACGCCGAGGAGCACGAGCTCTACCCAGCCCTCGCCCCGGCTCTCGGCGGCCCGGAGGCAACGGTCACCATGAGCCGGGCCCACAGCGAGATCGAACGCCTCTCCCGCCGCATCGCCACCCACCTGCGGCTGGCCCGCGCCGAGGGTGGCCTCTCCCCCGGCCAGCTCGACGACCTGCGCTCTTGCCTGTACGGACTGCACACCGTCCTGCGCCTGCACTTCACACAGGAGGAGGAGAGCTACTTCTCACTGGCCCAGTGAGATCCGTCGGGGCGATCGGCCCGGGTGGGCCGCCCGGAGCGCACCGCGAGTTGCAGGGCCGGGTGCGACCTGCCGCCCCTTGGATACGTGCCTGAGAGGTAACTGAGAGGTCGCTGTGCCAGGGTGACGGGCCCCACCCCTCAGGAGCGCATCGATGAATCTGGTCAACGGTCTGCCTGCCCACGTCCTGCTGGTGCATGTGGTCGTCGTGTTGATACCCCTGACCGCGTTGGCCCTGGTCACAGCCGCGCTGTGGCCGCGCGCCGCCCGGCGGTTGGGTCCGCTGCTGCCGCTCCTTGCGCTGATCGCTCTGCTCAGTGTGCCGTTGACCACCCACGCCGGCGAGTGGCTCGAACGGCACGTGGACGACGACGCGCTGGTACGCCGGCACACCGAGCTGGGCGACGGGCTGCTGCCCTGGGCCCTGGGCCTGTTCGCGCTCGCAGCGGTCGTCTGGTGGGCGGGGCGGCGCGCTCCTTCGGAGCCCGGGCAGCGCGGCGGCCGGGGCTGGTCCGCCCTCCCCGTACGCATCGTCGTGGGCGTGCTCTCGCTCGCCGTCGCAACGGGGGCGGTCGTGGACGTCTACCGGATCGGCGACTCCGGCGCAAAGGCCGCCTGGCACGACGCCTACTCGAAGACGGCGACAGGAGCAAAGGACGGCTCCTGACCCCGCGCGGGCCGCTGGGTCCTGCTGCGTCTTCGTTCAGTGGTCGAGTACATGCTCTGCGGAGCGCGGAACAACTTGCTGCCGGTGGCCGTGCCCGCACCCCCGGGGAACGAGACCGGCGCGGGCTGCTGCCCGCCGAGTGGCCGGGCCGCGGGCCCCAGAGTCGCGGTGGTCATCGTCTCGGCTCCTCGCGTATGTCGCCGGTTTGGGACCGGACGGTCCAGTGCGCCCTCGCGCAGGCGGGACAGCGCCGCTCTGCCGACACCTTGGTCCTGCCGGGGCGCGTCGCCGACGGCGACGATCGCGATGCCGGTCGGGACGCCCACCGTGTCGCTCGCCCCGACGCGGTGCGTCCGGCCTGCGGGTCGTCGGATACCGGGCCCCATGGGCCGAAAGGCCCTCGTCGGATCCGAGCGGCCCGTGGCGGACGGGCACGGACTCGCCCACCCTGGAAGCAGGGAGCATGAAGGGAGCCGGTGCGATGACCTCCGCCACCACCTTGACCACGGCTCTGGAGCCCGAGCACCGCGAGCGGCTGATGTGCCTCGCCCGCGAGGTCTCCTTCGAGGCCGGTACCCACCTGTTCGAGGAGGGCCGGCGCGCGGACCGCTTCTGGATCGTGCGGACCGGGACCGTCGCGCTCGACCTGCGTGTGCCCGGCCGTCGTCCCGCCGTCATCGATTCGCTCGGTCACGGCGAACTGGTCGGCTGGTCCTGGCACTTCCCGCCGTACGTCTGGCACTTGGGCGCGCAGACGACGAGCCCGGTGCGGGCGTGGGAGTTCGACGCCGAGGCGGTCCGGGACATGTGCGCCGCCGATCCCGAGTTCGGGCGGGCGATCGCGGTCTGGATCGGACGCGTGGTGGCCCAGCGGCTGCATGCCTCCCGCGTCCGGCTGCTCGACCTCTACGCCCCCTACGGCAGCGGCGGCCTGGCATGACCGCCCGGCCCCGCGAGGAGGACAGCATGCGCAGCAGCCCGCACCGAGTGAGTGACGTGATGACGCATGCCGTCGTCGCCGTGGGCCGCGAGGCTCTGTTCAAGGAGATCGTCGAGCGCATGGATCAGTGGAAGGTCAGTGCTCTTCCCGTGCTGGAGGGCGACGGCCGGGTGATCGGGGTCGTGTCCGAGGCCGATCTGCTGCCCAAGGAGGAGTTCCGGGACAGCGATCCGGACCGCTTCACCCAGCTGCGTCGGCTGTCCGACATGGCCAAGGCCGGCGGGGTCCGGGCCGAGGAGCTGATGAGCGCCCCGGCCGTCACGGTCCACGCCGACGCCACGCTCGCCGAAGCGGCCCGCATCATGGCCCTGCGCAACGTCAAGCGGCTCCCCGTGGTGAACGCAGAGGGGCTGCTCGAAGGCGTTGTCAGCCGCGGCGACCTGCTCAAGGTGTTCCTGCGCCCGGACAAGGACCTCGCCGACGACATCCGGCGCGACGTGGTCGACATCCTCTTCCCGGATCCGGTCGAGCCCGTGCACATCATGGTCACCGAGGGCGTCGCCACGCTGACCGGACGAGTGCCGGACGCCGGCCGGATTCCTCTCGCCGTACGTCTCGTGCGGGGCGTCGAGGGCGTGGTGGGCGTGGACTGCCGGCTCACCGGGGCCGGTGAGTAGTGGCCTGCGTGGCCCTCGTCGCTCGCGTTCTTGCCGGTGGCGTGTCGTGGTGTCGCCGGCTTGCTCTCCGGAGCGACGGCCGGGCGGCACCGCGGTGCTGCCCGACGGACGAGCCCGGGATGTCGAGGATGACCCCGGCGGCTTCCGTGTCAGCAGCGGGGCTTGCCGAGCAGGCCTGCCTGGGGTGGGCCGATCGGCCCACCCCAGGGGTCTGAGAGCACCTGCCTCGGCGGCTCTGTCCCGTCCGACCCTGGAGACGTAGGAGACCGCAGAGCCGAGGAGAGGCGTCATGGTCCGCTACGTCTACGACTTCCAGGACGGCGGCCGCGACCTGGCCGGCCTGCTCGGCGGCAAAGGTGCGAATCTGGCCGAGATGGCCCGGCTGGGTCTGCCGGTGCCGCCGGGCTTCATCGTCACCACTGAGGCCTGCCGCGCCTTCCTCGCCGGCGGCGAAGAGCCGGAGGGCATGTCGGCGGAGCTCTCCCGGCACCTTTCGGCACTGGAGACGGCCACCGGGCGGCTGCTCGGGCAGGCGGACGACCCATTGCTGGTGTCCGTCCGGTCCGGGGCGCGGTTCTCCATGCCCGGCATGATGGAGACCGTCCTCGACATCGGCCTGAACGACGCCTCCGTGCTCGGCCTGGCCAAGGTGTCCGGCAACGAGCGCTTCGCCTGGGACTCCTACCGCCGGCTCGTCCAGATGTACGGCAGCACGGTGATGCGGGTCGATCCGGCCCTGTTCGACGAGGCCATGACCCTGCTGAAGGAGGCCCGCGAGGCCCCCGACGACCTCGGTCTCGACGCGAGCGACCTCGCCTGCCTCGTGGAGACGTACAAGCACCTGATCCGGGACGAGACGGGACGCGAGTTCCCGCAGTCTCCCGCCCAGCAGCTGCAGCAGGCAGTCCTTGCCGTGTTCCGGTCCTGGAACGGGTCACGCGCCCGCCTCTACCGGCGGCGCGAGCACATCCCGGACGACCTGGGCACGGCGGTCACCGTACAGCGCATGGTGTTCGGCAACCTCGGCCCGGACTCCGGCAGCGGTGTCGCCTTCACCCGCGATCCGGCGAACGGTCGTCCCGGCCTGTACGGCGACTACCTGCCGATCGCACAGGGCGAGGACGTCGTGTCGGGCGTGCGGGACGCCGTGGTACTCGCCGAGTTGGAACGGCTGGACCCGCGTTCGTACCGGCAACTGCGTGATCACGCCCAGACCTTGGAACGCCACTACCGGGACCTGTGCGACATAGAGTTCACCATCGAGCGCGGCAGCCTGTGGATGCTGCAGACCCGGGTGGGCAAGCGCACCGCCGAGGCCACTTTCGCCATCGCCGCCGAACTGGCCGAGGAGGGGTTGATCACGGCCGACGAGGCCCTGGCCCGGGTCAGCGGCGACGGACTGGCGCGGCTGATGTTCCCCCGCTTCGACACCGGCGCGACCGGTGACACGCTTGCCCATGGCGTACCTGCCTCGCCGGGTGCCGCGGTGGGCGCGGCCGTATTCGACTCCGCGGAGGCCGTGCGCAGGACCGCGGCCGGAGAACAGGTTGTGCTCGTCCGCGAGGAGACCACCCCCGACGACCTGCCCGGCATGGTCGCCGCGCAGGCGGTACTGACCGGGCGGGGCGGCAAGACCAGCCATGCAGCGGTGGTCGCCCGTGGGATGGGCAAGGTCTGTGTGTGTGGTGCGCAGGACATCACCGTCGCCACCGAGGCGCGCCGCTTCACCACCCGGACCGGCACCGTCGTCGAGGAGGGCACTGTCATCTCGGTCGACGGCTCGACCGGTGATGTGTACGCGGGTGCGGTTCCGCTGGTCGCCTCCGCGACGATGCGCTATCTGGAGACCGGCGAGCAGCAGGACAGCACCGTGGCCGCGGTCGCCCGCGCCCTGGACCACGCCGACTCGGTGCGGCGGTTGGAGGTGCGGGCCAACGCCGACACCCCCGAAGACGCGGCCCGCGCCCTGCGGTTCGGCGCGCAGGGCATCGGACTGTGCCGCACCGAGCACATGTTCCTCGGCGAGCGGCGCACGTTGGTCGAACAGATGATCCTGGCCTGCACGGATGCCGAGCGCGACCGTGCCCTGGCGGCTCTTCTCCCGCTCCAGCGGCGGGACTTCACGGCCCTCCTGGAAACGATGGACGGCCTGCCGGTCACCATCCGGCTCCTGGATCCGCCGCTGCACGAGTTCCTGCCCGACCGCACCGACCTCGCCGTCCGCATCGCCGCCACCAAGGCCGGTGGCGGACAGCCGGACGCGCACGACGTGGAGCTGCTCGACGCCGTGAACCGGATGCACGAGGAGAACCCGATGCTCGGCCTGCGCGGCGTGCGGCTCGGTCTGGTGGTACCGGGACTGGTGACGACGCAGGTGCGGGCGATCGCCGAGGCGGTGGTCGAGCGCACCCGCGCCGGCGGATCCCCACGGGCGGAGATCATGGTGCCGCTCGTCGGCGCTGTGGAGGAACTCCGGCTCACCCGCGAGGACGTGAGGCGGGTACTGGCCGAGGTCGCCGAGGAGACCCGCATCCCCGTCCACTGCCCCGTCGGCACCATGATCGAGCTACCCCGGGCCGCGCTCACGGCGGGGCGGATCGCCGAGGAGGCCGAGTTCTTCTCCTTCGGCACCAACGACCTCACCCAGACCACTTGGGGCTTCTCCCGCGACGACGTGGAGGCCGCGTTCTTCTCGGCCTATCTCGACAAAGGCGTGTTCACCGCGTCGCCGTTCGAGACGCTCGATCGCGAGGGAGTGGGCCGGCTGGTCCGGATCGCCGTCGAGGAGGGCCGTGCCGCCCGCCCGGACCTGCAGACCGGAGTCTGCGGAGAACACGGCGGCGATCCCGAGTCCATCCACTTCTTCCACACAGCCGGGCTGGACTACGTCTCCTGCTCGCCGTTCCGGGTCCCGGTGGCCCGTCTGGAGGCAGGACGGGCCGCCCTGCAGTCTCACTCCACCGGAGCCGACCAGTCGCCGGTACCGGCAGGCAGGAGTGCGACACACCCGCGAAGAAGCCGGCCGTGAACCGTCATGACCGCCCGGCACACCGGCGCATCGACCTCGATCGCACCGAGGCGCTGCGGCTGCTCGGCACCGTGTCCATGGGCAGGATCGTCTTCACCCGGCAGGCCCTGCCCACGGCCCGTCCGGTCAACCACGTCCTCGACGGCGGCGACATCGTCATCCGCACCCACGAGGGATCGGCACTCACCTCCCAGGCCCAGGCGGCCAACGAGAACGGCGTCGTCGTCGCCTACGAGGCCGACGCCATCGACCCGGACACACGTCTTGGCTGGAGTGTGGTGGTCACGGGCTATGCCCGGCTGGTGACAGACCCCGGCGAACTGGTGCGCATTCGGGCGCTGTTGGAACCCTGGGCAGTCGAACCGGGCATGGACCATGCGGTACGTATCCGTCCTGACCTGATCACGGGGATCCTCCTCGTCGCGTGGGGCGAGGCGCCGGAGGACGGCTGACTCCGTCTCCGTGCGGCAGGACGACACCTCACACGGTGATCCGGCGCCCGGTCACGGTGAACGGATCGATGCGCACCCTCAGGCTGCGGGAGCCTCCGGTCCACGGCGTGGGGTGGGCACGTTCCGTGGGTCGGCGCCGCGCGCGGTCCAAAAGACGATCGCACCGTCCACCACACTGTGGTTGGCAGGCACGATCACTGGACCGGAGGCCGTGGGTACCGCGAGCCGCCCCCCTGTGCATCGCCGGCGGGGCCCGGCACTCTCCGGGCCGCAGGTGGGTCAACTCGGTGCGGGCCCGGCCCGTCCGGTTCCCGGTGGCAGGTCCACCGCGCCGCCGGTGAGTTCGGAGACGGGAGTCTCCAGTGCCTGGGCCTGCTTCGTCCGGTCGGCCATGATCTCTCGCTCCCTTCTCGTCAGGCCGCGGGCACGGCTACTTCTGCGTGCTGCTCCCCACCGAGCACCACCTTGAGTGCGCCGGTCTCGCCGGCCCTGGAGAAGACCTCGTACGCCTCCTCCATCTGGTCCAGCTGGAAGGCGTGGGTGACCAGATGCCCGGTGGGGAGGCGCCCGGCGGCGGCCATCCGCAGCAGCATGGGGGTGGAGTAGGTGTCCACCAACCCGGTCGTGATCGTCACGTTCTTGATCCACAGGTCTTCGAGGTGCAGCGTGGCCGGCCTGCCGTGCACACCCACGTTGGCCACGTGTCCGCCGGGACGCACCATGCGCGTGCACAGCTCGAAGCTCTCCGGGACACCGACCGCCTCGATGACCACGTCCGCGCCGAGCCCGTCGGTGAGGTCGGCGACCAGCTGGGCGGGAGCCTCACGGACGTCCGCCACGGCGTCCGCGCCGAGCCGGTGGGCCGCCTCCAGCCGGCCCGGGGTCAGGTCCACGGCGATGATCCGCTCGGGCGAGAACAGCCGGGCCGTGGCTATCGCGGCGAGCCCGATGGGGCCTGCTCCGACGATGGTGACGCTGTCGCCGGGGCGTACACACCCGTTCAGGACACCGACCTCGTAGGAGGTCGGGAAGATGTCCGCGAGCAGTACGGCGTCCTCGCTGCGGAGGGGTCCGGGCAGCGGGTGAACGGACAGGTCGGCGAAGGGCACGCGGACGTACTCGGCCTGGGTGCCGTCGATCAGATGGCCGAGGATCCAGCCTCCGCCGCCCCGGCACTGGCCGTAGCTGCCGTCACGGCAGAAACGGCAACGGCCGCAGGAGGTGATGCAGGACATCAGCACCCGGTCTCCGGGCCGGACGGTGCGTACGTCGCTGCCGACCTCGACGATCTCGCCGACGGCTTCGTGCCCGAGCACCGTGCCGGGGCGCACCTCGGGCACATCGCCCTTGAGGATGTGCAGGTCCGTTCCGCAGATGGTCACGACACCGACCTTCACGATCGCGTCGGTGGGTTCCTTGACGGCCGGGTCCGGGACGTCCTGCCAGGAAGCCTGGCCGGGACCGTGGAAGACGAAGCCTTTCATGATGCTCCTCACCCTCGTCGGTCTGCCGTGGGACCCGGGTTCCGGCGCCTACGGCGAGGGCACGGGCCGGGTTCCGGAGCGGTGCCGGGATTGCCCCGGCACGTTCAGCTTGGTCAGCGCGCATGCGGCCACGCTTGGGCCGTCCGGCCCTCACCGTCGGCCGAACGGTGCCGATCCCGGCCGGACCCGGTGCGGCAGCGCCCGGGCCGGTCGTCCCTCCTGCGAGCCGATCGGCCCCTCCCGGCGGCACGACCACCGCCGGACGATGAAGGTGCCGCGGACCTGCTCCCGGCAGGGAGATCGTGCGCCGTCCGCCCGGACGGCGCACGAGGCACCAGCCGGAGGGTGAGGAGAGATGTCATGAACGAGACCCTGTCCCTCGGCCGGATCGCCGGCGTGCGGGTCGGCCTGCACTGGAGTGTCCTGGTCATCGTCGCCCTGGTGGCGGTCGCGCTCGCGCGCGGCCGGTTCCCCGCCGCCCACCCGGGGTACTCCGCCGCCGTGTACTGGGGACTCGCCCTGCTGACCGCCGTCGTCTTCCTCGGTTCCCTGCTGGCGCACGAACTGGCGCATGCCGTGGTCGCCCGCCGCAACGGCGTCCAGGTGGACGGGATCACTCTGTGGATGCTCGGCGGCGCCGCCCGCCTGCACGACGAGGCGCCGACGCCGGCGGCGGAGCTGCGCATCGCCGGCGTGGGTCCGCTCACGAGCCTGCTGGTCGGTGGCCTCCTCGCGGGCGTCGCCGCAGGGCTGGAGGCGCTCCATGCGTCCGGGCTGGTGGTCGAGGCGTTCGCATGGCTGGCCGCGATCAATGTTCTGCTGGCCGTCTTCAACGCGCTGCCCGCAGCGCCGCTCGACGGAGGACGGCTGCTGCGCGCGTACCTGTGGCACCGCACGGGCGACCGGCTGCGGGCAACTCGAGGCGCCTCGTCGGCGGGCCGGGCACTGGGCTGGCTCATGGTGGTGACCAGTCTTCTGGCCGTTCTGCACGGACATGATCTGTCTGGTCTGTGGCCCGCGCTGATCGGCTGGTTCCTCATTGCCGCGGCCACCGCCGAGGCACGCCAGGCCGAGATGCGCAGCCTCCTGCGCGGTGTGCCGGCGAGCCGGGCCATGACGCCGGACCCGGTCACCGTGCCGACCACGGCAACCCTCACCGACTTCCTTGCCGAGGGGCCCTTCGGCCACTACCGACACTCCGCGTTCCCGGTGCTGGCGGCCGACGGCTCGGTCAGTGGTGTGCTGACGCTTCGGCGCATCGACGCGACCCCGCCTGACACCCGTGCGCACACGTCGGTCGGCGAAGTGATGCGCCCCCTCGACGAGGTCGTCACGGCCGCCCCCGAGGAACCCGTGCTCGATCTGCTCCCACGTCTGGAGGCGAGCCCCGTGCGCCGTGCGCTGATCCTCGACGAGGGCCGCCTCGTCGGCATCCTCACCATCGCCGACATCACCCGTGCCCTCACCTGGCCGGCCACAGTCCGTGGCTCTGCAGGGCCGCACCACGGGCGACCCGAACAGCCGAAGGAGACCTGATGACCACCAGCGACCCGCTCTCCGGCCCGGTGCCTCCGCCCCACGTGCAGGTGAGACACCTCAAAAATCACGCGTTCGCAGTCACGGTGCGCGGGCACACCCTCATCACCGATCAGCCCGTCGAGGCGAGCGGTGACGACCGTGGCCCGACCCCCGTCGAAGTGCTTGTCGTGTCGCTCGCCTCATGCGTCGCCTACTACGCGGGACGGTTCTTCGAACGCCACCACCTGGACCGCGAACAGCTCCGCGTGCTGGCGGACTTCACCATGGCCGACGACCGGCCTGCCCGTATCGCCTCCGTGCGCCTGCGAGTCCTGGTGCCGCAGCTGAACGGGGCCAGGCTCGAGGCGCTGCGTGCGGTGGTCGATCACTGCACGGTGCACAACACGTTGCGGCAACCGCCGGAGATCCGGATCGAGTTCAGCTGACCCGAGGCGGTGCCCGCGGAGCGTGGGCCGACGTCAGCCGGGCTCCGGCACGACGGCCACCGGGCATGCCGCGTGATGCAGCACCCCGTGGGCGACGCGCCCGAGCTGGAGGCCGAAGTGGCCGTGACGACGCCAGGCACCGACAACGAGCAGGTCGGCCTCGCGGGAGGCGGCCAGCAGGGCGTCGCGGGCGTGGGCCTCGACCGTACGGCTTTGTACCTGCAGATCGGCCGGCGCCTCGCGCAGCGCCTCTGTCAGCGCCTGCACGGCCTCCTGCTCTTGCTGGTGTGCCGGTTCGCCGATGATCAGCGGATGCCCAGGGGTCGCGCGCGCGGGCCGGCGCCAGGCCCGTACCGCCTCCAGTGGCACGCGGCGCAGCAGAGCCTCTTCGACGGCGAACCGCACAGCGGCCGAGCCCGCCGGCTTCTCACCGACACCCAGGACGATGCGGCCACGCACTCCCGAGCGGGCCTGGTTGTCGTGGCTGCCGCGCAGCACGATCACCGGGCAGTGAGCGTGACCCGCGAGCATGACGCCGACGGAGCCCAGGAGTGCTTCGGTCATGGCGCTGCGGCCACGACAGCCCATGACCACTGCCAGAGCCGTTCGACTCTCCCGCACAAGCACGTACTCCGGCTCCTCGGCGAACACGTCGGTGGTCACCTTGATACCCGGCTGCCGGTCGTGGGCCCGCCGCTCGGCGCTGTCCACGATGTCTTGCGCGATCACCTCCTCCGACGGTTTGCTGCGCTCATGCGCGAGAGAGGCACCTTCATTGCGCTCCCACAGCGATGCGTACACCAGCCTGAGCGCCGCGCCGCGCAGGGCGGCTTCGTCCGCCGCCCAGTCCACGGCCCGCAGGCTCGGCTCGGACCCGTCGACCCCGACGACGATCGGAACGTCCATCCTGTTCACCGTCCCGGGCAGGGGTGAGGTCCGCTGACCGAGGCCCGGGGAGACACCGCGTTCGGGGCACCGCTCGGCCGAGCGGCGTCGAGCGCCGGGGCAGCGGGTGGCGACGGCTGGGCGAGGGCCGGTACGAGTGCTGCCTTCATGGGTGCTCCTCCGCGACGTACCGGTTCAACCGTGCGCCACGACGGCGACGGGGGCGGTGATGTGGTGCAGGGCGGCATGGGTGACGTGGCCGATGTGCGCACCGAGGTGGCTGGTGCGGATGCGTCGGCCGACGACAGCCAGTGACGCATCGCGCGCGGCGTTGACGAGGATCTGCGCGGCGCTGCCGCACCGGCTCGCCTCGACCACCTCGACGCCCGGGAACTTCTGCCGCCAGGGACGCAGGACCTCGGTGAGGGCGGCGGCCTGCCGGCGTTCGAGAGAGTCGTAGAGTTCGGCGTCGCCGGGGAAGCGGTAGAAGGAGGTGGGCGGCTCGGGCCAGCCGTGCACGACCCGCAGGGACGCCTCCCGGCGTGCGGCGGCGTCGAAGGCGAACTCCAGCAGCGTGTCGTCCGGATCGTCGGTGTCGAGGGCGAGCACCACGGGTCGGAAGGGCGCTGCGGCGGAGGGCGCGCCCGCCTGGTCCGTCCTGTGCTCGTCCGCGGCCTGCTCACCTGCCCGTACAAGGACCACCGGCCGTTCGGCGCGTGCGACGACGGACAGACTCACCGAGCCGACCACGAACCCGCCGATCGCTCCGAAGCCCCGCGAGCCGAGCACCAGCAGTTCGGCGGAGCGCGCCGCCTCGCACAGCATGTCGACCACATTCCCCGTGAGCTGCTCGCTGCTCACCTCGAGACCGGGGTGGAGCAGCCGCATGCCCTCGGCGGCCTCGCGCGGGATCCGCTCGATCCAGTGCTGGTCGGTCTCCGGTCCGGGCGACGGCGCCTGAGGCACCTGCGCGGGCGTCCGCGCCCAGACATGAACGATCTTCAACGACACGCCGCGCAGCATCGCTTCACGTGCCGCCCACTCGGCCGCGGCCCGGCTCTCGGGCGACCCGTCGAGTCCTACGGTGACGGTTCGGGACATGGTCTCCACCTCCCGGGTGAGGGCTCGATTCCAGCGTGGTGGGACGGCCGGGCCGAGGTCAGGGGCCGGAGGTCCCTGAGCGGGGCCGACCGGCCCACTGGAGCGACGCCCGCCCGACGGGAGGCCCGAACGGCCCGTCCTGGGGCCGAGGGACCTCTTCCCCAGCCTTCCCGTACGGCACACCCTGGAAGCAGCAGCACCACCCACCGAGAACCTCAGGGGGTCTCCATGTACGGCACCCCGCACATCGTCAGCGCTGTCATGACCCGCACGGTCGCCTCCGTCGACCGGTGGGCCTCGTTCAAAGTGATCGTGGGGATGATGCAGGACCGGGGGGTCAGCGCCCTGCCCGTGCTCGACGGTGAGGGCCGGGTCGTCGGCGTGGTCTCGGAGGCCGACCTGCTGCCCACCGAGGAGCTCCGGGACAGCCCCGAGGAGGCCTACGCACTGCTGCGCCTGCCCGCCGACATGGCGAAGGCCGGTGCGGTCACCGCGGGGGACCTGATGTCCTCGCCCGCGATCACCGTCGGCGCGAACGCGACCCTGGCCGAGGCCGCGCGGATCATGGCGCGCGAGAAGGTCAAGCGGCTGCCCGTGGTCGACGGGACCGGACTCCTGGAGGGCATAGTCAGCCGCGCCGACCTGCTCAAGGTCTTCCTGCGCGACGACCAGGACATCGCCGAGGAGATCCGGCACGAGATCGTGTCGTACCTGTTCCCGCTGACGTCCTCGGCCATTCAGGTGGCTGTACACGACGGGGTCGCCACGCTGACGGGCCAGGTCCGCGACACCTCTCTGGTCCCCGTTGCCGCGCGTCTGGTGCGCGCCGTCGAGGGGGTTGTGGACGTGGAGTTCGAACTCACTCGGGGGATGAGCGTGCGCTAGGTGGTCGCGCACCGGTCGTAGGGGGGTGCTCGTCACCGGGTGAACACAGGCTCGTTCACCCGGTGAGAAGGTTCTTCACCTCGACGACGTCGGCGATGTCTTCCACCTCCGCCACCAGCCGGGCCGTGGTCGCCGTCGGCACCCGTCCCGTCAGCTCCACGATGCCGTCATGGACGGCCACTTCCACCGCGGCGCGGTCTTCCTGCGGGCAGCAGGCATCGATCCTGGCCTCGACCTCTGCCCTTATCCCTGTGTCGTCCCTGATGAGGGCCTGGAGCAGCGCGTTGCGGCGCACGACGCCGACCAGCCGGCCCGCACCATCGGTGACCGGGAGCCGCTTGAGCCGGGACAGTGTGGCCTGCCAGGCGGCCTCGGCGACGGTCGCGCTCGGGAGCACCGTGATCGCGGGGCTTGTCATCAGGTCGGCTGCCGTCTCGCCGCGGGCCTTGCTGTGCATGCGACGCTCGCGCAGCCTTCCGACGCGTCCGGGCCGGTGGCCGGAGGCCTCGAAGGCCACCTTCGCCAGCAGGTCGGACTCCGACACGACGCCGATGACGTGGTCGTCGGCGTCCACGACCGGGACGGCGCCGACCTGCTCGCGCGCGAGCAGACGGGCGATGTCGCGGTACGGCAGGTCGTCGCGCAGGGAGACGGCGGGTACGTCCATCACGTCCCGCACCAGCGGGATCCGGGCTTCGGGCGGCGAAGGTCGTTCCGGGGCCGAGGCTGCCGTCGGCGCCGGGCCGGAGGTGTCGCCTACCGGGGCCTGCTCCGCGAAGCGAGCGCGTTCGGCCGCAGCCGTGGCCGCGGCTCCCAGATAGCGGAGCAGCCTGTCCTGCCGGTCCGTCTCGCCGGGGCTCCAGGGGCGGGAGGGCAGGTTCTGCCGAGCCTGGGCCTCCGTGGAGAAGTTCTCGTGATCATTCACGGCGGCCTCCGGACTCCGTCGGGTTGCCTACCGTCCCAGTCTCGCGCTCGGTCCGCTGTCGCCAAGAGCCGAACGGCCCTGGTCGAACGGCGTGACGGCCCTATCCGGTGCGGGGCGCAACGGGAACGGTGAGACTGAAAGAGCAGCCGACCGGCAGGAGGCCGCCGATGAGCCTGCGGGACTTCCTGGAGCGGTTCCGTCCAGTGGGGACGCCGGGAGCGTCCGCCATCGGCGTGCCCGCCGACCGTACGGCAGAACGTGCCGCGGAACTGGAGCCCACGCTCACGCGGTTGACGGACGTGCAGCAGGAGGCGGCAGGCATCCGGGCCGCCGCGGACGAGGCGGCCGAAGCCGTCCGGCGCGACACCGCACGGGAGGCGGCACGCCTCGTGGCGGCCGCCCGGGAGCAGGCCCCCGGGATGCGCCGGCAGGCCGCGGAAACCCTCCTCCGGGAGGCACGGCATCAGGCTGAGGCCGTTCGGGCCGCCGGAGAGCGCGCTGCTTCGGCGGTCAGGGAGCGTGCCGCGGGGCGCATGCCGGATCTGGTGGAGCGTGCGGTGGCCGACGCGCTGCGCCTGGCGGTCAGGACGGACGAACCACCGTGAGCGCGGGCTGGGTGGCCGGGGTGGTCCGGGCCAGGGCTCTGGTGAACCGGTACCCGGGCGCCGACGGGGCGCGGGAGATCGCGGCCTGTGCCTCGCTCGGCGACGCCCTGCAGCGTCTGGCGGCGACCCCGTACTCACGCCTCGTGCGAACGGCGGTCGGCCTGCCCGAGGCACAGCGGGCGGTGACCGCCACGCTGCTGTGGCATCTGCGGGTGCTGGCCGGCTGGCTGCCCCGGGGCGGTGCCCGTCTGCTCGTTCCGCTCGCCGCGGGGTTCGAGATCGCCAACGTGGTCTCCCGGCTGCTCGCGCAGGACGGTCGCCCTTCGCGGGCCCCGGAGCCCTACCGGCTCGGGGCTCTCGAGACGGCTTGGCGGAGCTTGGAACGTGCCGGGACACCCGCGGAGCTGCGGGCGGCACTCGCCGCCTCGCCATGGGGCGATCCCGGCGACGACACGCCCTGGACGCTGATCACCGGCATGAGGATGGCCGCCGCTCGGCGCATCGCCGTCGCCGTGCCGCCCGCGCGCCGCTGGGCCGAGGGGCGCGCGGCCCTGCTGATCGCCCGTGAACTGTTCGTCCACCAGCGCTCTCTGCCGAGGCCCGTACGGCGGGACGCTGCCCGGGTGCTCGGGGCGCGGGCGCCGTCCGCCACCTCGTACCAGGAGTTCCGAGAGGGCCTCCCTGGGACGGCACGCTGGGTCGTGGAGGAGGTGGCGGAGCCGGGAGGGCTGTGGCGGGCCGAGGCGGGCTGGTGGCGGAAGGTGCAGTACGACGGCGCGCTGATGCTGCGGGACGGCCGGTACGGCCCGCGCGTCGTCGTGGGCGCGGTCGCGGTGCTGTCCGTGGACGCGTGGCGGGTACGGGCGGCGCTGGAGTCGGCGGCGCGCGGCGGACGGCCCGCGGAGGTGTTCGATGCCCTGGCCTGAGGCGATGGCGCCGGTCCGGATGCGCCGTGTGGCAGTGATCGTGCCGCAGGTGGCCCTGCGGGACGCGCTGGTGCGGATCGCCGAGGAAGGCTGCCTCGAGCTGGACCGCGCCGAGGAAACGGCCCCGGGAACGGCGGCGGTGCGGCTGCAGCGGCTGCGGGGACGTGCAACGGCGGACGGGCCCGAGGACACCGTCTCGGCCGTCCTGGCCTCCGACGTGCCCGACCTCGATCTCCTCGAAGCTCGCCGCAGCGTCGAACTCCTGGCGGGCGAAGCCCAGTTGCAGGAGCGCGCGGAAGGCGCCGTACGGCGCGGGGACGTGGCCGCGCTGGCCGGGTGGTGCCCTGCCGCCGAGGTGCCCCGGGTAGCGGACCGGCTGGCCGCCGCGGGCGGCGCACTGGTGCTGTTGCCGTCCCCTCGCGGCACCGATCCGCCGACACTGCTGCGACCGGGCGGGCCCGTTTCCTTCACGCCGCTGGTGACGACGTACGGGACTCCGGCCTATGCGGACCTCGACCCGTCATGGCCGGCAGGCCTCGCCTATGTCGCAATGTTCGGGATCATGTTCGGGGACGTGGGGCACGGGGCGCTGCTGTTGTGCGGTGCGCTCGCGCTACGCCTCGGGCGGCCCCGTCGGCTCGCCCGGCTCAACCGGCTGTGGCCGTTCCTGGCGGGCGCCGGAGTCGCCGCCGTGCTCGCGGGCGCCGCCTACGGGGAGTTCTTCGGTCCGACCGGGCTGTTGCCGGTGCTGTGGCTGAGCCCGTTGGACAGTCCTGCCCGCCTGCTGGCCGCCGCCGTGGTCTTCGGGGCGGGACTGCTCGCCGGCGCGCATACCGCCGGCGCCGTCAACCGCGTGCGTGAGAGCGGCTGGGTCACAGCGCTGTACGCGGCGTCCGGCTGTGCCGGGCTGCTCTTCTACCTGGGGCTCGCGCTCGGCGCGGCGGGCCTGCTCCTGCACCGGCCGCCCGCGGCCGTCGGCGGGGCCACGCTCACCGTCGTCGGGCTGACGCTGGTGGCCCTCGGCCTGTTCCGGGCCACGGCGGGCGGCGGCGCCGGGTGCGCGGAGACTGCTGTCCGGCTGTTCGACGTCGTCGTGCGCACGGGCACCAACACCCTGTCGTTCGCCCGGCTCGCGGCCTTCGGTCTCACGCACGCCGCGCTCGCCGACCTGGTGTGGCGTGGCACCACGGGCCTGGCCGGGCGCGGTGCCGCCGGAGTCATGGGTGCGGTGGTGCTGTTCGCCGTGGGCACGGGCCTCTCGTTCGGCCTTGAGGCCCTGGTGGCCGGCGTGCAGGCCCTGCGGCTGGAGTTCTACGAACTCTTCTGCCGGCTCTTCGAGGCGGAGGGCCGCCCGTTCCGTCCGTGGCACGTTCCCCCGGCGGAACCTGCCGACAGCACTACGAAGGTGATCCCATGCTCACCTGGCTGATCGTCCTGCCGGTCCTGGCCGCGGTGCTCGGCGCCGTCCGGCTGCTGCGGCGGCGCCGGGCCAGACACGTCTTCCACTGGCTTCTGGCCACGAACCTCGCCCTGCTGGCCGGCGCGTGTGCCGTCCTCGGCACGGCGCTCGCGGGCACCGCGCAGGCCTCGGCACAGGCCGCCACGTCCGGCGGCGTGAACGGATCCGCTCTGATCGGGGCCGCCATCGCGGTGGCCGGAGCGTCCATCGGGGCCGCGATCGCGGTCGCCTACACGGGAGCGGCGGCTCTGGCCGCGCTGAGCGAGCGACCGGAGATGTTCGGCCGTGCGATGGTGATCGTCGGTCTGGCGGAGGGCATCGCCGTGTACGGGCTGGTGGTCGCGATCCTGCTGATCGGAAAGGCATGACGATGGGCACCGTGGCCGCCATCGGCACACGGACCAGCGTGTGCGGACTGGCCCTGGCCGGGGTCGACGTACTTGTGGCGGAAGATCCGGACGCCGTCCGCCGTGCCTGGCGGACGCTCCCGAGCACGGTAGGCCTCGTGCTCCTCACGGCCGAGGCCGCGGAAGCGCTGGGGGCCGACGCGATGGCACCCGCCCCTTCCCTGCCGCTGACCGTGGTGATGCCCTGATGACCGCGTCCGTGGACGCACTGGATCCCGTGCGCGCCGAGTTGCTGCGCGCGGCACGAGCCTCGGCCGACGCCGTCCGGGAACGAGCGCGGGCCGACGCGCAGGAAGCCCTGCGCGCAGCACGCCGGACCGCTGACGAGGTGCTCGCGCGGGCCCGGGACCTCGGCGAGGCCGACGGTAATGCCGAGGCGGCCCGAGAGCGGGTACGAGCGGCGCAGGACGCCTGGGCGGTCGAACTCGCGGCCCGCCGCGAGGTCTACGCCGAACTCAGGGAAGCGGTCCGCGCGGGCGTGCGCCGAGCGCTGGTGGAGGGTGCCGTACCGCAGGCCCGACTCGCCGCGGCGGCGCGGGCGCTGCTGGGGACCCGGGCGCGGGTCAGAACTGCCGCAGGGGGCGGAGTGACCGCCGAGGTGCCCGGCCGACGGGTCGACCTGTCGGCGGACGCTCTCGCGGACCGAGCCCTGGAACGGCTCGGTGCGCTGGCCGAGATGCTGTGGAGGCCGCTGTGACCACCACTGCGGCGCCCCTCCCCCGAGACGACTCGTCCCGCCCGGTGATCCTCAGGGTCGCCGGCCCCCTGGTGGACATCACCTGCCCGCCCTCGGTCGCCATGCACGACCTGGTCGTGCTCGGCTCCGCCCGACTGCCGGGCGAAGTGGTCGCCATCCACGGAGACACGGCCACCGTCCAGGCGTACGAGTACACGGGTGGACTGGCCCCCGGGCATCCTGCGGAGCCCCAGGGCCGACCGCTGTCGGTGCGCCTGGCCCCCGACCTGCTCGGGGGCGTGCACGACGGTCTGCTGCGCCCCCTGGCCGGTGCCGGTGACCTGCTCAGCGCAGGCGGACCGAGTTCACCACCGGAACTTCGCGGTTGGTCGTTCACACCAAGGGTCACCGAGGGAGCGAGGGCGGCTGCCGGGAACGTCCTCGGGGAGATCGGCGGGAGCGTGCCGCTGCGGCTTCTGATGCCTCCGGACTGCTCGGGCGAGGTGACCTGGGTCGCGGCACCGGGTGAGCACTCCGCCGACGCCGTGCTCGCGGTGGTGGGCGGGCACGAAATACGGATGGCGCAGTCCTGGCCCGTGCGCAGACCACGGCCGGTCGCCCGACGGTTGCCGGCGGACGTGCCGTTGAACACCGGGCAGAGGGCCGTCGATCTCCTCTTCCCCGTGGCCCGCGGCAGCACTGTCGCCGTGCCGGGCGGCTTCGGCACCGGTAAGACCATGCTGTTGCAGCAGATCGCCAAGTGGTGCGACGCCGACGTGATCGTCTACGTCGGCTGCGGTGAGCGCGGCAACGAGATGGCGGACGTCATCGAGGAACTGACCGAGCTGACCGATCCCCGTACCGGGGGCCGTCTGGCGGACCGGACCGTGACGATCGCGAACACCTCCAACATGCCGATGATGGCCCGCGAGGCGAGCGTCCACACGGGTGCGACGGTCGCGGAGTACTTCCGCGACATGGGCCTGGCCGTCGTGTTGATCGCCGACTCGACCTCCCGCTGGGCGGAGGCGCTGCGCGAGTTCGCCTCCCGCATGGGCGAACTTCCCGCCGAGGAAGGCTATCCGGCGGGACTCGCCTCCCAACTGGCCGCGTTCTACGAGCGGGCCGCAGCGGTGCGCACTCTCGGCGGCGCGACCGGCTCCGTCACGGTGATCGGCGCAGTGTCCCCGCCGGGCGGTGACCGCACCGAGCCGGTGACCGCGCACACCGAACGCTTCGTGCGCTGCCTGTGGAGCCTGGACCGCGATCTCGCCTATGCACGGCACTATCCGGCCGTGTCCTGGGCGGAGTCCTTCTCACGGGACGCCGCCGCGCTCGCCACCGCCCATGCCCGGGCCGGCGACGCCGAGTGGGCCGCGCGGCGCGGACGGGTGGCACTGCTGCTCGCCGAGGCGGACAGGCTGGCCGACCTGGTCGACTTGGTCGGTGTCACGGCTCTGCCGTCCCAGGAGCGGATCAGCGTGCTCGCGGGACGGCTGCTGCGCGCAGCTCTGGTCCAGCAGAACGCCCTGTCGCCGGCCGATGCCTACAGCGCCCCCGAGAAGACCGCCGCCCTCGTGGAGGCCGTGCTGACGGTGATCGACCGCTGCCTGGAACTGGTGGACACCGGCGCCCAGGCGGACGCCGTCGAGGCGGTCGACTTCACCCCGCTGCTGCGAGCGCGCGAAACGGCCGGCCCGGAGGAGACCGCTCCCGTGGCAGCGGCCCGCGACACCGTGCTGGCCCGGCTTGGGGAGGCCGCGTGAGCGCCCTCCCCGGCATCGAGTACACGGGCGTACGGGAACTGCGCGGGCCGCTCGTGGTCGTCGAGGGCGTCAGCGGTGTCGGGTGGGACGAGTTCGCCACGATCCTCCTCGACTCCGGTGAACGACGGCACGGGCTGGTCCTGGAGGTGGACAGGGATCTCGCGGTGGTGCAGGTGCTGGAGGACACGGCCGGCATGGACCGGACCGGCACCCGCGTCGCCTTCTCGGGCACGCCGCTGCGGATCCCGGTGGGCACCGGATGGCTGGGGCGGGTGTGCAACGGGCGGGGCGAACCGGCCGACGGGGGGCCGCCGGTGCTGGGCCGATCGCACGCGACGGTCGGCGGCGCGCCGATCAACCCGGTGCGCCGGGAACCGCCGAACGAGCCGGTGCTCACCGGTGTGGGCGCGGTGGACGTGCTCACCACGCTGGTGCGGGGGCAGAAGCTGCCGGTGTTCTCGGCAGCCGGGCTGCCGCATCTGGAGCTGGCGGTACAGATCGCGGCCCAGGCGACGTGCGTCGGCGAGGCCTTCGCCGTCGTGTTCGCCGGCATGGGACTCACACACGCCGACGCGGCGTTCGTCCGTGACGGGCTTGCCGCCCGCTCCGCCGCACGGGAACTGGCCCTCCTCGTCAACACGGCCGACGACCCGGTGATCGAACGGTTGCTCACCCCACGTCTGGCCCTGACCGTCGCCGAGCACCTGGCGTTCGCCGAGGGCCGTCACGTCCTGGTGGTGATGACGGACATGACGTCCTATGCGGAGGCGCTGCGCGAAGTGTCCGCCGCGAGGGGTGAGATCCCGGCCCGCCGGGCGTACCCGGGCTACCTGTACAGCGACCTCGCGTCCCTCTACGAACGCTGCGGCAGGATCAGGGGCCGCCCGGGGTCGGTGACCGTGCTGCCGGTGCTCACCATGCCGGCGGGCGACATCACCCACCCCGTTCCGGACCTCACCGGTTACATCACGGAGGGGCAGATCGTGCTGTCCGCCGAGGTGTACGCGGCCGGCGCGTATCCACCCGTCGACCCGCTGGCCTCGCTGTCGCGTCTGATGCGCAAGGGCACCGGAGCGGGTCGTACCCGGGCGGACCATCCGGCCGTGGCCGCGCAGTTGATCGCCGCGCTGGCCCGGTCCCGGCAGGTACGGGAACTCGCCGACCTGATCGGACGGTCGGCCCTGAGCCCGACCGATCTGCGCCATCTGAACCTGGAGGACGCCTTCCGGCACCGGTTCCTGACTCAGGCAAGGAACGAGAACCGGTCGTTCGACGAGTCCCTCGACCGGGCCTGGGAAGTGCTGCTGACCTTGCCGCGCAGCCAGCTCGGCATGATCCCGGTGGACCTGCTCGACAGCCACGCCCCGCAGCAGGGCGAGGAGCCGACGTGAGCACGCACCGGCGCCGGGTGCCGCCGGGACGGGCCGGACGGTTGCGGCTTCGCCGCAGCTTGGCCACCGCGCTGCGCGGAGCTGACCTGCTGGAACGCAAACTCCGGCTGCTGCTCGACCGGGAGCGCGCGGAACGACGGGCCGCAGAGGATGCGGGCTCGGCGTGGCGGGAAGAGCTGGCCCAGGCCGACACCTGGCTGGTACGCGGGGCGCTGCTCGGCGGCGAACGGGCGCTGGCCCAGGCGGTGCCCGCGGACCGGGCGCACGTCGACGTCGAGTGGGCCGTGCTGATGGGCGTACGCCATCCCGCGGCGGTGTCCTGGACGGCCCCCGCCCGCTCCCCTGCGGAGCCGACACCGCCCAACACCGCGCTCGCGCGAGCCGAGACGGCCTACCGGACCGCGGTACGCGCCGCATCGGAGTACGCCGCTCACCAGGCAGCCGCCGACCTGCTCGCCGCCGAAGCCGAACGAACCCGACAGCGGGTTCGCGCCCTGCGCCGGCATTGGATCCCCCGCTTGCAACGCGAACTGACGGCTCTCGAGCTGGCGTTGGAGGAGAGCGAACACGAGGAAGCGGTACGACGCCGCTGGGCCGCGTCCCGCGGGGCCCGGTGAGGGCGCCACGGCGATGGCGGGTCCACGCCTGGGCCCGCCACATGCCGTCGACCGAAGTCAGTCGCCGTGCTTGATCTCGACGTGCTTGGCCTCTGCCTTCTCGGCGCCCAGGCCGACGCTGACGGTGAGCATGCCGTCGGTGTAGTCGGCCTTGACGTCGTCCTCGTCGGCGCCCGGCGGCAGCGTCACGCTGCGGCTCATCGCGCCGTACCGGATCTCGCTGTGGTTCTTGTCCACGTCCCGTTCGGTACGTTCGGCCTGGACCGTCAGGATCCCGTCGCCTATGACGACGTCGATCTCCTCGGGGGACATGCCCGGAAGTTCGGCGCGCATGACGTAGCGGTCGTCCTCCGTGTAGTCCTCGATACGGAGCGTGGGGATCGTCCATTTGCCGGGAATGGTCTCGAACCAGTCCGGCATCTCCGGGAACGGGAACCTCTGCCTGCGTGTCAGGGTGGCCATCGCGGTACCTCCTCGCTGTGCTCTCGGCTGCCGACAGCTCCAGTCCAGCGCGCCCGGTCCCGCGCCGCTGAGGCCGAAGAGCCCATACCCTTGGCCCTATAGGTCCCTTTCTTCCGTTGTGGTCGCGACAAGGCCGGTCGCGAAGGGAGGACCACACCGGGCGGCGATCGGACGGGGCCGCCGGATCGCCGGCAGGGCGGCCGACCGGGACGAGGCGAGGACCAATGGCCCCTGGATCCCGGACCGTCCCGGGGCTTCCATGAGATCGGTGGCGCCGCTCCGCGCCACCACCGGGAGGAGGCGAGCGAGATGTCCGCTCCCGCACCGACAAGGACGAGTGACCGGGCCGTGCCCGGTGCCGGACCCGAGGCGACCGGCTCCTCGATGCGCGCCCAGGTGGGCGACGAGATCGTCGTACGCGGCACCACAGCCGGGGTCGTGGCCCGCGACGGCGAGGTCGTGGCGCTCCGCCATCCGGACGGCAGCCCACCGTACGACGTGCGGTGGGCCGAGGACAGCCGGGTGACCCTGTACTTCCCAGGGCCCGACGCCTTCGTCAGGCATCTGACGCCCACCCCGTACCCTGCGAGCACGTCTATGCACGCATCGTCGCCTCTCGACGGGCTGAAGACGGGAGGCCGTCATGTCACGGCCCGGTGAGCGCCGCCCGATCGTGGTGGGCGTCGATCCAGATCCCGGTCGGCGGACGGCGCTGGCCTGGGCGGCGGACGAGGCCGCCCGCCGCGGGCTGCCGTTGCGTCCGGTCCATGTCGAGGGCGTACCGACCAGGGGCTACCGGGGGCGGGAGGTCCCGCCGTCCTGGGAGGGATGGAACGAGTCGCTGCACGAGGCCGGGAAGCAGGTGCTCGAAGAAGCCGCGAACTTCGTCGGGGCGCGGCACCCGCAGGTCGAGGTGGACACCTTGCTCGCGGAGGGCGACCCCGTGTGGGTGCTGCGTGAGCAGAGCCGTGAGGCCACGGCCGTCGTGCTGGGATCGCGGCATCTGAGCCGGGCCCAGGAGGTGTTCGGCTCCGCCTCGGTCGCCGTTCCGGTCATGGCCCACGCACACTGCCCCGTGGTGGTCGTGCCCGAGCCCGAGCACATCACCCAGGAGCCCTGGTACTACGTCGTCGGCGTCGACGGCAGCGAACACTCGGCCGCCGCGGTCGACGTGGCATTCGAGATGGCGTCCCTGCACGGCGCCCAGCTGCGGGCCCTGTACGTCTGGCAGCCGGGCCCGCTGAGGATCTTCGACGAGTACGCCCCGCAGCAGGAGGCCCGCAGGTTGCTCTCCGAGACCGTGGCCGGCCGCCACGACCGCTACCCGGAGGTGGAGCTGCACCACGAACTGGTCGTCGGGCATCCCGTGCAGGTGCTCACCGAAGCCTCCGCCCATGCGCTGGGCCTGGTGGTGGGAACACGGGGTCACGGAGGTTTCACCGGCATGCTGCTGGGCTCGGTCAGCCAGGGAGTGCTGCACCACGCCCGCTGCCCCGTCATCGCCGTTCCGTCGAGGCCGACTTGAGGCCGAGGTCGGAGCCTCCTGCAGAGAAGGGAAGCCACGGTGACTGCACAACCCTTGGACGTGAACGTCGTCTCCGAGCTCGTTGCGGAGGCCACGGCGGCACCCTCGCTGCACAACGCGCAGCCCTGGAGGTTCCGCTTTCTGCGGGACAGCGCCGTCCTGCGCGTGTACGCCGACCTGGAGCGGGCCCTGCCACAGACCGATCCGGACAGGCGGGGCCTGCATCTCGGCTGCGGCGCGGCGCTCCTCAACCTGCGTGTGGCCGCCGCCGCGAAGGGGCTGGCGCCGGTCGTCCGGTTGCTGCCTGCTCCGGACGATGCGGAGCTGATCGCCGAGCTCGGTCTGCGCGGCTCCACGCCGCCCGACGAGGCGCTCGCCCGGCTGTACCCGGCGATCTCCCGCCGTCATTCCAGCCGTTTCCCCTATTGCGACGAGCGGATCCCGGCCGCCGTGGCGGAGCGGCTGTGCGACGCGGCTGATGCCGAGGGCGCCCAGCTGGCCTTCCCCGGTGCCTGGCATGTGCGGTCGATTCTGGAGCTGGTGCAGGATGCTGAAGGCCGGCAGACCCTGGACCCGGGCATCCGCGATGAAACGGCACAGTGGACGCGTACGGAACCATCGGACGTCGTAGGCGCACCCGACGGCATCCCCGCGGAGGCGTTCGGCCCCCGCCAGCACGGCACAACAGCCCCTGTGCGCGACTTCGCCGTCGGCCGTCCGATGCCGGGGCGCGCCTGGGCATCCTTCGAGAAGAACCCGAACATCGCTGTGCTGGGCACGGCCCACGACGGACCCGCCGACTGGCTGCTCGCGGGCCAGGCACTGGAGCGTGTTCTGCTCCAGGCCACCACGGAGGGGCTGGTCGGCTCGATGACCTCCCAGCCCTTGGAATGGCCGGAACTCCGGTGGGTGGTCCGCGACCCCGTCTCGGCCATGGCCCACGTGCAGATGGTGCTCCGGCTCGGCTACGGCCCCGAAGGCCCCGCGAGCCCGCGGCGTCCGGTGGCCGACGTGCTCGACCTCGCCTGAGGCAGGTGGGGTCGTATGAAGGTCTCCGAGATCATGACCGCGCCACCGGTGTCCGTCGCACCCCGTGCATCCCTGCTCGAGGTGACCCGGCGGATGACCGAGTCCGCCGTCGGCTCCGTCCTCGTCGTCGAGGACGGAGTGCTGCGGGGCATCGTCACCGACCGCGACCTCGCCGTACGCGGCCTGGGCGGTGGCCTGGGGCGGGAAGCACCGGTGGACACGGTGATGTCGGCCGAGGTGGTCACGGTCGACGCGAACGACGACCTCCAAGTGGCCTACCGGACGTTCCGCCGCACCGGTGTGCGCCGCCTTCCGGTCCTCGACGGGGGCCGGGTGGCGGGGGTGCTGACGATCGACGACCTGTTCCTGGACGTCTTCCGTCGGCTGGCCGACCTTCTCGGACCGGTCGCCTGGAGCGTGCTCCGGGAGCCGCCGGGGCCGCCTTCGGCGGTATGAGCCCGGTATGAACCCTGAACCGGCCAAGCGGCGACCGATGTCGCATCGGGTGCCCGGAACGACGGCGCTGTGCGACGGCGGCCCACCCACGGACATCACGGCCCCGGCCGGCGACCCGCCGTCCCGGCACGGGCAGGGGGCGCCCTGCCCGTACAACGCGTCCCTGCCCGCCTCGGACGTGTTCGCCGCCCTGGACACTGCCCCCTGCGGGCTCACGCCGGCCGAGGCCGCCGCGCGGAGGGCCCGCCGCGGCCCCAACGAGCTGCCCGGTGTGGGCCGCAGGCAGGTGTGGAGGCGACTGGTCGCGCAGTTCACCGATCTTTTCGCGGTGGTGCTGCTCGTCTCCTCGGCGATCACCTTCCTCGCCTACGCGCTGGAGCAGCCCCGGGATCCGGCCACGCTTCAGCTGGCCCTGGCGATCCTCGGCGTGGTCCTCCTGAACGCGGGCATCGGATTCGCGCAGGAGTACTCCGCCGAGCGCACGGCGGAGTCCTTGCAGGCGATGGTGCCGCACACCTGCCGGGTGCTGCGGGACGGGCAGCCACAGGAACTGCCGGCTGGGGATCTCGTCCCCGGTGATGTCGTGCTGCTGGAGGCCGGGGACGCCGTGTCGGCCGACTGCCGGCTGGTCGAGGCGCACGACGTCGCCGTCAACAACGCGGCGCTCACCGGGGAGAGTGACGCCGTCGCGCGGGTCGCCGGGCCGGTGCCGGTGGGGCCGCCGCTGGAAGCGCGCAACTGCGTGTTCATGGGCACCGACGTGGTGGCGGGCACGGGGAAGGCGGTCGTGTCGCCACCGGGGCGGCCACCGAGTTCGGGAGAATCTTCCGGCTCACCGCAGCGGCGCCCCGGCAGCAGACCCCACTGCAGCGCCAGGTCGCGGCGATGGCGCGCCGGGTGGCGGGCGTCGCCCTGGCGACCGGGGCCGTCCTGTTCGCAGTGCGCGTGCCCAGCGGGCAGCCGTTCGTCGACACGTTCGTCTTCTCGCTGGGGGTGACGGTCGCCCTAGTTCCGGAGGGTCTGCCGGCGACGCTGTCGGTGTCGCTGGCGATCGGTGTGCGCCGCATGGCCCGCCGGCACGCCCTGGTCAAGCAGCTGCTGGCCGTGGAGGCGCTGGGCTCGACCAGCGTGGTGTGCACCGACAAGACGGGGACACTCACGCAGGCCGAGATGACCGTCGTACGGCTGTGGGCGAACGGCGTGCCGCACGCTGTGACGGGGGTGGGATACGCGCCTGTCGGTGATGTCGCCGAGGCGGGATCCGTGCGGGAGCTGCTGCGGGCGGCGGCTCTGTGCAGCAACGCCCGGCTGGTGCCGCCCACGGACCGGGACGGGTGGCGGGTGCTCGGCGACACCACTGAGGGCGCACTCCTGGTGGCTGCCATGAAGGCGGGTCTGGATCCGGCTGCGGAGGAGGCCCGTACACCACGGGTGGCGGAGTATCCCTTCGACTCCGTCCGCAAGCTGATGAGCACCGTGCACCGCTGTGAGGACGACAGGTGTCTCGCATACGTCAAGGGCGCGCCCCTGGAACTGCTCGCCCGCTGCGAAGCCATCGACCGGGAGGGCACACGGACGACGCTCACGGAAGCCTCCCGCGCCGAGGTGATCGCGGCCGCGGACGACATGGCCGGGCAGGGCCTGCGCGTGCTGGCGGTCGCCCGGCGTCGGGTGGCGCACCCTCGGCCGGCGCTCGGCGACGTGGAATCGGGGCTGACCCTGCTGGGACTCAGCGGGATGTACGACCCGCCGCGCCCGGAGGTGCGGGACGCGGTGGACGCGTGCCGACGGGCGGGGATCCGCATCGTCATGGTCACCGGCGACCACCCCCTGACCGCGGAGGCCGTGGCCCGCCGCGTCGGCATCGTGCGGTCACCGGCCCCGCCCGTGGTGACGGGTGCGCAACTGGACACACTGGACGACAGCGGCCTGGACGCGCTGCTGGCGGGCTCCGCCGAACTGTTGCTGTGCCGGGTCAGTCCCGAGCACAAGATGCGTGTGGTCACCGCCTTGCAGCGGCGCGGTGAGGTCGTCGCCGTCACTGGGGACGGCGCCAACGACGCGCCCGCCCTGAAACACGCGGACATCGGTGTCGCCATGGGGGCCTCCGGCACGGACGTCGCCCGCGAGGCAGCGGTGATGGTGCTGCTCGACGACTCCTTCGCCTCCATCACCACCGCGGTGGGGCTGGGCCGTTCCGTGTACCGCAACATCCGCAAGTTCCTGATCTATCTGTTCAGCCACAACATCGCCGAACTGGTGCCGATCCTGGCGGCGACCTTCACCGGGTTCCCGCTGGTGCCGATCACGGCCGTGCAGATCCTCGCCATCGACCTGGGATCCGACGTACTGCCCGCGCTCGCGCTGGGTGCCGAGCCGATGGAGGCCGACGTCATGGACAGCCCGCCGCGGCCGCGCCGGGAACGGCTCTTCTCGACCGGCCTCATGGGCCGGATCCTGTTCCTCGGTGGCATCCAGGCGCTCGGGGTGTGTGCCGTCTTCTTCTGGCACATCCACGCCTCCGGTATCCCGTACGCGGACTTCACCAGGGACGATCCCGTCTACCGGGAGGCGATCACCCTGGTCCAGGCCGGCATCGTGGTCAGTCAGTTCTTCAACGCCCTCGCGGTGCGCACCGACCGGCAGAGCGTGTTCCGGGCAGGTCTGCTGTCCAACCCCTGGCTGATCGGCGCCGGTTGCGCCGGCATCGCCCTGATGGCCGCCATCAGTTACGCGCCGCTGCTGCAGGAGATCTTCAACACCGCGCCGCTGGCCCCGGCCGACTGGGCGGTTCTCGCCGGGTTCGGAGCATTGTTGCTTGCCGCCGAGGAAGCCCGTAAGTGGGTGCTGCGGCACCGGCGGAGGTCCTCGAAGGGAGGGACGTCATGAGAGTGGTGATCGTGGGCTGTGGCAGGGTCGGTTCCACCCTGGCAGCGCAGCTTGTGGCCGAAGGCCACGACGTACGTCTCGTCGACCGGCAGCCCAAGGCACGCAGGCTGCTGCCACCGGGCTTCTCCGGCACCTTCCACGTGGGCAACGGCTTCAGCAGCTCCGTGCTGGAAGCTGCCGGGATCGGACGAGCGGACGCGTGCGTCGCGGTCACCTCGGGGGACAACAGCAACATCGTGAGCGCCCGTACCGCCAAGGAGACCTATCGGGTCCCCGTCGTTCTCGCCCGTATCCACGACCCGAGCCGCGCCGACATCTACCGGGACCTGGGCATCCCGACGATCTCCGGTGTCCGGTGGGCCGTCGGCCGCATCCACCAGATGCTGCTGCACCGCCACCTCACACCGGAACTCTCCTTCGGCAACGGCGAGACCCTCCTGATCCGCTCCCAGCTGCCGGACTATCTCACCGGACGGCAGCTGACCGAGTTCGACGTCGACGGGGAGATCCGCGTCGTGGAGATCACCCGCGCCGGACGCTCGCTGCTGCCCGCCCACGGCGTCCTCGTCGAACCCGGCGACCTTGTCACCTTCGCCGTGGCGGCGACCGCACTGGGCCGGCTGCGCGGCTTCCTCGACAAGGAGCTGGGAACGTGAAGGTCCTGATCGCGGGCGCGGGCCGCCTCGGCACTCAGATCGCCCAGGTGCTCTGCGCCGCACGCAACGACGTCACCCTCGTCGAGCACGACGAGGACCGCCTCACGGAACTCGAGGGGCTGTCGTCCGTGCACCTGGTGGCCGGAGACGCCTGCGAGCCCGCACTCCTGGCACGTGCGGGCGCGCCGACCTGCGACCTGGTCGTGGCCGCCACTGGCCGGGACGAGGACAATCTCGTCGTCAGCCTGCTCGCCAAGCGACAGTTCGGCGTAGGACGAGTGGCGGCGCGCGTCAACGACGCGGAGAACGCATGGCTCTTCGACGCACGGTGGGGCGTGGACGTGGCCGTACCCGCGGCCACGCCGCTGATCTCGCTCATCGAGGAGGCCACCGGTGCCACGGACACGGTGGCGCTACTGCGGCTGAGCAAGGCGGGCGTCGAAGTCATCGAGACAGCGATCACCGAGGAGTCCCGGGCGGCGGGACGGAATCTGGGCGAGATCGCGCTACCGGCCGGCACCGTGGTCGCCACCGTCGTCCGCGACGGACGTCCCACGGTGCCCGGCCCCGATGTGCGGCTCCTGCCGGGGGACGAACTCCTGCTCGTCTCGCACGAGGCAACCGAGCAGGAGATCCATGCGGCCTTCCAGTGAACGGCCGGGGCTACCGGGCCCCGGTTCAGGTCACGCTGCCTCGGGACGCACGATCACAACCGGGCAGTTCGCGTGCTGCGACACGTGCTGGCCCACGGAACCGAGCAGGGCGCGGGCGAACCCGCCCCTCCCCCGGCTGCCCACCACCAGGACCTCTGCCCCCTCGGCAGCCCGCAGCAGGACGTCGGCGGGGTTGCCGTGCACCACATGTGTCCTGACCGCCCCGGTCGCGTCCGCGCCCAGCACATCGGTCAACTCGTTCCGCATTCGCTGCCGGGCATCGTCCTCGTCGACATCCAGGTCCACAGCGGGCGCCGACCAGCCGTACAGACCCGCCAGCTCCCATACCGCGACCGCGTCCACAGTGCCGCCCACCAGTCCTGCGTAGCGAACAGCCCACCGAAGGGCCGCGTACGAGGACGTCGACCCGTCGACTCCGACGACGACTCTCGGCTCGGTGACATCCGTGTCCATCCGTCCCACCTCTTCTACGCTCCTCACACCGTCCGAACGGTCGTCCCTTCGCCGCTACGCCGCCTCCTCCGATACCGTTCCAGCCTCCCGCGCCGCAGAGGGGCCCGGTAGGGGCCCGACGGTCCTCGCCAGTGCCGTTCGGCCCCACGGCACGGAGTGTTTCGGAAGCGATGCTGGGCATATCAGGACCGCGACCCAGCGGACGGAAGGGATCGATGAGCAAGCGCAAGCGAGCCAAGCGGGTGGCTGAACGCACCGGAGGCACTGCCCAATTGCCGTGGTGGGTCGAAGGCGGACGAGCGCCGGGCGGCTCGGTCCGTTGGAGCGCCCGTGGCGCGGACGGCGATTGGCTGCTCCTCCCTGGCGGTACATGGCGGCGTGTCGAGACGATCCGGGTGCACAGCCTGTTCGGCTGAATTCTGTTCGACGCCACACCCGCCGCGGCAAGTCACGGCCTCTGGGGCACGATCGCGACCGGGCACTTGGCCTGGTGCAGAAGTGCGTGGCTGACGCGGCCGAGCTGGAGCCCGACATGGCCCGTCCTCGGCCGGGACCCGACGATCACGAGGTCGGCGGCTGCCGACCGGTGCACGAGGATCTTGCCCGCCGCCCCCTCGAGCGTCGTACGGTGCACACGCACCTGCGGATGCTCGGCGCTCGCCTCTGCCAGCACCGCGTCGAGCAGTGCGGAGGCCTCCTGCTCGGGAGGGACTGTCGCTTCCTCGGGACCACGGCTCAGGTGGGCGGGGCTGCGCCAGGCCCGGACCACGTCCAGGACGCAACCGCGCACCTCGGCCTCACGGAAGGCGAACCGCACGGATTCGGCAGCCGTGTCGGCGCCGTCCCCCAGCCCGAACAGAATCCGCTCGTGCGTGCCGGCGAGCCCGGCCTGGTCGCCTCGGACGACGATCACCGGGCAACGGGCCCGACCCGCCACGCCCAGCCCGACCGAACCAAGCAGCAGGTCTTTGAACTCACCTCGGCCGCGCGACCCCGTCACCAGCGCGGACGCACCGTCGCCCTCGCGCAGGAGGGCGGCCACGGCATCGTCCGGGATGACGTCGGTGGTGACCTTCACATCCGAGTTGCGCCGCTCGGCGCGCTCCGCTCCGGAAGCCACGATGTGCTCCGCCAGCACCTGCTCGGAGGGGCGCCCCAGGCCGGTGGAAGGCAGCGCACCCTCGTAACGCGCCCAGAGGGAGGCGTAGACCAGCCTGAGCGGAACACCATGGCGGACCGCTTCGTCCACGGCCCAGTCGATGGCAAGCAGGCTTGAGTCCGATCCGTCGATGCCCACGACCAGAGGAGGTGTCATCGTCCCCACCGCCTTTCACGAGGCTTGCAGCGCATGGGACCGACTTCACCGTCGCACCCCCTCCCACCGGGGCACGAGGGGCCCTTCGGCCCCTACCGGGGGCCATAGGCCCATCGCTCGTCTCCCCGCCGCAGTCCGTCACGGTGCAACCGCACCGCCGGACGTCCGACGCCGGTCGTTGCCTTCGTGGGCCTGTCGCACGGAGATGCGGGTGCGCTCGACCAGTTCGGGGAGGGCCGACCGCACCTGTTCGCTCAGTCCCGTGCCGAGTTCGACGTCGGCCACCTCCACGGCATGCACGACGACCTTCCGCGGAAGCAGGTCGAGGGCTTCCGCCAGGGCGAGACACTCCCCCAGGCCCAGGGCGTGCGTGCTCGCCGTACCACGCGCCCGGCCGGCCGCCTCCGCCGCTGTCAGGGTGTGCAGCTCGCCCGGCCTGGGCTCATTCGGGCGTAGGGCTTCCACCACGACCGCGGTGTCCGCGCCGCGCCACAGTTCGAGCATCCGGCCGGGCTCGCCGTCGCTGACCGTCAGCACGGTGTCGTCGGGAACACGGCCTCGCAGGGCCTCCACCACCGCCGGCCCCGCTCCGTCGTCACCGCGGAGCGGGTTACCCACTCCGATCACCACGATCCGGCCGCTCATGCGCGTTCCACGGTCAGGGCGAGGAAGTGGGCGGCGCAGGAGATGCAGGGGTCGTGATTGCGGATGGCCCGCTCGCACAAGCGGGTGAGCTCCTCGTCGTCGGCGGCTGGTCCGCGCCGGTCCAGGCGTGCCTGGACGGCCCGGCGCACGTCCTCCTCGATGGCCGTCTGGTTCTGGGCTGTGGGCGGGATGATGCGGGCCGCGGTGAGCGTGCCGTTCTCGGCGAGGGCGTAGCGGTGGTACAGCAGTCCGCGCGGTGCTTCGGTCGCTCCGGTGCCCACTGCCTTGCGCGGGGCGACGTCCAGTGCCGGCCGTGGCGGTCGTTCGTACTCCTGGATGATGTTCAGTGCTTCCTCGACGGCCTGCACCACTTCCACCGCGCGGACCACGATGCTTCGGAAGGGGTTGTGGCAGATGTCCCCCGCCACGGGATCGCCCAGCCCGGCGTCCCTGGCGGCCTCGGCCGCCACCGGGTGGAGCCACCGGCCGTTGACCGCGTAGCGGGCCAGCGGGCCGGTCAGGTAGCGACGGCCGTCGAGCGCGGCGGTCAGAGCGGTGCTGTGCGGCACCTGCTCCTCGTGGACGTGCCGTTCGAGGCCGGACACGGGGAACTCGCGCGGCGCCCGCGTCCCGCCGGCGGTGGCGATGACCGTCGGTGTGCCGGAGTCCACGGCGTAGCGGCCCGGGTCTCGCAGCGCGAGCAGGTCATGGTCGCTCGCCGCGTCGGGGAAGTCGAACGCCGCCACCCAGCGGACGGTCTCCAGCGCGTCGTCCCGGGCCTGCCGCAGCCGTTCGGCCAATGGCCGCAGTTCTTCGGGAGCCGGTGTGCGGTAGAAGCCGCCGACGCGGACGTTGACCGGGTGGATGGGGCGTCCGCCGAGCAGTTCGAGGATGGCGTTGCCGGTCTGTTTGACCCGCAGACCGCGCTCGACGGCGGCTCGTTGGTCGCGCGCGAGTTCGACGGCATCGGCCCGGCCGAGGAAGTCGGGAGCGTGCAGCAGGTAAATGTGCAGGGTGTGGCTCTCGATCCACTCGCCGCAGTACAGCAGGCGGCGCAGCTCCGCGAGCTGCCCGTCCACGGTGACACCGCAGGCGCTCTCAATCGCCCGGCAGGCGCTCATCTGATAGGCGACCGGGCAGATGCCGCAGATGCGGGCGGTGATGTCCGGCGGCTCGGTGTGGGCGCGCCCGATCAGGAAGGCTTCGAAGAACCGGGGTGGTTCGTAGACACGCAGCCGTACCTCGGTGACCGTCTCCTCCTGGACACGCAGGTGCAGGGCGGCTTCGCCTTCCACCCGGGCCAGTGCGTCCAGCCGCAGGACACGGGTTCCGCGATGGCTCATGCGGGCCTTTCCGGGTTGTCTTCCGTCCCTGCCCGAGGGGCGTCCTGCTCCTCGGCCGCGAGATCGGCCACGGGGGCATACTCCGGCGCGGCCGCGTTGAAGGTGTGGAAGACACGCAGGATGTCCTCCTCGCTCATCCCGTCGCGGCACAGCTGCGCGACCATGGACCGCAGGTTGGGCCGGTCGGTAGGCCCGAAACAGCCGTAGCAGCCGCGGCCGTAGGCGGGGCAGATGGCACCGCACCCGGCGTGCGTGACGGGGCCCAGGCAGGGGGTGCCGTGGGCCACGGTGACGCAGGTGGTGCCACGCCTCTTGCACTCGAAGCAGACACTGTGGGCCGGGATCTGTGGCCTGCGTCCGGCCAGGTGGGCGGTGATGACTTCGAGAAGCTGACGGCGGTCGATGGGGCATCCCCGGAGTTCGAAGTCGACCGGTACGTGTGCCGAGATCGGAGTCGAGGTCTCCAGCGTGGCGATGTAGTCCGGGCGGGCGTAGACCGCGGCTCGGAACTTGTCGACGTCCCCGAAGTTGCGCAGCGCCTGGATTCCGCCCGCGGTGGCGCAGGCACCGATCGTCACCAGGCGCCGGGAGATGCGCCGGATGTGCTGGATGCGCTCGGCGTCCTCGGCCGTGGTGATCGAGCCCTCCACCAGGGAGAGGTCGTACGGACCCCGTCCGGCCGGACCCGCGCGCTCCCCACCGGGGCCCTCGGCGCCGGACATCTCCAGGAAGTGCTCGATCCGTACCTGCTCGGTGAGGCCGAGCAGCTCGTCCTCGCAGTCGAGGAGGGTCAGCTGGCAGCCGTCGCACGAGGCGAACTTCCAGACGGCGAGCGTGGGCAGGGGGTGGGCGTCGGCCGGCCCTCGGTCGGTTTCCATCTCACAGCTCCCGTACTGCCAGCAGGCGCTCCACGCGGTCGTAGCGGACCACCGGTCCGTCCCTGCACAGCAGTAGCGGGCCGAGCTGGCAGTGACCGCAATGGCCGGTGGCGCAGCGCATGTTGCGTTCCAGCGACACCTGAACGCGGTGCGTGGCGAGGCCTCGGCCCATCAGAGCGCGCGCGGTGTGGCGCATCATCACCTCGGGCCCGCACACCAGTGCGTGGGTCCGGTCCGGCCGGAGGGCGAACGCGTCGAGGAGGGCGGTGACGACCCCGACCGGGCCGTGCCAGCCCGGCCCGGGGCGGTCGACGGTCACTCCCACCGCGGCCCCGCCGCGCCAGCGCTCGATGTCCTCGCGGTAGATCAGGTCGCCGGGGGTACGGCTGCCCACCAGGACCCCGAGCCGACCGTACACGGCCGCCTGGTCCAGGACCGCGTGGACCACCGGTCGCAGCGGTGCGAGCCCGATGCCCCCGGCGATCACCAGCACGTCCTGGCCGGCTGCCGCGTCCAGATCCCAGCCGGTGCCGAACGGCCCGCGCAGCCCGACGATGTCCCCCGGGCGCAGCTCGTACAGAGCGGCGGAGACCGCGCCCACCGCACGGACGGTGTGCACGAGTCCCTCGTGGGGGCCGCGCAGGGCGCTCACCGAGATCGGCACCTCACCGACGCCGAACGCGTAGATCATCGCGAACTGGCCAGGTGAGAAGGGCGGGAGTTGCCTGCCGACGGGAACCAGTTCCAGCGAACGGACGTCGGAGGTCTCCGCCAGGATCTCGGCCACCCGGTACGGCAGCGGCGGGGTCACGGTGCTCACGGCGGGCCACTCCCGTGGGGTGCGTAGAGGTCCAGCAGCCTGATACGGGTGGCCTGCAGCCGCTCGGCGACCACCTCGGTGAAGCGGCGCATCAGGGCGTATCCGAGTTCCGGGTCGGCAGCGCAGAGGGCGAGAACGTCGGATGCGGGGAACTCCGTGGCCTCCACGGCGGTCACCGTCCGTGCACCGAGGTGCCAACGATACGGCGGGCAGATCCAGGACCAGCCCAGCAGCTGACCCGCTCCGAGCGTCTCCACGAGGGCCTCCGGCCGTCTGCCGGGGATGCAGATGTCGAGGGCGACCTCGCCACCGCGCAGCAGCCAGAAACGGTCGGCATGCCCGCCCTCGTCGAACAGGCGCGTTCCGGGCGGGAACGTCACGTCGAACCCGACGGCCAGCAACCGCTCGCGCCGAGCGGGCGGGAGGAGGTCCAAAGGTGGTGGCAGCCCGGTCATGAGGCTTCTCCCGAGGGTCCGGACCGCGTCCAGTCGTGCAGGGCGGCGGCCTCCTCGGTGATGTCGATACCGACCGGGCACCACACGATGCAGCGGCCGCAGCCCACACAGCCGGACGAGCCGAACTGGTCGTACCAGGTGCCGAGCTTGTGGGTCATCCACTGCCGGTAGCGACTGCGCGGGGAGGTACGGACGGGGCCACCGTGCAGTTGGGAGAAGTCCAGGTCGAAGCAGGAGTCCCACAGCCGCCAGCGCTCCGCGTGGTCACCGGTGAGATCGGTGACGTCCTCGGTCGTGGTGCAGAAACAGGTGGGACACACCATGGTGCAGTTACCGCACGTCAGGCAGCGCCCGGCGACATCGTCCCAACGGGGGGCGTCGAGCGTGCCGGCCATCAGCTCCCGCAGGTCGGCCTCGGGCATGGACCGGCCCATCCGGTCCGCAGCGGCGGCGACGCCTGCGCGAGCCGCCGCACAGGTGGCGGGGTCGGCACGGCGGACGGGCAGTTCGGCCAGGATCTCGTCGCCTTCCCGGCTGCCGCCGCGGATCCAGAAGCGGTGGCCTTCGTCATCGACCACCTCGGTGATCACCAGGTCGCAGCCGGGAGGCGCGGCGGGTCCCGTGCCCATCGAGACGCAGAAACAGGTGCCGCCGGGCTCCGTGCACTCGACTGCGATGAGCAGCGCTCCCGCACGTCGCCCCAGGTATTCGGGGTCTCGGTGGGCACCTCCGGTGAGCACCCGGTCCTGGACCGCGATGGCCCGCGCGTCACAGGGACGGACACCGAGGAAGGCGTACCGCGGCGGCGAGGTCTCCTCGGCCGTGAACACCGTCTCCTCGCCCACGCGGTCGGCACGCCACTGCCGCACCTTCGCCGGGTGCAGGAACTGCTTCCACGACTGGGGGCCCGCCGCGTTCGCGAATGCGGCACCGTCGGTCCGCTCCCGCAGCCGATACGTCCCGGCCTCGAGTTCCACGCCCCACCCGTACGGCAGCTCGTCCGCCGACTCCAGCTCCGCCAGGACGATCGCACCGTCCCGCACGGTGGGGCCGGCCACGGTGAAGCCGCGCCGGGACAACACCTCCACCAGCGCGACCATGCCGTCCTTGCCCATCACCAGCCCGCTGGACGCGGGAGGCGGCGAGGCGTTCAGGTCGAGGTCCGCAGTCATGGCCCTACTCCTTCGGCACCTCGGACAGGTGGAGCATCGCCGATGCCCCACAAGGTCCACGAACGCAGCATTTCCGGCCCTGCACCACACAAGTAGGGCCATGTGGGCCACAGTCCCGGGTTTTTCGGTCCCGCTCGGTCGGGCCGAGGTCCACCCACTGTCCGGGGCCTCGTAGGGCTCGACGGCCGCCCGCGGGGGCCGTTCGGCCCAGTGCATGCGAAGTGGCCCCGACAGATGGTCGAAGAGGGCCGGCAGAAAGGTGGCCGCCATGCGCCGGGAAACGGTCCGGAAGGACGCTCCGCCTCGCGTCGAGCCGAATCTGGGCGACTACGAGAAGGTGTGTGCGAGCTTCGCCTGGTCTCAGGCGCGCGCCCACCTGCAGGGGCTGCCCGGCGGACGGGGACTGAATATCGCGCACGAGGCCGTGGACCGGCACGCTGCTTCGGACCACGCCGCGGCCGTCGCACTGCGCTGTGTCGGGCGGGACGACTCCGTGACCTGCGTGACGTACGGGGAGCTGGCCCGATCGACCGCAAGGTTCGCCAACGTGCTCCGGACCCTCGGCATCGGTCACGGTGACCGGGTGGCGACGCTGCTCGGCCGATGTCCCGAGCTGTACACCGTGGTTCTCGGCACGCTCAAGAACACCAGTGTCCTGTGCCCACTGTTTTCCGCGTTCGGACCGGAACCGGTCGCCATGCGCCTGACGCTGAGCGACACGCAGGTACTGGTCACCACGGCGGAGCTGTACCGCAGGAAGGTCGCCGGGCAACGCGAGAGACTCGCCTCCCTGCAGCACGTGCTGATCGTCGGCGAGGGCGCGGAGGAGCTGCCCGGCACCGTCTCCCTCGGCGCGCTGATGAACGAGGCGGCCGACAGCTTCACCATTCCGCCGACCTCTCCCCACGACATGGCCCTGCTGCACTTCACCAGTGGCACCACAGGTACCCCCAAAGGCGCCGTGCACGTGCACGAGGCTGCCGTGGCCCATTACACGACCGCGCTGTACGCGCTCGATCTGCACGAAGACGACGTGTTCTGGTGCACGGCTGATCCGGGCTGGGTCACCGGCATGTCCTACGGGGTCGTCGCGCCGCTGATGCACGGGGTCACGGTCGTGGTCGACGAGGGCGACTTCGACGCCCGCCGGTGGTACCGGATCCTCTCCGACCAGCGGGTCAGTGTCTGGTACACGGCGCCGACGGCACTTCGGATGCTGATGCGGACGACGCCGCGCTCAGGGCCGTACGATCTGCCCCGCTCGTTCGACCTGAGCACACTGCGGTTCATCGCGTCCGTCGGTGAGCCGCTCAATCCGGAAGCCGTGCTCTGGGGCAGGGACGTCCTCGGACTGCCCGTGCACGACAACTGGTGGCAGACCGAGACCGGGGCCATCATGATCGCGAACTTCGCCGCCTGTGAAATCCACCCAGGGTCGATGGGGCGTCCGCTCCCCGGCGTGGAGGCAGCGGTGTTGCGACGCGGGGAGGACGGCCGGGCGGAGCGGGTCGAGGGCCGCGTCACCGTCCTGGAGGAGCCGGGTGTGGAGGGCGAACTGGCGCTCAGGATCGGCTGGCCGTCCATGTTCCGCGGCTATCTGCACGACGAGCCGCGCACCGCGGCGGCTTTCGCGGAGGACTGGTACCTCACCGGCGACCTCGTACGACGCGACGCGGAAGGCTGGTACTGGTTCGTCGGGCGCGCCGATGACGTGATCAAGTCGGCGGGGCACCTCATCGGGCCGTTCGAGGTCGAGAGCGCCCTGATGGAGCACCCGGCGGTCGCCGAGGCCGGGGTGATCGGCCGGCCCGATCCCATCGCCGGGAGCATCGTGAAGGCGTTCGTCACGCTGCGGCCGGGCTTCGAGGCGACCACGCGGACCCGGCAGGAGCTGCTGGCCTTCGCCAGGCGCCGGCTCGGCCCGGCCGTGGCACCACGTGAGATCGCCTTCGACCAGCACCTGCCCCACACCCGCAGCGGAAAGGTCATGCGCCGGCTGCTGCGAGCGCGTGAACTCGGCCTGCCCGAGGGCGACATCTCCACCCTGGAACGGGTCGGCTCCTCCCAGGACACATCGGAGGCATCCACATGAGCACCACCCGTGCCCCACGCAGACCCCGGTCCGGTCCCCGGCCGGCCCATCAGGCGGCGCACCGCCTGGCCCTGCTGGAGGCGATGCTGCGCGTCCGCCGGTTCGAGGAACGCTGCGTGGAGCTGTACAGCGCGGCCCGCATCCGCGGTTTCATGCACCTCTACATCGGCGAGGAAGCCGTGGCCGTAGGTGTCAACGAGGCTCTCACGGACGAGGACGCGGTCGTGTCGACGTACCGCGAACACGGCCATGCGCTCGCGCGTGGGGTCCCGGCCGAGGCGATCATGGCGGAGATGTTCGGCAAGTCCACCGGATGCAGCCGTGGCCGGGGTGGCTCCATGCACCTCTTCGACGTCGGCCGCCGCTTCTACGGCGGCAATGCGATCGTCGGCGGTGGGCTGCCTCTCGCGGCCGGCCTCGCCCTCGCCGACCGCATGACCGGCCGCAACCGGGTCACCTGCTGCTTCTTCGGTGACGGCGCCTTCGCCGAGGGCGAGTTCCACGAGACGGCCAACCTCGCCGCCCTCTGGCAGCTGCCTCTGCTGCTGGTCTGCGAGAACAACCTTTACGCGATGGGCACGGCCTTGGCCCGCCACCAGGCCCAGACCGACCTGGCACTGCGTGCCGCCGGCTACGGCATGGTCTCCTGGGCCGTCGACGGCATGGACGTCTTCGCCGTCGAGGATGCTGCCCGGCGGGCGGCCGAAGGGGTTCGTGGCGGCACCGGGCCGCACTTCCTGGAGATGCGCACCTACCGCTTCCGCGCCCATTCCATGTACGACTCCGACCGATACCGGGACAAGGCAGAGATCGAACACTGGAAGGAGCGCGACCCCGTCGAAGGCCTCGCCCGGCAGATGCGGGATGCGAAGGAGCTGTCCGACAAGGCCCGCGCCTCCCTGGAGGACCGTCTTTCTGCCGAGATCGACCAGGCCGTCGAAACCGCCGAGCGAGCTCCCGAAGAGCCTGTCGAGGATCTGCTGAACTACGTCACCAGTCCGGTGGGGGTGAGCCGGCCATGACCGCGACCCACTCCCGTACCGCCGGACCCGCCCCGCCCTCCGCCCGGAAGACGACCTATCGGGAGGCGATGCGCGAGGCCCTGCGCGAGGCGCTGCGCACGGATCAGCGAGTGTTCCTGATGGGTGAGGACGTGGGCCGCTACGGCGGCTGCTTCGGCGTCAGCCTCGGCCTGCTGGAGGAGTTCGGGCCCGAGCGAATCCGCGACACGCCGCTGTCGGAGTCCGCCTTCGTCGGCGCCGGCATCGGCGCGGCCCTGGCGGGCATGCGGCCGGTCGTCGAGATCATGACGGTCAACTTCAGCCTGCTGGCCCTGGACCAGATCCTCAACAACGCGGCGACCTTGCTGCACATGTCGGGCGGTCAGCTACCGGTCCCGATCGTCATCCGGATGACCACGGGTGCCGGACGGCAGCTGGCGGCCCAGCACTCGCACAGCCTGGAGGGCTGGTACGCGCACATCCCGGGCCTGCGCGTGCTCGCCCCCGCGACCATCACGGACGCCCGCCACATGCTCGCCCCTGCGCTGGCCGACCCCGATCCGGTGCTGATCTTCGAGCACGGCAGCCTGTACAACGCCTCAGGCACACTGCCCACCGGGACGGGCCCGGTGGACATCGACCACGCCGCCGTTCGCCAACCCGGGACGGACGTCTCGGTGATCACCTACGGCGGCTCACTGCCCAAGGCGCTGGCCGCAGCCGAGGACCTGGCGGGCATCGGCATCAGCGCGGAGGTCCTGGACCTGCGTACCCTGCGTCCCCTGGACGACGCGACCATCGGCGACTCGGTCGCCCGCACGCACCGGGCCGTCGTCGTCGACGAGGGGTGGCGCACCGGCAGTCTCGCCGCGGAGATCTCCGCGCGCCTCACCGAACAGCACTTCTACGACCTCGACGCCCCCGTCGAACGGGTGTGCAGCGCCGAGGTCCCCATGCCCTACGCCCGTCGGCTTGAGGAGGCCGCGCTGCCGCAGCCCGCCGGAATCGTCGCCGCCGCACGCCGTGCGGTCGGCGAGCCCGTGCCGGGCGGTTCGGACGAACCAGGTTCGGACACCGGGAGGTCGAGCTGACATGGCCGAGTTCACCATGCCCTCGCTCGGCGCGGACATGGACGAGGGCCTCTTGCAGGAATGGCTCGTGGATCCCGGGGACCAGGTGCACAAGGGCGATGTCGTCGCCGTCGTGGAAACCGACAAAGCGGCCATCGAGATCGAGTGCTTCGAGTCCGGGACCGTGGGACGACTCCTCGTGAAGCCGGGGACCCGGGTGCCGGTCGGGGCGCCGCTCGCAGTGATCCAGGGTGAGGGCACGCCCGGCATGCGGCCGGGCGCGCCTGGGGGCACGGGCTCCAGGAACAAGCCTGCCAGGCAGCCCGTGGACACATCCGCCGGACCCGAACAACTGGCGGCGAAACCGCCTGCCGAAACCACGTCAGCCGTCGGAACGGGACCCCTGGTACGGCACCTCGCGCTGCAGCGGGGTATCGACCTGACCGTCGTGCACGGCTCCGGACTCGGCGGACGGGTCACCCGTGCCGACGTGGAGCACGCGTCGGCCGCCCTCGTGGCTTCGCCCACCCTGGTGCCGAGAGTGCGCGCCACCCCGTACGCCCGGCGGCTCGCCCGGGATCTCGGCATCGACCTGACAACGGTCCGGGGCACCGGGGACGGCGGAGCCGTGCGCGCGGCGGACGTACAGACCGCCATGTGTGTACGACGGCACGAGCCGGAGCGGGCGACCACGCGCGGACGGGACGCCGAGCAGCGTGGGCGCACGGCTGTGCCGACCGACAGCGGAGCGGGACACCGTACGGACACCATGCGACGTGTCATCGCCGACCTCATGACCCGCTCCAAGCGGGAGATCCCGCACTACTACCTGTCCACCACGATCGACCTCACGGCGGCCGAGGACTGGCTGAGCCGGGTCAATCACGGCCGTACGCCCGCCGACCGGCTCGTTCCCGCAGCCCTCCTGTTGAAGGCCGCCGCCGTAGCAGCACGTGAGGTGCCCGGCCTCAACGGCTATTGGCAGGACGACGCGTTCGTCCCCGGGCCCGGGGTCAACCTGGGGATCGCGGTGTCGCTCCGGCAGGGCGGACTGCTCGCGCCGGTCGTCCACGGTGCCGACACACTGTCACCCGAAGCGCTCATGGCCAGGCTCAAGGACCTCGTCCAGCGCGCTCGACGGGGCCGGCTGCGCGGCAGTGAGATGTCCGGAGCCACCCTGACCGTCACCAACCTGGGCGACCAGGGTGTGGAGACCGTGTTCGGTGTCATCCATCCGCCCCAGGTGGCCCTGGTCGGCTTCGGCGCAGTCGTCCAGCGGCCCTGGGCCACGGGCGGCATGCTCGGTGTACGCCTGGTGGTGACCGCGACCCTGGCAGGCGACCACCGGGCCACGGACGGTGCCGTGGGGGCGCGCTACCTGACGAAGGTCGACCGACTGCTGCAGAAACCAGAGGAGTGGTGAGTCAGATGAAGCCCCTGGACGAGGCGGAAGCCATGTCGGTGGTCAAGGAGTCCATCACGCGGATCATCCCCGACGCGGACTTCACACGGGTCCAACCGCACGACAAGTTCCGTGACGTGCTCGAACTCGATTCGCTCGACTTCCTCAGTCTGGTGGAACTGCTCTGCGAACACACGGGAATCCGTATTGACGAGGAGGACTACCCCGAACTGACCACGCTGGCCGGCACTGCACGGCTCCTGGTCGACAGGTCGCGGGACCGGACCGGCCCGGCGTCGTGAAACCTCACCGACGGAGTGAGTGACCAGCAGAGAGACGGACGGGTGACACGACGATCCTTCGAGGTGAGCAGAGCGGTGCGACGAGGCCCCCCGGCAACCTCAGTCCGGCTCCATGTAGGGGCGCCGAAAGACCGGGGCCTGGCCGACGCCCCACGGGCGTACGGCAGTGAGTGCCTGGGCGACGGCGGACTCCAAGGGGCCGCTGGTGTCGACCGCGACCGCCTCGGGCCATGGTGGTTCACTGGCCGCCATGGCGGCGGCGATGTCGGGGCCGGCGTCGGACGGGCCGACGGCGCGCGTGGTCAGGCGGGCGATCGGCACATCACCCGGCGCGTGGCAGTGCAGGGCCACCAGGTCGGCACTGGTGCGTTCGGCCAGGCGCAGGGCCGCCTCGCGCTGCGCCGCATCGGACCACGTGGCGTCCAGGACGACGGACTCGCCCGAGGACATCAGTGCGGCTGCGCGGTCGAGAAGGGCGGCGTACGTCTTGGCCGTCCACTCCGGCGTGTAGAGGCCCTCGCCGTAGGCGGCCGCAGCGGACTGTTCCACGGGGATGCCGGCCAGCTCCTTGCGGAGGCGGTCGCTGCTGAGCAGGGTGACCCCCAGCCGATCGGCCAGCGCCCCGGAGAGGGTTGACTTCCCGCTGCCGGGCAGACCACCGACCAGGGTGAGCGAGACGGCAGAGGTGCGCAGGTGGCGCAGTGCCGTCGAGGTCAGCCGCCGCGACGCCGCCTCCGCGCCGGGCGCGCCCTGCCGGGCCTGGATCAGGGAGACCTTGGCGCGGACGAACGCCCTGTAGGCGACGTAGTGGTGCCTCAGAGAAGAGGGCGCGGGATCGCCGGAGTACTCGCCGTACTGGGCCAGGAAGTACGCGGCTGCCTCCGGGGCGCCGAGCTGTTCCAGGTCCATGGCGAGGAAGGCGGCGTCGTCCAGGCCGTCGACGTAGCGGAGACGGTCGTCGAACTCCAGGCAGTCCAGGACACGGGGGCCGTCGTCGAGGCAGAAGATGTCCTCGGCGAGCAGGTCGCCATGGCCGTCGACCACTCGACCCTGCTCGATACGGGAGTCGAAGAGCCGCTTGCGGCCGGCGAGGTAGCGGCGGACCAGCCGCTCGACCTCGGTCACCTGGTCCGGGCCGAAACCCTCGGCGGCCAGCGCGCGGAGCTGCGCGAAGCCGGCCTCCCAACGGGACGAGAGAGCATCCCGCGTGCCCTGTTCGTTCACTTCGCTGCCACGGGGCGCGTCAGCGTGCCAGGCGGCAAGGTGTCGGGCGACGGCCCGGAGGACGTCGTCGACGGCGGCTCCTTCACGCACCAGGTGGGAGAGGCGACGGTCCGCCGGCATGCGGCGCATCACCACGAGGGGTTCGGGCGCCTCCGCGTCCGGGCTGCTGAACTCGCCCAGCCCCAGGTAGACGTCGGGGGCGAAGCGGCGGTTGAGAGCGACTTCGCGCTCGCAGGCGGCCCGGCGAGCCGCCACCGTGGTGTAGTCCAAGAACTCCAGATCGACCGGTTTCTTGATCTTGTAGGCGCGGTCGCAGGCGAAGAACACGATCGCGGTGTGGGTCTCGAACACCCCAGCGCGTGGCAGCGGCTCGCCACCGTGCCCGGCACCGGACCGGAGCGGGACCGTATCGGTGGCCCGAGGCACCGGACGCGCGCGGCCGGGCTCAGTCATGAGGGACGACGGCGACGGGGCAGCGCCCGTGATGAACGGCGGCCTGCGCCACGGCACCCAGGTGCGGCCCCAGACCATGTCGATGCAGGCGACGACCCACGACCAGCAGCGCTGCGCCCTCGGCGGCCTGAACGACGGCCTTGGCAGGGCTTGCCAGACGGACGCTCTCGGCCACATCCACCCGCGGGTACTTCCCCCGCCACAGGTGGAGGGCCTCGCTCAGGTGTCTGTACGCATCCCGAGTGATCTCCTCGGTGACCTCGTGGTCCACACCCCAGGGCACCCGTGCATGGAGCGGCACACTGCGGCCGTGGACGGCCAGGAGGGGAACGCCCCTGGCCGCAGCCGTGTGGAAGGCGAAGTCGAGCAGGGGGTCGGAGGATCCGTGCAGTTTCAGGGCCACGACCACACGGCTCGCGGGTGCCGGGGGCACTCCTTGCTCCCGGGAATCGGCACGGACCAGCACCACCGGCCGCTCCGCCCGTGCCACGACGGGCATGCTGATGTCACCCAGGAAGTAGCTCTCGACGGGCTCCAGACCACGCGAGCCCAGCACCGTCATCTCCGACTCCGACGCGGCTTGGAGCAAGGCGCTCTGAGCGTCGTCGGCAACCAGATTCCCGACGACGGACAGGCCTGGGTGGCGCGCCTGGAGCTCCGCTCGCGCGGTGTGGACGAGGCGCTTCGCCCAGTAGTTCTGATCGACCTCCGCGGGAAAGCTCGCCGGTTCCGGCGCCAGCAGCGGCCACGCGTGCAGCAGGCGCAGGGTGAGTCTGCGCTTCTCGGCCTCGTCGGCGGCCCAGCGGGCAGCGGCGAGGCTCTCGGGTGAACCGTCGAGGCCCACGGTGACAACTTGTTGCATGGCGGCAGCCTCCGTCTCGCGAGAAACTGGAAATGACGGGTAGACGTCCGATCCGGTGGCTGACCCGGACCCTGCCTGGATGCCGATCGCGGTGTGTTCTCTCATTCGAGGATCACCCCGATCCCCTCCGAGACGCATGTGGACCTGTGGAGGTGTGGAATCCCGCACGAGGGAGACAGGGCCGGTGACCGAAGCCGACCGCCGTCCGATGCTGGACGAGGCGGGGGAACCGGACCAGCAACGTGCTGGAGGCGGCATCATGAGCCCACACGGTTCGCCCCCCGCGTCCCCCGCCCCGCGTCGAGACGACCGGCGCCTGTCCGCTGGACCGAGCGGAACGACATCGTGCGGACAGGAACCGTCCTCGTGGAACCGGGCACGCGCAAAGACGCCGTCGTGCGGGTGTGGGTGGACCGGGACGGGACCGTCGCCAGTCCGCCCATGACCGCGGTCGGCCACGCGCCTGGCGCCGGACCGGAGAAGACACGCACAGTGGGAGGCCCGGTGGGACCTGGTGGAACCGCTGTGGTCCGGGCGCTTCCACCGCTGACCGACAGGCCGGGACGAGGAGGAAGGCCATGCCGCACACGGCTGAGTGGAACGTTCGCCTCCATCTGTTCGAGGACGACGACGGAACGACCAAGGCGCACGTGGTGCTGGACACCGGTACCACGGCACTCACCGGCAACGGAACCGCGCACCGTCATCCGGCGGACACGAACGTGCCGGAGATCGGCGACGAACTGGCGGCGGGCAGGGCCATGGTCGACCTCGCCCACCAGCTGCTGGAGACCGCGGAACGCGACATCCAAGGGATGGATGCGCGTCGGCTGAGCACTCGTCGGCCGACTGGACGGTCCATGTGAAACCTCCGGCGACTGCGCCGGCCATGCGACGGCGTGTACCGCGTGGCAGGTTGGAATACAGCACCATTCCGAGCGGAGGGCGGCGATCATGCGAGCTCACCTCGGCGACCAACTCGTCATCGAAAGTCCTACGACTGGCGGCGCCAAGCGCGACGGCGAGATCGTCGGACTCCGCCACTCGGACGGAACCCCTCCGTACGACGTGCGCTGGTCGGACACGGACGACGTGACGCTCGTGTTCCCCGGACCCGACGCGCACATCCGCCATCTCGAGCACGGAGGGCCCGGGACCGCGCATGAGGCACTGCCGGCCACGGCAGAGACGGAGCCCGTGTCCGCGGTCGCCTCTCCTACCGGGACACCCAATCCAGGCGACATCGGCCGGCGCGTGGGCACCACACGCCGCAGACGGGGGCTCAGCCTGGAGGAAGCGGCCCGCCGCGCGAGAATGTCGCCCCGCTACCTGTCATACCTGGAGGAACAACCCGCCGACCCCACGATGCCGGCTCTCATCAGGCTGGCCGACGCGCTGGGTACTTCGGCCACCACACTGCTCGGCGGCGGCGTGGATCTCCCGCCAGGCCGGGGTCGCGCACTCCTGGACCCTCAGCTGCGGGACCTCAGCCCGGACGAATGCCGCACTCTGCTCTCCACGCACGGCATCGGGCGCGTCGCGGTGTCGGCGCCCGACGGCCGCCCGGCGGTCGTGCCGGTCAACTACGACGTCATCGATGAAGCCATCGTCTTCCGGACGGCGCCCGACTCCGTGGCCGCAGCAGCCTTGGAAACGGACGTCGCCTTCGAGGTCGACCACGTGGACGAGGCTCTGAGCCAGGGCTGGAGCGTGCTCGCCGTCGGCCGTGCGAGCCCCGTGACCGAGCCGGAGGCCGTGCACAGGCTCGTCCAGCGTGCCCGGACCACGCCATGGGCGGGCGGTGAACGCGAGATGTGGGTGTCGATCCGCCCTACGAGCCTCACGGGCCGTCGGATCGCTCCGGCCGACCAGTAGAAACGGGGCCCGGCGTGCCTGCCGCTCCTTACCTGTGGTCTGTGTCCTGTCCTCGGCGACACCCCTCGCCGACGAGCCGCGCCTCGACGCCCACCACGCCCTCCAGAGCACGGACGAGGCGCTCGGCGACCCAGATGAGCGAGGTGTCGGGAACACGCCCGCGGAGCGTGACGACCCCGTCCCGCACGGACACGTGGATCGCGTGACCCACTGCGGGGAACAGGTACGACACCACGGTGCGGCGGACTTCCTCCTCGATGTCCTCGTCCGGCCGCAGGAAGACCCTCAACAGGTCGCCTCGGCTGACAATGCCCGAAAGCCGATCCTCGTCATCGACCACGGGAAGCCGCTTGACGTGCTCCTTCGCCATGATCCGGGCCGCCTGGGCCAATGTGAAGTCGGGGCGGACCGTGACAGCGGGCGTACTCATGAGCCGCTCAGCCGTCAGCGCCTCGGCCTTGGCCAGGGCTGACCGGCGGCGGATCCGATCACTCCGGGTGAGTCCGTCATCCCGGAACTCCTCCTTGGGTAGCAGGTCGGCTTCCGAGACGACACCGACCACACGCCCCTGACCTGCGACGACCGGCACGGCACTGACCTGCCGCTGCTCCATGACCCGCACGATCTCCTTGAACCGCACATCGCGCCCGACGGCCACCACGGGACGGGTCATCACATCGCTCACGATGTGCGGAGGGTCAGGCATGGCATGGTCCTTCAGGGGGCGTACCGGAGGAAGTGGTTCAGCCGCATGCCTCCAGCATCACCGCGCCCCAGCATCGCGCAATACGCCCCGCTGCACCACTCGCAGTGCCTGGTCGCCGTCGCATCCCCACCGGTCTGGGGCGCGGCCGACGGGCCCGGTCCCGCTGCAGGCTCCGGACGAGAGGTGAGAACGGCGGACGTCGGAGTGGACGGGCCACCGCCCCGCTGCCGATTCGTTGCGTGAAACGCGCTGCACGCTCGTCACGTGTCTCGTACGACCACTTGAAACATCCCACGCCCACTGATGGGATGCGCGGCACCTCGAACCCGACGGCCCGGAGGTCTCCCGTGGTGCTGCGAACGACCCTGACGGCGGGCGCGGTTGTCGCCACGCTGCTCGCCCCCACAAACACCCACCCCCGGCAGGCCGCGGACGGCATACCCGCACTCACGGACCGGCACGGACGTGTCCTCAGCCTGCGCGGCTGGAACGTCGAGGACAAGACGAACCGGGGCGAAAGAGCCCTGTCCGCCATCACCGAGAACCACTTCCGCGACATGCGGGCCAAGGGCTTCGACTTCGCCCGGCTGCTGGTCTTCTGGGACGACCTGGAACCACGGCGCGGCCACTACAGCGAGACGTACCTGCGGAAGATCGAGCGCATCCTGGACTGGGCCGCCCGGCATGACATGAAGGTCTTGATCGATGCCCACCAGGACGTCTTCGGACCCGCATTCGGCCACCGCGGCATCCCCGAGTGGGCCACCAGGACCGATGGACTTCCCTTCACCGCCCACCCGGACGACTGGTTCGCCGAGTACTTCGAGCCCGCCGTCCAGCGCGCGTTCACCCACCTCTACCAGGACCAGGACCTCCAACGCGCCCAGGCCCGGGCGTGGCGGGTCCTCGCAGAACGCTTCGCCCACCACCCGGCGCTCCTCGGCTACGACCTCATCAACGAACCCATGGGAGAGCTGCGCCAGGGGGAAGACCTGCCGACGGCAGCCCGCCGGATCGAGCACGATCAGCTCACCCCCATGTACAACCGCCTGGCCGACTCGGTGCGTTCGGCCGACAAGGATTCCTGGGTCTTCGTCGAACCCACCCCGATCGTGGGCGAGGGCGTACCGACCGGCCTCGGACGTATCGACGATCCCAAGGTGGTCTATGCGCCGCACTTCTACAACGCCGCCATGGAGGCGGGCGGCGACTACGATCCCGGCGCAGGCTGGATCGAGTCCTACGAGCAGGCCGTCACCGAGTACCCCAAGCAGTACAAGGTCCCGATCGTCGTCGGGGAATGGGGTCCGCTCAACAGCTCCCTGCCGAACATGAGGCGCTTCTACCAAGACGCGATGGACTCGCTCCGCCGCTACAGTTCCGGCTGGGCGGGCTATGTCTGGTGCTACGGCGGCGGGTACTGCGCCGTCGACGAGTCGGGCGCCTTCCGCGCCAACAAGGAGCTGACCGCCGAACCGTACGCGGAGGCGGTGGCAGGCACGATCCGCTCCGCGTCGTACAACTCTGCCGATGCCGTGTACCGGCTGACCTACACCGCGGCTCGCCACGGCTCCCGGCTGACAGAACTGTCCCTGCCCCCGGGCACCTGGCGCGTCACCACCGACGGCGATGCGGTCACGCTGCGCAGGACCACGGGCAAGGCGTGGATCCTGGCCGCCCCGGGCAGCGAAGTGACGATCACCGTCGAACAGTTGGGCCGCCCGGGACGTTGACAGGACGATCTCCCCTACGCTCGATCGTGTGGATTCCGGGGGGCGTAGGACGCGTGGCCTGAATCGGATCGTGGGCTTGGCAGAGCGCGGACGTGCCGTTCCCTGGCCGTGTTCGCGCCCGTGGGCCGGAGGCGCCAGGAGGGAGGAGGGGGAGCCTCATGTCCCTAGACTCCGCGCACATGTTGCTCTGGCTGCTCAATCATTTCAGCACCTTCACCCTGGCTGTGGTGACCGTCGGCGGGACCGTGGTCCTGGCCGTCGCCGGCAGTGTGCTGCTCCGCCGCAGGTACCCGTCGCTGGCCAAGGGCGAGCACAACGACATGGTCGGAGTGACGCTGGGGATGTTCGGCGCGATCTACGGGATCATCCTGGCCTTTGTCATCGTCACCCTCTGGACGCAGCTGGAGAGCACGGAGACCATCGTCGCCACCGAGGCCACCGATGTCTCGCTCGTCGCCCGCGATGCCGCTGCTTTCCCGCCCCCGGTCCGCACCCGCCTCGACGCCGCGCTGGGCGGCTACGTCCACGCGGTGGTGGAGCAGCAGTGGCCTCGGATGCGCGCGGGGAAACCGAGCTACGAGGCCACCGCCGGCAAGCTCCAGTCCGTGTACGACGTGCTGCAGACGTACGAACCGAAAGCCACTCGCGAAGAGGTCTTCTACGAGCAGGCCGTGGACCACGTCAACGACGTCGCCTCCCAGCGCCGTGCCCGGCTGACCATGGCCGAACAGCAACTGCCCCCACTGCTGCAGATCCTGGCGTTCGGCGGCGCCGTCGTCCTGCTCCCGCTGACCTTCCTGTACGGCATGCGCAAGCTGCGGATCCAGATCCTCTTCGTCGCCTCCGTCGCCGCTCTCATCGGGTTCAGTCTGCTCCTGGTCTTCGTCCTCGACCGCCCCTTCGCCGGCGACCTCAGCGTGAGTCCGGCGCCGTTCCGGCAGGGAGCGCTCGCGCCGTTCTGGACCCGGTGAGTAGCGCCTCGGACTGATGCGCGGGCGCGGCGGTGGGGTGGCCGGCGGACCTAGAGCCCGTCGGCGGCCCGTACCGCAGACTCGACGAGCCGGTAGTTCTCCGGGCCCGCGCCGAATCCCGACGGCATACCGAAGCGGCGGCGCGTGTACGCGTAGGCCACGCCGCTGTCCGGGTCGGCGAGGGCGAGTGAGCCTGTCGCCCCGCTGTGTCCGAACGCGTCGGGGCCGAGGACGCGATAGCGGCCACTCAGCTCCTCGAAGCCCAGACCGAAGACGTCCTCGTTCCCCGTGACCAGATCGGTTCCGCGATAGCGGACCCGGGCGAACTCGGTGATGGTCTCCGGCTTCAGCAGCGGCACCCGGCCGTCCACCTCGGTGATCGCCGCGGCGTACATCCCCGCCACACCCCGTGCGGTGCCGACCCCGCCGGACGAGGTGGGCCCGAGCGCGCGCACCTCTCGGGAGTTCGCGAAGGCCACCAGGTCGGTCGGCGCGTTCCCGTTCTGGTTGAACGCGATGCCCCTGACGCTGTCCGGGGCCGCGGCGTTGGCCGCGAGTCGCTCTGCCTCTTCCGGCGTCGGCAGCAGCGGCAGCACCTCGGCATAACGTGATTCGAGCGCTTCCGGCAGGCCGAGGTGGAAGTCGAGCCCGTACGGCGCCCGGATCCGCGTCTCGTAGATCTCCTGAATCGAGCGGCCGGTCACCCGCCGCACCACCTCGCCGGTCAGGGCGCCGATCACGAAACCGTGGTAGCCGTACGCCGTTCCGGGCTCCCAGAACGGCCGTTGGCCGGCGAGTCGCGCGGCCATCTGCCGGTCGTCGGCCAACTCACCGACGGTGAAACCGCCGTCGACGCCGACGACGCCGGCACGGTGTGCGAGCAGCTCGCGCAAGGTGAGCCGTTCCTTGCCCTCCGCCCCGAACTCCGGCCAGTACGAGGCCACTTCGCGGTCCAGGTCGAGGACGCCGTCCTGGACCAGGAGCGCGACCACGAGGTGGGCGGCACCCTTGGTGATGGAGTAGAGGCCGGTCAGCGTGTCCGCCGTCGTACCGGGACCGGCCCACAGGTCGGCCACCCGGCGGCCGTCGACGTGCACCACGAGCTGCGCCTCGGGCGCGTCGCGCATCTCGCCGAGCACCGCGGCGAATTCCTCCCGTACGGCTTCGAACCCCGCCGCCACGGTTCCGTGCACCCTGCCATCGTCGTGCGCCATGACTTGCCCCCGTCATTGATCATCTACCGTCGGGAGACCACAACAGCCTTACGTGAGCGCTCATTCCCGCGGTGACACACGTCTGACTACAGGATCCGCGGTGGCGCTCCCGATCTCCCGCTCGGCGTCGACGTGAACGCCGACGCGGGGGCGTACGGCTCCTCCCACCCCCGGCCCTGAACCTCAGGCGCAGAAGTCGGCGATGGTGGCGGCGAGGATGTCGGTGAGACGGTCCAGCGAGGCGAGGTCGACGTATTCGGTGGCCGCGTGGGCGCCCGCGCCGTCAACACCGAAGAGCAGGCAGGGGATGCCCGCCCGGTCCAGTAGAGCGCAGTCTGTCCAGTAGGGTTCGGCGCGCACCGCGAGCCGGTGGCCGAGTACGTGCTCGGCGTGGTGGGTGAGGGTGCGCACGATCGGGGCGCCGGGGTCGGCCTCGAAGGGTTCGCGGTGCAGGCCGCGGGTCAGCCGGTAGCGGAAGTCGGGGACCGTGGCGGCCAGACGGTCGAGCACGGCGGTCAGCTCCGCCTGGACGGTGTCGGCGCTCTCGCCCGGAACCGTGCGGCGCTCCAGGGTGATACGGCAGTGCGCCGGGTAGGTGGAGGGCTCCGCGCCGCCGTGGATGACGGAGGCGTGCACGGTGCCGGTACCCAGGAGGGGGTGGCCCGGACCCTCGGCGAGGCGCCTGCCCAGTTCCTCCAGGGCCACGAGGAAGTGCCCGGCCTTGGCGATGGCGTCGATGCCGAGCTCGGGCCGCGAGCCGTGGGCCGCGCGGCCTTCGATCTCCGCCTCGAACCAGGCGAAGCCCTTGTGGGCGAGGGTGACTTCGAGATGGCTCGGTTCGGTGACGATCGCCGCGTCGGCCGAGAAGGCCTCCAGCACCTCCTCGGTGCCCGAGCTGCCGTGTTCCTCGTCGGCGACACAGGCGAGGACGACATCGCCGCGCAGGGGGCCGTGGGCGGTGGCGCGGGCGGCGGCGACCATCATGGCCGCGATGCCGCCCTTCATGTCGAAGGTGCCGCGACCGTACATCCTGCCGTCGCGGACCTGCGGGTCGAGCGGGTCGCCGTCGTGGTCGGCGAGGCCGACCGTGTCGAGGTGGCCGTTGAGCATGAGGGAGCGGCCGCCGCCGGTACCGCGGGCGATCGCGACGAGCGAGGGGCGGCCCGGGCGCTTCTCCAGGCGGTGTACCTCGAATCCTCGGGCGGCCAGCCACTCGCTGCAGAAGCCGGCGATGACGGTCTCACCCGCGCCGCCCGGTACGAGGTCCGGGTTGACGGAGTCGATGGAGACCAGCCGGGCCAGGAGGCGGACCGGGTCCGGGTCGAGGGGTTCGCGAGGTGCTGGGGCCGAGGGTGTCCCGGTGAGCATGGAGGCCTCCCGAAGTTCTGCCGGCGCCCTGGGAGCCAGGGCGGGGTGGTGAGTACCGGACGGGGGTGGCGGTGATCGCCGGGCGATCGCTGTTGTGGGCTGCCGTCGGGGGTCAGTCCTGGCCGGCCAGGCGCAGGAGGGTGGTCGCCAGTACGTCGACGCCGTGGGCGCACGCCTCCGGGGTGGAGTACTCGCGGGGGTTGTGGCTGATGCCGTCGTACTCTCCGCGCACGAAGATCATGGCGGTGGGGCAGAGCGCCGCGATCTCCTGAGCGTCGTGGCCGGCGCCGGAGAGCAGGGAGATGTGCTCCAGGCCGTGGTCGTCGGCGGCCTGTGCAATGACCTTCTGCACACCTTCGTCGAAGGGGACGTGGGCGGTCCTGGCCATCCGCCGGGTGGTCAGCGTGAGGCCCGGCCGGCTGTTCTCGAGTTCGCGCAGGAACGCAGCGAGGGCCTCCTCGGCACGACCCATCCGGGCGTCGTCGGGGTTGCGCAGGTCGACGGTCAGCTCGGCGCGGGCCGGGACGATGTTGGTCAGGTCGGGGTGGACGACCAGGTGGCCCACGGTGGCGCGCAGGTCGCCGTAGGAGCCGGAGTCGACCATGGACCGCAGGTGCACGATGATCTGGGCCGCGGCGAGACCGGCGTCGGCGCGCAGGTGGGTGGGGGTGGTGCCGGCATGGGCGGCGCGGCCGTGGATGGTGATCTCCTGCCAGGAGATGCCCTGTACGCCGGTGACGACGCCGATCTCGACGTCGTTCTCGGCGAGGACGGGGCCCTGTTCGATGTGGCACTCGACATAGGCGTGCGGCGGGGCGAGGCCTACGTCGGTGGGACCGTCGAAGCCGGTGCGGGCGAGTTCTCCACCGAGGGTGCGGCCGTCCCGGTCGGTCAGGGCGTGGGCGTACTCCAGGGTGAGGCGGCCGGCAGCGACCGCGCTGCCGAGCATGTCGGTGCCGAAGCGGACGCCTTCCTCCTCGGTGAAGACGCCGACCTCGATCGAGCGGCGGGTGGTGATGCCGCGTTCGTTCAGGGTGCGGACGACCTCGATACCACCCAGGACGCCGAGGCAGCCGTCGAAGGCGCCGGCGGTGGCGACGCTGTCGATGTGCGAGCCCGTCAGGACCGGGGACGCGGTGGGGTCGGTGCCCTCGCGGCGGCCGTAGATGTTGCCCATCCGGTCGACACGTACGGCCAGTCCGGCCTGTTCCATCCAGGCGATGACCTGGCGGCGGCCGTCCGCGTCCGCGTCGGTGAGGGCAAGGCGGTCGACGCCGCGCAGGCCGGTGCGTTCGTCGTCGTAGGCGCCGATCTCGGCGAGGTCCATCAGGGACTGCCACAGCCGGTCGGCGTCGACGGAGATCGTGTGGGGGGCGGGGTTCGTCATGGCCTGTCTCCCGGAGGGTGTCGCGTTCAGTGAGCTGGGGTGGGGTGGCCGGACGGCGGCCTTGGGCAGCAGGAGCACGCAGCTGCCCAGCCGGGAGACGGCGGTGTGGCACCGTTGCCGTCGCGCCTGCGCGCCGCGGAACGTCCTCTTTCGGGCGCTGGGCGTTCAGTGGCCGGCGGTGGAGTGCGGGTTGGCAGCGGCGCCCTCGGTACTCAGCAGCACGACCACCGAGGACGGCCCGAGCCCCAGTGCCGTACGGCGTTCCTCGGCGTCCGCGCCGGTGAGCACCGCACGCAGACCGGCGAGCGACGCGGCCCCGCAAGGCCCCGAGGAGACGCCCAGAGCGGCGAGATCACCGGCCGCGCGGGCGCTGTCGGCATCGGCGACGGCGACGGCCGCGTCCAGCCCGCCGCGCAGGTAGGGCCAGGCGATGCTGGACGGGGTGCCGCAGTTCAGCCCGGCCATGGTGGTGTCCCCCGTCGTCACGCTGACGGGTGCGCCGCGGGTGAGGCTCTCCAGGACGCAGGCCGCTGACTCGGGTTCCACCGACAGCAGCGCCGAGGCGCGCTCGGACGGGCGGCTGCGGTAGTGCGCGATCACGGCCTGGGCCAAAGACCCCACGCCCACCGGTACGGAGACGAGGTCGGGCCCCTCGGTGACCCCTTGGGCCGTCAGCTGCTCGTCCGTCTCGGCGCAGAGGGTGGAGTAGCCCTCGACGATCCACCCGGGGATCTGCTCGTAGCCCGGCCAGGCGGTGTCCTGGACCAGGACCGCGTCCGGGGCGGCAGCCTCCTCGGCCGCCAGGCGTACGGCTTCGTCGTACGGCCCCGGGACCTCGGTGACCTTCGCCTGCTCGGCGACGATGGCCGCCACGGCCTGCGGATGCACACCCTGCGGTACGAAGACGTGGGCGTGCTGCCCCAGGCGGCGTGCCATGCGGGCCACGGCCCGGCCGTGATTGCCGTCGGTGGCGGTCACCAGGGTGACCGGGCCCGGCTCCCCGCTCGCGACCCGCTCGGCAAGGGCGCGGTGGATCGCCCAGGACGCGCCCAGCGCCTTGAAGGCGGGCAGCCCCAGTCGGGCCGACTCGTCCTTGACGAAGACCCGGCCGACTTCCAACTCCACCGCCAGCGATGGAATTTCGGTCAACGGGGTGGGCGTGTAGTCGGGCAGCGAGAGGTGGAAGCTCCGGACCTCGGCGGGCGCGGGTGCACACCGCCAGGCTCGGGCACCGGGCCGAACAGACCACGGCAACGTACGGGAGGGGAGATCGTTCTCAAACACACGACCAGGGTCCACTGCCCTCCTACGATCGGTCCAGCGAATGTTTTCGACCTATACTCGTCGGAGAAACCGACCATTCAGCCGTCGGGCCCGCGTCGGCGAGGAGAGCGGCTGCTCATGTTCGATCTGCACCGGCTGCGCCTGCTGCGCGAACTCAAGCACCGCGGCACCCTCGCAGCCGTCGCGCAGGCCCTCTCGTACGCCCCCTCCTCCGTCTCCCAGCAGCTCTCGCAGCTGGAAGCCGAAGTCGGCGTACCGCTGCTGGAACCGGTCGGGCGGCGCGTACGGCTGACCGAGCAGGCCGAGATCCTCGTCGCCCACACCGAAGCGCTCCTCCAGCGCCTCGAGCGGGCGGAGGCGGACATCGCCGCCTCCCTGACCGATCTGAACGGCACCCTGCGCATCGCCTCGTTCCAGACCGCGGCACTCACCCTGGTCCCGACCGCACTCGGCCTGCTGCGCGAACGCCACCCCCGCCTGCGCGTCCACGTCACCCACATGGAGCCGGAGAAGGCCCTGCCCGCCCTGCGGGCCCGCGACTTCGACCTGATCATCGCCGAGGAGTACCCCGGCAACCCCAGCCCGCGGCCTGCCGAACTCCAGCAGGAAGACCTGCTCGACGACAGCCTGCACCTCGCGCTGCCGAGCCCGGCCGACGGCACGGAGACCGACGGCCCGATGGCGGCGCTGCGCTCCCTGGCGGACCACCCGTGGGTGATGGAACCCGAAGGCACGGCCGCGCGGCACTGGGCCATGTCCCTGTGCCGCGATGCCGGCTTCGAACCCGACGTGCGGTTCGAGACCACCGACCTTCTCCTGCACGTCCGCCTCGTCGAGCAGCACCACGCCGCCGCCTTCCTCCCCGACCTGGTCTGGAGCGGCAAAGCCCCGACCGTCCCGCTCCGGCACCTGCCCCGCGGCCAGCGCACACGCCGCGTCTTCACCGTCGTACGCCGGGGCCGGACCCAGCACCCCGCCATCCGGGCATGCCGGGACGCCCTGCGCCGAGCCGCCGCTCTCCGCTCCCAGCAGCCATGAAGCACCACAGTCCCGCTCTCGCGACCGGCTCTATCTGACGGCTTGTGCCGCCCGAGTGGCGACATGGAGGAGCTGTTCCAGGGGGCCGCGCCGCAACAGTCGGGTCCATACGGTCGCCAGGAGCATGGCGGTTGCGATGAAGCCGAGCAGCACGGGCAGGGCGGACAGGGTGTCGCCGGCGACCGCCGGCACGTACCAGATGTCGTCGAAGAACCACAGCGCGACGATGTGCAGGACGTACAGGGTCAGCGCTGTCATGCCGACCGCGGCAACGGGTGCGGCCAGGCGTGTGAGGCGCGGCATCCGGTCGGCGACGGTCAGGCACACGGCGACCACGGCGAGGGCGACTCCGGTGTTGCCGACGACGGAGAAGGTCGTCTGGCTGTGCGGTGCGGCCACCAGCAGCCAGGCGAGCGGGGTGTGCCCCTCGGGCTCGCCGACGGTGTCGGACCACCAGGCGGACGAAGCCGAGCCGCCGCCCGTGGCGGAGGCGATGGCGGCCCGGGCGCCGGGGACCAGGCGCAGGGCGAGCCAGGATCCGCCGTAACCCAGCACGGCCAGTACCCCGCCGACGACTGCGAGCCGGGCCTTGATACCGGGGCGACCGAGGTCCAGCCGGGCTGCTGCCATGCCCGCCACCAGGAAAGGGATCCAGGTGAGCACCGGATACGCACCGGTGAACAGAAGTTCGACGATGCCGTCCGTGCCGGTGATCCGGGCGAGGGGGTCGTGGGCCGTGACGGTGTCCGCCCAGTTCCCGTCCTCGATGGATGTTCTGATCACGTACAGGACCTGGGGCATGATCAGCGCACTCGCGGCAGCGACGAGAGCGAGCGCTCCTGCCCGCAACCGGTGCAGCGGGAGGACGGCCAGGAAGAGCAGCCCGTAGAGGCTGAGGATCACGTCGACGTCGGTGTCCAGGGCGGTCAGCGCGTAGCCGAGCGCCAGCAGGACCACGGCACGGATCACGACCCTGGCCACTGCCTGACGGCCCGCACGCCCGGTCCGGGGGTCCGGGCGGCCGGTGATGATGACGAGCGAGAAGCCGGCGAGCAGCGCGAAGAGGGCCGAGGAGCGGCCACGCGCTGTCTCCAGCAGGAATCCCACCGGGCCGCCGACCGTCACATCGGGTCCGACGTGGACGGAGTACATGCCGAAGACCGCGAGTCCGCGAGCCAGGTCGATACCGATCAGCCGCCCCGTCGAGGGCCTGTCGGCGAGGACGCGGAACCGGTCGAGCCCCAGCGGCGGTGACACGTCGGCGGGCTCGGCCGAGAGTGCTTTCGGCGCCATGCCTGATGGGTTCCCGGAGAGCCGCCCGAACCACCCCGGCAGCCTTCCGAAGGCACCCTGTTGCCCGGCCGGAACCACCCCTGCCGACCGGCCCGGGCGCCACCTGCCGACCGGCTGGGGCCATGCCGCCAACCGGCGGGTATTCAGTGTCCGTCGCTGGACCGGGCTCCCGCGGGGGTACGTATCGAACGGTGGCATGCGACGAGCGGAGCGCACGTGATCCGGGTACTGGTGGTCGATGACGAAGCCTTGATCCGTACGGGTTTCACGCACATTCTCAACACCACGAACGACATCGAGGTCGTCGCGGCGGTACCCGGCGGCGAGGCTGTGCGCACGGTGCGGGAGCTGCAGCCCGACGTCGTCCTGCTCGACATCCGGATGCCGGACGTGGACGGGCTCACCATCCTGGCCGAGGTCAGCCGCATGCCGCACGCCCCGGTGGTCGCCATGCTCACCACCTTCGACGCCGACGAGTACGTGGCCACGGCGCTGCGCTCGGGCGCCGCCGGATTCCTGCTCAAGGACACCGACCCGGAGGAGCTTCCGCGCTTTGTGCGCACACTGGCGGGGGGCGGGACCGTTCTGTCGTCCCAGGTCACCCGGAGGGTCGTGGACGGCTACCTCGACCGCGGCATGCGCGAGCCCGCCGCCGTCCGCCTCACCGGCCGGCTGACCGAACGCGAGCGTGCCGTGCTCGTCCTGATGGCCGAAGGACTCGCCAACACGGACATCGGCGAGAGGCTGCACCTGAGCACGGGCACCGTCAAGGGCCATGTCACCAACGTGCTCGGCAAACTGGAGGTCAGCAGCCGCGTCCAGGCGGCCCTGATCGCCGAGCGCGCCGGACTGCTCACCGCAGAGCGGGACGAGGGCGCTCTGTGAGCCCCGTACGGCCGCCGGCTCTGCTGTTCGACATCGCACTCGTCGGGTTCGCGCTGGCGGACGCCTGGGTCAACGTCGGCTTCGGGGATCCACCGGGGACAGCCTGCGCACTGGTCGGCGCTCTCGCCCTCGCCCTGCGTCGCCGTCTGCCCCTGACGACCTTCGTCCTCACACTCCCCTCCGCCCTGGTCACCGACGCGGTGGTCGCCCCCATGGCCGCGCTGTACACGCTGTCATCGCTCAGCCGCCACCGTGTCCTGCTGGCCGGCTGTGCGCTGACGTACGCGTTCATCGACTTCCTGCCCTGGCCGTGGTCGTCCATGGACGCGGCGGAGCTGGGCCAGACGAACAACCTGTTCCACCTCAGCTACACGCTGGCCACAGCTGCGGCTCCCGTCTTCCTGGGCCAGCTCGTCCAGGCCCGACGCGAACTCTCACTGCGGCTCGCCGACATCTCGGAGGCCCGTGAACAGGAACGGCTGCTGACCGCCCAGACGGTTCTGGCGAAGGAGCGGGCCCAGCTCGCCAGGGAGATGCACGACGTGGTCTCCCACCAGGTCAGCCTCATCGCCGTACAGGCCGGAGCGCTCCAGGTGGGCAGCCAGGACGCCGAAACCAGAGAGGCCGCCGCCACGATCCGCCGCCTCAGCGTGCAGACCCTGGACGAGCTGCGCCACATGGTCAGTGTCCTGAGAGCCTCGGGCAGCCGTCCCACGGAGCTCACCCCGCAGCCTTCCCTCGCCGACCTGCAGCGCCTGGTCGACGCCAGTGGCATCGAAGCGAAGCTGGAGACCGACCTGCCCCAGGAGCTTGCGCCCCCGGTGCAGCGCGCCGTCTACCGCACCGTCCAGGAAGCGCTGACCAACGTCCGCAAGCACGCCCCTGGCGCAACGGCAACCGTCCGCATCCGCCACAAGGACGGCACCCTCCACGCCACCGTCTCCAACACCGCCCCCACCCGACGCGCGTTCGCCCTGCCGAGTGCCCACCACGGCCTGGTCGGCCTGGCCCAACGAGCCGAGCTCCTCGGCGGCACCGTGACATCCGGCCCCACGGCCCAAGGGGGCTACGAGCTCTGCCTCGAACTTCCCGTCGAGCCACTTGAGTGAACATTCGTTCGAACGATCTCCGCGTTGAACAACGTGCCACGGGGTGACCGATGCCGGGTCCATGCCGAGTCCGGTCGGGTGGCGGGGCGGCACCGGTCGATCGGCGGGGTGCTTCCGGACACCTGGCGGATGGTGCAGCGGGAGGCGTTCGCCGACTCTGGAGCACATGAGGCACGACGTGGCATCGGCGGTGTCCTCCACTGCCGGGCCGGTCGCTCCGCCTCGTGTTCGCCTTCGGCAGGGCGGCTGGACCGTGTCGATCTGGCACACGGCCCGGCGATCCCGGTCATGTCGGAGGCCCCTGTCGGTCCCGAGTCACCGGTGGGTGCCCCTTGGGGCTGGGTGATGGAGGTGGCTCGGGGCCGCTTCGCCGCCCCGTTGGCTCCGCCGGCCGGGTTGTCGGCCCAACCGTTCAAACAACCGCCGCCTGGTCTCACAGCATCCGGAGTTGCCGGGCCTGAAGGAGGTCGGTCATATGACGATCCGCCTGACGTTTCTGTGCGCGCCCGGCGGCGACGCCACCAGGGATCCGCTCCTCGGCGACGGTCCCCTGAGTGAGCGCAGCCTGCGTATGGCAGCCGCAGCGGAACCAGCTCTCCCTCCCCACGGGCCGGCCGTCCGGGCGCCCTCGATCCGTTGCTCGCAGATCGCCGACACCCTCGGCGTGGTGGCGGTGTCCGAACCTGCGCTGCGCGACCTCGACGTCGGCAGGTGGTGCGGTCGCACCGTCGACGACATCGCCGCGACCGAGCCCGACGGATTCACCTCCTGGCTCACCGACCCGGATGCCGTGCCGCACGAGGGCGAGTCCGTACGCCAGCTCTGCCGCCGGACCGCGCACTGGCTGAGCACCATGGCCCCCGACACCGGTCACACAGTGGCCATCACCGAAGCAGCCGTGATCAGGGCCGCGCTCGTTCACGCTCTCGCCGCACCGGCGAGGTCCTTCTGGCATCTCGCTGTGCCGCCCCTGTCCGCGGTCTCACTCACCCGGCAAGGTGGCTGCTGGGACATCCGGATCGTCTCCGTGACCCCGTTGGAGGGCCAGCGACGGCTCCTCTCGCGATCGAGCCTGGTCAAGAGCCGGCCGACCGCATCGAGCGCCGCCGCGTGAGAGGCCTGCGGCCGGCGGGTCGGCGCTCACGCCTAAGGTGCGGTCGTCCACGGCACCGTGTCGCCGAGTGCCCGACGCAGGTCAGCGAGGCTCGGAGCCCCATCGATGCGGCCGTTGGGCCCACGGTAGAGGCGGCAGGACAGCGACGCGGGAGCACCCGGCACGGCGAAGGGGTCCACGCCGTCGATCAGCACGGTCGGTGATCCGGTCATCCCCACAAGCGTGGCCTGCTCCAGGTCCTCGACCTCGATCCGTTCCACCTCCGCGTCGCGGCCGCCGAGTGCCTGGCTGAGGCGTTCGGCGGCCACCGGCGCGTGGGGGCAGTCCGGCACGGTCAGCACGGTGATCCGCATGGCATGTCCTCCCGGCTCACGACCTCTGCACCGACTGTGGACATTCCAGCACGTTGGAGTGTCCGGGCGTGGCCCTGGAGGTCGGTTCGAAACCTCCGCGGCGGCCGCCGCGCTCACCGTCAACGCGCAACACTGCGAGCGGGAACGTCGCGCATGTGGCGGAGCGGGGAGAAGAAGACGAACCAGCCGGCCGCCCACGTACCGACGAGGGCCAGCCAGAGTGCGGGCCGCACGCCGATCAGCGTGCCGAGCACCCCGCCGAGAATGCTGCCGAACGGCAGCGTGCCCCACACGACCCAGCGCACGGCCGCGTTCATCCGGCCCATCAGCTCCGGCGGTGTCACCGATTGCCGGTAGCTGAGCTGCGCGACGTTGTACACCATCGCGGCGAAACCCGAAATGCCCCAGCCCAGCGGGAACAGCAGCACCCCCAAGCCTCGCGAGGCAGCCGCCGCGACGACCTGCGGCGCGCTGAACACCACCATCGACACCCAGATGATCCGCGCCGAGCCGATCTTCTTGGCGAGCCGGCCGGCGAACACTCCCCCGGCGATCCCGCCGATGGCCGAGCCCGCCATGATCAGCCCGGTCAGTGCGGGACGCATGTGCAGCACCCGGATGAGGAAGACCATCGCCAGCGCCGACGTCATGCCGGAGAACAGGTTCGCGGTGCCCGTGCAGGCCACTACCCTCCGCAATATCTTGTGCCCGACGACGAAACCGAGTCCCTCGGCGATCTGGCTCCGCAGCGTCTGGCCCTCGCGGCGTGCGGGCGGCGGCTCCTCGCGCGTCCTGATCGCGGATATCGAGAGGACCGAGACCGTGTAGGAGATCGCGTCGGCCGTCATCGCCCCCGCGGCGCCGAAGGCGGCGACCAGCCCCCCGCCGAGGCTGGGTCCCCCGAGCTCGGCGAACGCCTGGGTGGTCCCCAGCTTGCCGTTGGCGTCCATCTGGAGATCTGCGCGGATCAGCGACGGCACATAACTCTGGTACGAGACGTCGAAGAACACCGTGCACACGCCGGCTGCCACGGCGACGACGTAGAGCTGCGCCATCGTCACGGTGCCGAGGGCGGCCGCCAGCGGTACCGAGCCGATGATCAGCAGGCGAAGGACATTGCAGACGATCATGATGGATCGTTTGGAGCGCCGGTCCACGAGCGCCCCCGCGGGCAGCGCGATCAGCGCGAACGCTGCCGTGGTGGCGGCGGTCAGCAGCCCGACCTGGAAGGTGCTCGCTCTGAGCGCGACGACCGCGAGCAGCGGCAACGCGACCTGGGTGACCGCCGATCCCATCTCACTGACCGTCTGGCCACTCCACAGCAGCATGAAATCCCGCTGCCGCCACAGCCCCGGACCGTCGAACTCCGCATCGGCATCCTGCAGATCCCCCGTCACTTCTGTCACAACGTCAACTTACTGATCGTTTCGGAATGAGATTCACAGGCGGCGGAGGCGTATGAGGCTGCAGTCAGTTCGAGCAGGCCCTGGTGGAGATCGGCGCATCGTTCGAACAGCACGTACAGGACGCCGGCGAGTGCTGCCCGGTCGGGAACAGGCAGCCGACCGGGGTAGCGGCGGCGCCGTGCGGGAGCGGGCGGCAGCAGCGGGGCCACTCGCTCCCACAGGTCGTCAGGAACAAGATCAGCACGCACTGCGGACACCCTGCCGACCAAGATCGCCGAGCACAAGACCCGCGACTCAACTCACTGAAGCGGTCAGTAAGGAGGCACGGCCCGTGGCGCCCACCGCTGTTCGCGCCGCCGCCACGAATGCTGCGATCGCCGGGTGGGTGCCGCCGCCCGCGCGGAAGGCGACCTTCGAGCGGCGGAAGAGGGGCAGCCGGGTCAGGACCACGTCCTCGGGGGCGTGTGCGGTGGCCATCTCCGGTACGAATCCGGCGCCTTGCCCGATGGCGGCCAGTGCCAGGACCGTACGGAAATCGTTGACCTGATGCCGGATGCGCGGCTGGAAACCGGCCGCCTGACAGGCGCGTACAGCCATCGCGTGGCCGGTCGTGCCGTCCCGGGCCGTGATCCATGGGGTCATGGCCCACGGTCCGAGCAGCTCCGCCAGCGTGTCACCGCGGGCGGCGGGACCTCTTGCGGGATCCGTGTCGGTGGCGGCGCCCGTGGCCAGGTACATCGGCTCCTCCAACAGGGGCACCTGGTCGACCGTGGTGTCCGGGGACGCGGGCACGAAGTCGTAGTCGTGGACGAGGGCCACGTCGAGTTCGCCGGCGCGTAAGCCGTCGGAGACCCGCGCCGAGTCGATCTCCTGCACCATCGGTTCCAGCGCGGGATGCCGCTGGGCCAGTTCGGCCAGCGTGGCGGGCACGATCGCGGGGCCGCCAGAGGGAAACGTCCCGATCCGCAGCGGCCCGCCGACGCCCTCGCGTGCCCCGGCCAGCTCGGAGACCGCCAGTTCGAGGCGTTCGAGGACGGCGTCGGCGTGGGTGACGAGGGTGCGGCCCGCAGGGGTGAGCACCACCCGTCTGCCACTTCGTTCCAGCAGGGGTACGCCCGCCTCGCGCTCAAGCACGCTCAGCTGCTGGGAGACGGCCGAGGCGGTGAAGGTCAGCGCCTCGGCGACGGCCGCGATGGTGCCGCGTCGGTCCAGTTCGCGCAGCAGGTGGAGACGTCGGACGTCGAGCATAAGGTGAGCTTACGTATAAGCGAAGAAACATGAACTGGATCTATTGGGTTTGTGTCGGTCAGGCTGGGCGTATGAAGCCCGAAGCGAACCTCACCGGCCTGTTTGTCCCCTTGGTGACCCCGTTCACCGACGACCTGCGCCTCGCCCCGGACGCGCTCGCCCGCCTCGCCGACGAGGCGCTGTCGGCCGGCGGCGCTCACGGACTCGTTGCCCTGGGCACCACTGCGGAGGCGGCCACGCTGACCACCGAGGAGAAGCAGGCCGTGGTCCGTATCTGCTCGGCCGCCTGCCGGGCACACGGAGCTCCGCTGATCGTCGGCGTCGGCACGAACGACACCGCCGCCGCCATTACGACACTGCGGGAGCTCGTTCAGAGCGGTGACGTCGCCGCGGCGCTGGTTCCCACGCCGCCCTACACCCGGCCCGGCGAGGCGGGAACGCTAGCGCACTTCACGGCACTCGCCGAATACGGGGGTCTGCCGCTGGTCGTCTACGACATTCCGTACCGCACCGGTCAGCCCCTCAGCACCAGCACGCTGAACGCGGTCAGGCACCTACCGCAGGTCGTCGGGGTCAAGTACGCAACCGGTGTGATCGACGCAGCCGCGATGGAACTGCTCGGTTCGTCGACCCCGGGCTTCGCGGTGCTCGGCGGCGATGACGCCGTCATCTCGCCGCTGCTCGCGGCGGGCGCCCGCGGCGGCATCCTGGCGTCGGCCAATGTCCGCACCGCTGACTACGCCGAGCTCATCTCGCTGTGGCAACGCGATGCCACCGGACCGGCCCGCAGGCTGGGAGCCGAGCTGGCCCGGCTGTCCGTCGCGCTCTTCGCCGAGCCGAACCCGACTGTGATCAAGGGGGTGTTGCACGCCCAGGGCCGTATCCCCAGCCCGGCCGTCCGGCTGCCGCTGCTGGCCGCCTCCGCCGAATCGGTCGAGCGAGCGGCGGTCCTGGCGGCCGCCAGGACCCACCAAGAGACCGCGGCCTGACACGGGCCCGTGGCCCCCGGGGGAACCCGGTGGACTTCGATGCAAGCCGATGGGGCCCGCCCGCTCCCGCGCCACCACACCCCACACGTGGGCGAGCTCCCCAGGCGGCCGAGGCGGCGGGTCGATCCACAACGTGGACCTGTCAGCGGCTGTGATGAGGATGTTGCGACGATGACCGAATGACTGATGAAATCCGGAAGACATACCTGCAGGCGGCCGAGAAGGCGGTGCACCTGCTGGCCACAGAGCAGGTAGCCCGATGCTGGGAAACCGAGTCCGTGCTCCCCGGGATGTCAGTGGGTGGGTTGGCCGGCCACCTTGCGCGGAGCGTCCTCCAGGTCGAGTGGTTCCTCGACGGTCAGGTAGTCGGCGCGGAGCCGGTGTCACCGGTTCGGTACTACGCGCGGCTCGCAGATACGTCGTTGCCGGACTCTGCGCTGAACGTCGGGGTCCGTGCCCGCAGCGAAGAAACTGCCGCAGCCGGCCCCGCTGTTGTGGCTGAGCAGGCCCGGGCAGCGTGGGTGCGGCTGTCGCAGCGGCTGGGCATGGAGTCGGCCGATCGGCGGGTGGCTGTCCTTCACCGGCCGGGAGAGGAGATGTTGCTCGACGGATACCTGCAGACCCGCTGTGTCGAGCTGGCGGTTCACCTCGATGACCTCGCGCTCAGCGTCGATGCGCCATGCCGAGTGCCCGATGCTGCGCTCGCCATCGCGGTGGATGTACTCGTTGCCGCCGCCCGGGACCGGCACGGCGACCAAACCGTGTTGCATGCGCTCGCCAGGCGTGAGCGTGACGTTGACCAGGCCCTGCGTGTGTTGTAGGTCTACCGCACTACAGACGGGCCATCCCCCAAGGCCAGGAAATCGGCGTTCTGCCGCCGGTGCCAAGGGGGTTGGTGCGAGCCTGATGCGCTCTCGGGTTGCGAGATGGGCACATCGTCCGAGAGTGATCCAAAGCGGGCGGCAGGAAGCAGCCGGGTGCGAGGCCCTGGGCCCCTTACTGATCGCTTCAGTGAGTTGAGTCGCGGGTATTGTGCTCGGCGATCTTGGTCGGCAGGGTGTCCGCAGTGCGTGCTGATCTTGTTCCTGACGACCTGTGGGAGCGAGTGGCCCCGCTGCTGCCGCCCGCTCCCGCACGGCGCCGCCGCTACCCCGGTCGGCTGCCTGTTCCCGACCGGGCAGCACTCGCCGGCGTCATGTACGTGCTGCGGACCGGTGTCGCGTGGCGCGATGTCCCCGCAGAGACCGTGGGCTGCTCCGGAGTGACGGCCTGGCGTCGGCTGCGGGACTGGACCGAGGCCGGCGTCTGGCCACGCCTGCACGCCGCCCTGCTGGCCGAGCTTCGGCGCGCCGACCTGCTGGACTTGGACGACTGCTCCGTGGACGGGTCGCACGTCCGGGCCCTCAAAGGGGGGATCACGTCGGTCCCTCGCCCGTCGACCGCGCCCGTTCCGGCTCCAGGCACCAACCGATCGTGGACCGCCACGGAACCCCGCTCGCCGTCACGCTGACCGGTGGGAACCGGCATGACGTCACCCAGCTCCTGCCGCTGCTGGACGCCGTTCCGCCGATTCGGGATCGGCGGGGACGTCCCCGCCGCAAGCCCCGGCGTCTGTACGCGGACCGGGGCTACGACTTCGACAAGTACCGCCGCCTACTACGGAAACGCGGCATCAAGCCGCTGATCGCACGACGCGGCGTCGCCCACGGGTCCGGACTGGGCAAGGTGCGCTGGGTGGTCGAGCGTGCCTTCGCCTGGCTGCACCAGTTCAAACGGCTCCGTACCCGATACGAACGACGCGCCGATCTCCACCAGGGCCTGCTCGAACTGGCCTGCAGCTTCATATGCCTCCGCCGCCTGCGAACCTCATTCTGAAACGATCAGTTAGTGGTGGTCCCGTGCCTGCGGCCAGGATTCGAGACCGGCGACGGTGTGGTCCGCGGCCATCATCCCCGCGAGTCGTTGCCTCTGGGAGCATGTCTCCGCGCCGCCACGAACGTGGCCATCTCCTCCACGAGCGGAAACGGGGCCTCCCTCGGCCTGCCCGGCCTGCGCGGCACGCCCTTCGTACTCGTCGACCGCCGCACCAACGCCGGGCACACCTCCGCGACTTGTGACGACCGACTGGGCGGCAGGCTGGTCGCCGAGCATCTGCCGGCCTCCCTCGGCCTGCCCGTGCTGCCCGGTCGGGAACAGGCAGCCGTCCCATCGGTCCGTCGGGGTCATCGCCGGACAGCCCTTCGCGAGCACGGGAGCGGACCGGACCGAGGGATTCGTCGAGCGCTACCGTGAAGCGGGGCTGCCGTTGCCCGCCCGGCGCATCGTGCACTCGGCCTTCGACACGGCCGGCGGCCGTCAGGCAGCACTCGCTCTGCTCGCCACGCCGGAGGACCGGCCCACCGCCCTCTTCGCCGTGAACGACTTCGCCGACATCGGAGCGGCAGGCGCAGCCCGTGATCCGGGCCTGCAGCTCGGCCGGGACCTTGCACTGGCCGGTTTCAACGACACGCCTCTGGCCGGGGAACTCCCCGTACCGCTGACCAGCGTGCACTCCCCCATGGCCGAACAGGGACGCCGGGCGGTGAACCTGCTGGTGCGCCGCCTCGCCGGTGAGGACACCGAGTCCGAGGTGCTGCTGCCACGTCTTGTGGTGCGGGAGTCCACGGGCGGCCCCGTGGGCGCACCCGTGAAGTGACCTGCTCGGTATCGAGGGACTGACTCAGGCCGCGACGTTCCCGTGCGCGCCGGACACGAAGGCCAGGATGTGCGGGACTGCCTCGCTCAGAACGGCGAAGTGGCGGTGCACGCCTTCCACCGCGGCAGCGGCGTTCACGCCCCACACCGTCATCCCTGCGCCCAGCCCGGACCGCACGCCGGACGGGGCGTCCTCGATGACCAGGCAGTCTCCCGGCTCGGCGCCGAGCTGCTCTGCGGCACGCAGGTACGGCACCGGAGAGGGCTTGCCCTCCTCGACAGCGGCCGCGTCCACGATCAGGCCCGGCAGCGGCAGGCCCGTCCGCAGGAAACGGCCGCGCACGCGGTGCTCGTAGTTCGAGGTCACCAGCGCCCAGGACCCCGCTGGCAGGCCGTGCAGCAGCTCCGACGCACCGTCGAACGCCGTATAGACGCCGGAGCGGACGTCCTCGTCCTCCAGCTCGTGGAGTGCGGCCAGGCACTCGTACGGATCCCGGTCCGCAGCGACCTGGGCGAACGTCTCCAACGGCCGTGTACGCAGGGCCACCTGGTACACCTCGTCCGCATCCAGCCCGTACCGTTCCGCCCAAGTTCCCCACACCCGGCGCTGGTTGCTCACCGCGTCGATCAACGTGCCGTCGACATCGAACAGGACGTACTTCGTGGGGCTGGACTGCGCAGGTTCACTGATCACCCGTTGATCATGCCAGGTGCGGTACAGGCGCAACGCACCCGTACGCTGCCGACGCCGGCGAACGGAGCAGGCCGCCGACCCGGATTGTCACCGGCTCGGTCACCCCGCCAGAACGCGGGTACCCGGGGCGCAAGCCTCCCTGAGTTCGTCGAGTTCAACGGCCGGCAGTTTGCGGGCGGAGCCGCGTCGGCTGTGGTCGAGGAGTTCGGATCCGGTGAGCAGCCACTGCGGGAGGGGTTCGACACCGACGAACTCGGCCAGTCGGGTCAGCTCTGCGGCGGGGTCGTCGAGGAGGTGCTCGTAGGCAAGTGTGGTGCGCTGGTCGGCAGGGAGGCGGCTGAGGAACTCCGTCCCCTCGGCGACGAGTTCGGACCACAGGGTGCCGAACGTCCGCAGGGGGATGTCCCGGTCGCGTACGAGGGCAGGATCGAAGCGCTCGCCGAGCAGCGGCGACAGGTCCGCGGGCAGCGCGCGCACGTCCTCGTCTCTCAGGTCGGCGAGACTCTCGACGCCTGCTCGTGTCTTGATCTCGCGGAGCAGGGAGATCGTGCGGAATCCGGGATGACGGCTCATGGACAGGGCGCAGTCCGGTCCGTCTCTGAACATGTGCACGAACCTCGCGTCCGGGAACGTGGCCCGTAGCCCCGCTGCCCAGCCCGTCGAGTAGCCGGAGCGCTCCACCACGGCCGTTCGTCCGAACCGTGCGCAGAGCAGGCCGAACAGAGCGCGATGATGGTCGGCGGCGGTGCCCTCGGGCCACTGGACCACCGCTGCGTTGAGCTCGTCGAGGAGCCCGTCCGGGTCGTCGGTGAGGTGCGGCAACACCATGAGCGAGAGCGCGGGGATACCGGTGGTCTCGGCCGCGTACTTCCCGGGGCGGCGCGTGTAGAGGAATTCAGGGAGCGGCAGCCCGCTACGGATCATCCGGTCGAAGTGCGGGGCGGGCCGGAAGAGCGACTGCCAGAACTCCTCACCGGTCAGCCTCCCTTCGGGGAAGGCGGCATCGCCTACGGAGGCCATGAACTCGTTGAGGCTCAGTACGTCCGGGTGGCTGTTGAGGATGCGTGACAGCGCGGTCGAGCCGCTGCGACCCGTACCGATGACGAAGGTCAAGGAATGCACAGTCAGCCTCCGCGGCTTCGCGACACTCAGGGTCGAGCCCCAGCTCCCGCACGACTATCCCATGGGACGAGGGGCAGACCGGGTCGAACCGGGGAGTGGTGGCCCCGTGCCAGGACGCGTGACGGTGACCAGTTGGCCGCAAGCCAGTTGAGATGCTGCCCTGGGTTGGGGAAGGGTCTGTGGTCATGGAGTTCTTCTGCTACCACCGTGATCGGGCCGGTTCCGCGGCGTTGCGCGACGAGTTGCTGGAGGAGCACTGGTCCTACATGGACCGGTACGCGGCGGAGATGATCGCTCGCGGCCCGACCTTCGCCGACGGCGGCGAGACGCCCACCGGTAGCGTGCACATCATCGACCTGCCCGATCCCGCCGCTGCCCGCGCGTTCGCCTTCGACGAGCCCAACTACCAGGCGGGCGCGTACCGGGACGTGCTCCTGCGTCGCTGGCGCAACATGCTGGGCCGCACCATGTGGGATTTCCCCGGCGGCCGGTCCGGTGGCAACCGGTATCTGGTGCTCGGCCTCGGTCCGGAGCAAGCCGTTGAGCTCGCCGTGCCGCCCGACCGGGACGACCTGATCGCATTCGGGCCGCTGCTCTCCGACGACGCCACCGTCTGGCTGGGTACGGCGGCGCTGGTCCGGTCCCCGGACCCGGACACGGCGCGTGCCGCCTTGACCGCGGACCGGTACGCGGCCGTAGAAGTCCACGACTGGGAGTGCGGCGGGCGACGGTGACCCCCTTCCGCATGTACTGACCTGAACGGGGACCTCACCGATGGAGCAGCGACTGCCCGGGCAGAGCAATTGGAGTGGACAGGACCCGAGGACCCGGGGCCAACTGGGAGAAGAGGTCCGCCGGGGTCGTTTCCCGCGGTTGCACGGATGCGCTGTCCGACACCATTCGATTGGGGACTGATGACCGGGCACACGGGCGCGCAGAAGCGGCGCCCCGCACGAACGGCGGGGGGTTTTCTGCTTGCTTTGCTGCCGGTCGCGGTCGCGGTGGGGGTGTATGTGTTCGGCCGCACGCACACACCCGACTACACCAAGGGCCTGTTCGGGCAGCACGGTGTCGGCGTCATCGATCTCAAGGCGCGTCTGGGTTCCGCTCTGATGGCACTCGCGGTCGTCCAACTGCTGCTCGGGCTGTGGATGTACCGGCGCCTACCGGGAGCGGGCGCCGCGCCGCACCGGGTGCAGCCCACACACCGGCTCATCGGCCTCCTTGCCTTCCTGCTGTCGCTGCCTATCGCCTACCAGTGCATCACCGCCTACGGAGTTGACTTCACGAGCAGCCGTGTGGCCGTTCATTCCATCGCGGGCTGCGTCCTGTATGGCATGTTCGTCGCCAAGGTGCTCGTGGTGCGCAGCCGCCGACTGCCCGGTTGGGCACTTCCGGCCGTCGGCGGCGCCTTGGTCATCGCCATCGCACTGCTGTGGTACACATCCGCCCTGTGGTTCTTCGTCGGCTCCGCGCCCGGCTTCTGACCGTGCAAGCCACGCCGAGTGCCGGGAGTCCCGGCGTCGGCTGTCAGTGTGAGCGGTGGGAGTTGAGCCGGGCGGCCTGGCGCGTCAGGTGGTCGCGTTCGGTGAGGTTGGGGGCCTTCCGGGCCGCCTCGGCGTACAGGCGTGCCGCCGCCGTCAGGTCGCCGTCGCGCTCGTGGAGGTAGGCCGCCACCGCCGTGTAGCGGGGCAGTGATGCGTCCAGCGCCGCGAGCGCGGCCAGGCCCGCCCGCGGTCCGTCGGCCTCGCCGACGGCGACGGCACGGTTGAGCCGGACGACGGGGCTGTCGGTCAGGCGGGCGAGTTCGTCGTACCACTCGACGATCTGCACCCAGTCGGTCTCCACGGCGGCGGGCGCGTCGGCGTGGAGGGCGGCGATGGCGGCCTGGGCCTGGTACTCGCCCAGCCGGTCGCGGGCGAGGGCGGCCTGCAGGATCTGGATGCCTTCGGCGATCTGCTGGGTGTCCCACCGGCCGCGGTCCTGCTCGGCCAGCGGTACCAGGCTGCCGTCGGGCGCGGTGCGGGCGGCGCGCCTGGCCTGGTGGAGCAGCATGAGGGCGAGCAGCCCGGCCACCTCGGGGTGGTCGATCGTGGCTGCGAGCTGCCGGGTGAGCCGGATGGCCTCGGCGGCGAGGTCGACGTCGCCGGAGTAGCCCTCGTTGAAGACCAGGTAGAGGACGCGCAGCACGGTGGCGACGTCGCCGGGCTGGTCGAAGCGGACGCCGGAGACGGTGCGCTTGGCCCGGCTGATGCGCTGTGCCATGGTCGCCTCGGGCACCAGGTAGGCCTGGGCGATCTGGCGGGTGGTCAGCCCGCCGACGGCGCGCAGTGTCAGCGCGACCGCGGACGCCGGAGTCAGCGACGGGTGTGCGCACAGGAAGTAGAGGTGGAGCGTGTCGTCCACCGCGGGCGCGGGACCTGGCGTCGGTTCCTCGTCGACGAGGTCCTCACGCCGGCGCCGGGCGGCGTCCGACCGGGTCGCGTCGAGAAACTTGCGCCAGGCAGCGGTGACCAGCCAGCCCTTCGGGTCCCGCGGCGGGTCGGCCGGCCAGACGCGGAGCGCCTCGACCAGCGCATCCTGTACGGCGTCCTCGGCCGCCGCGAAGTCGGCTCCGCGGCGGACGAGGATTCCGATCACGCTCGGCGTGAGGCTCCTGAGCGCGGCCTCGTTCATCGGAGAGGTCACTCCGTGATGGTGGGGGGCGCGGCCAGGAACGGGCGTACCTCGAGCCACTCGTGGATCGGCTTCCCGCCCGCCCCGGGGGCGGCCGACAGTTCCCCGGCCAGCTCGACGGCGCGCTCGTGGCAGTCGACGTCGATCACCATCCAGCCGGCGATGAGGTCCTTGGTCTCGGCGAACGGGCCGTCGGTGACCGGCGGGCGCCCTTCACCGTCGTACCGGACCCAGGTGCCCTCGGGGGCGAGTGCCTGACCGTCGACGAACTCGCCGGTCTTCTCCAGCCGGGCCGCGAAGTCCTGCATGTACTGCATGTGCGCCGAGATCTCGTCCGGCGTCCACTGGTCCATGGGCACGTCGTTGACCGCGGTCGGGGCGCCTCGGTAGTGCTTGAGCAGCAGGTACTTGGCCATGGTGTGTCTCTCCTCGGTGCTCGTACGACCCATTGTGGTCGCGTTCACCACGGGGACGGAGCCAGGCACGGGTTCTCGACATCGTGGTCCGGATCTTTTTTGGGATCTTGTCGATGAGCGCAGATCTTGAGGTCCGTGACGGTCACGAGAACCAGCGCCGTGGGCCGGGCTCAGCGTGCGGCGGGGTTGCCCTGGTGGGTGAAGGCGGCCCGCAGGTGGATCTCCTGCAGCTCGGTGCGGGCGGCCTCGCGCCGCAGCGGGTCGCCCAGGCCCGACGGGGGCCGGGCCCAGGTCGAGCATGACCATCTGGACCCTGCCGCAACCGGCTTTCGAGGGTGCTCCGCCGGCGGTGCCCTTCTGCCCGGACGCCCCGGCCGCCGCGGCTCTGACGTGGGAGTTGATCACGTCGATGGGCTGCACCCCGCTGCCGTGCGGCGGGCTGGAGCGGGCAGCGCTGCTGGAGGCTGCGGCGGTCTTCGCCGTCGGCGTGCGGTGGTCCGGCAGCGAAGTCCGCCACGCGTTCCCCGCCCCGGCTCTGGCGCCCGGCGCCGTCGGCGACTGATCGTCTCGGAATGCCGCCGACTCCGACGCCGGAAGTCCACCTGGAACAATCCCCTGGTACACGGACGCAGGGGGGCGCGGTATGGGAGGGGCACACGCGACCACGGCGCGTGACCTGGTGATTGGTTACGTCGAGGCCCTCAGCTCAGCCGACGAGGCGATGAGGGCGGCATTCCCCTCGCTCGAGCGGCTTGCGGACGTCCTCGGCATGGTCCGTTCGCGCCAGATCAGCCGGAGCGGTGAGCTCGGCACCTGCTCCTACAAGGTCCACGGAGCGGGCTGCCGCTTCATCAGCCGGGAAGGCTCCGAGATCGATGTGGACTTCACGGCAGACGGAGCACCGGTCTTCGACCTTTGGCGGCTGCGCCGCTATGGGCGGAGTCTGCCTGAGCCTCTTGACCTCACGGAGCATGATCTGTGGTCCGCGGTGGAGTCGCTGAAGCCCCTGTTGGCCGAAGTGCGGCCGGGGTGGTTCAGCGTGGCTGAGGTCAAGGCTTCCGCATGAGACCGCCACGTCGGCAGATACTGCTCTGACCTCTGACCTCTGACCTCTGACCTCTGACCTCTCGGCTCTCGGCTCTCGCCTATGGCCTGTTGGACCGGGGCCTCCGCCCGAGCGGGCGGTCCTCACCAGCCCGGGTCGTGAGTGATCGGGTCGATGACGCAGCCCGCGTCGGACGGATTCGTCGGCGAGGAGCCGGGGCTGCCCCTCTGGATTTCCTGGATGGCTCGTCCGAGCCGGGCCGCGTGCGCATCGTCGCTGTGGAGCAGATGGGTGACCAGTTCCGCGCGCACGTCGCGTGCGGAGGACACCAGCTCGGCGACTGCGGGATCGGTTTCGTCCATGGCGCCTCCGGGGCTGATCGGCCGGGTGGCTTTCGCCGGATCGATGTGCCGGAGGCGCGAACCTCATGTCATCCGGCCCTCGGCAGGGCGTCACCGGCGGGCGGTTTCCGACAGAAGGTAACACTATGTGTTGTTGATCACGCACTCTGCGTCACCACCCAGGAGAATTGCCAGGAGAGGCGATGGAAAACGTCCCGCACAGGCCGCACAACACGCACCGCCGCACCGACCGTGTGCTGGTGACCGACCTCGACGGAACCCTCCTCGGAGGTGATGACCGCGCACGCAGAAGACTGTGTCACCTCCTGGGGCTGCACCCGTGCATCACCGTGGTCTTCGCCACCGGCCGCTCGTTGCATTCCGTCCGCTCGAGGCTGGAGAGCGATCCGCTCGTGCCGGCGCCACGATGGATCGTCGCCGATGTCGGGTCCAGCGTCATCGACGCCGCCGACCTGAGCCATGTCGACGCTCTGGAGGCTCGGCTGCGCGCCGGATGGCCCGGTGCGCACCGGGTGCTGTCCGCGTTACGGGGCTTCGACGGGCTGGTCCACCAGGACGGAGTCGTCCAGGAGGGACGATGCTCCTTCTACCTGGCCCCTGAGCATCTCACCGCAGACCTCAAGGCGGCGGTGGCGGAGCTGGGCTGTTCGTGGACGTACTCCGCGGAGCGCTACTTCGATGTGCTGCCCGCGAACGCGAGCAAGGGAGCAGCCGTGCGGGAACTCGGCCGTACGCTCGGCTGGCCCGCCTCCGCCCTGCTCGTTGCCGGCGACTCCCTGAACGACCTCTCGCTGTTCGGCCTCGGCGCACACGGCGTGATCATGGGGAACGCCGAACGCGGGCTGGGCGCCCGCGTGCCACTCGACGCACGCGTGCACCGCCCGGCACTCGACGGTGCGGCGGCCATCCTGTCGGCCATGGAACGCCTCGGCTGGATCGACCGGCCCTCGCGGGTGGTGGTCGGCTACCATCGTCCGCCCATGCGTTGGAGCGGCGGCAGGTGGCAGGCCCCGGCCAGCCCCAACGGGATCCTTCCCACGCTCACCTCCGCCCTGGACCCCCGTTGCTGCGACCAGGACGCCGTGTGGGCGGCCGCCCTGGTCACCGAACAGGACACCGCCCCGGCCGCCGGCCCGAACACCCACTGCGCCTGTCCGGCCCCGCCGACCCCGCTCCCACTGGCTCTGCTTCCCGTGAGGTCCGAGACCTGGGCGGGATACTTCCACGGCGCGTGCAAGGAGACGCTGTGGCCGGCCCTGGTCTCCGAACCCCGGCTGATCCGTCACGATGCGCGTCACTGGACCGACTTCGAGGAGGTCAACGCCGCCTTCGCCGAGCACATCGACGCCCACGCCGCGCGCGGGGCGACCGTCTGGCTGCACGACTACAACCTGTGGCTCGTCCCCGGCCTGCTCAAGCCCCGCCGCCCCGACGTGAACATCGGCATCTTCCACCACACCCCCTTTCCCGAGCCGGACACCTTCGACCGGCTGCCCACGGCCGACCAACTGCGCGCCTCGCTGGCGCAGCTGGACTGGGCCGGCTTCCACACCGCCGCCTGTGCCGACAACTTCGAGCAGCTGATGAAGGACGCCCCGTGCCCGCCACGAACCGGGGTGCATCCGCTCGGCATCGACCGTCAGGCTGTGGAAGCCCAAGCCCGTACACGGTCGGAGCGGTGTCCTCCGCGAAGCGGCGGGCAACTGGTCCTCTCCGTCGAGCGGCTGGACTACGCGAAGGCACCCGTGCTCAAGATTCACGCCTTGGCGGCTCTGCTGGATCAGGTGCCGGCGCTGCACGGTCACGTGCGCTTCCGGCTGATCTGCCCACCCCCCGAGCCGGGCATCCAGGTCTACGAGAGGACCCGTATCGAACTGGAGGAGGCGATCAACGGTCTGAACTCCCGTTGGGGCTCCTCTGTCTGGCAACCCGTTGAATACGTGCCCCGGTCACTGCCCTTCCCGCACATCGTGGACAACTACCTTGCGGCGGACGTGTTCTGGGTGACGTCCCTGGCCGACGGAATGAACCTCACCGCGCAGGAATACATCGCATGCCAGGCGGCGGCAGGACGCACCGGCGTCCTCGTGCTGTCCCGACGCGCCGGTGCCGCCGAACACCTGGGCAGGGCCGCCCTTCTCACCGACCCGGGCACACCGCAGAACCTGGTCGACACCCTGCACCGGGCCCTCACGATGAGCCCCGAGCAGCGTCGCCTCCATACCGACCGCCTGGCCGCCTGCCTGACCACCCCGACCCCTGCCGACTGGACGCGCACCATCCTGAGAGCGATTCCCGGTGACAGCTGAGTGCTGCACGCGTACTCGCTTTCGAGTACGCCTCGGCAAAGCTGTCGTAGTCGTTCGCCTGGGCCGGATCCGCAGGGCGGGCGAGACTGTCCGGCACGTCGGTCATCCGTTCCATCGTCGCAGCCTAGTGGTCACATGATCCGGCCACGCGCTCCGCGATCACCCCTCCCACCACGGCTCCATGCGCTCCTCGGCGACGAACTCGTGGAAGTCCATGTTGCCGATCTCCAGGTTGCAAGCCATCGATCCGACCATGCCGCATGGCAGTACGGCGGGCTGCCCCGGGGTGTCGTACAGATCGACGACGGTCAGCGGTCGGCCGGGCTCGGCAAAGGTCCTGGCGTCGGCGAGCGCGACCAGTGTTGTGTGCTCCCCGGGCGGGATCAGCGCCGGTACCTGACCCGGCAGGAGGTCCGCGAAGGCGCGGTCGTCGACGACCAGCGCCCCCAACGGGTAGTGCTCCACGTCGATCTCGTCCGGGTCCGGATCCGTGCCGATCCACCCCTCCTCGTCGGCCCCGCCCAACTCGTCGAGCAGGGCCCGCCAGCCGTGCTCGTCGTCGAAGGAGGTTCGGACCAGCAGGGCCGCGGCGGTGGAGGGCAGTGCGGGGAAGGACCGGCCCGGCGGCAGCGTAGGCGCGGGGAAAGCCGGCCGGCCACCGTCGCCTTGGTACACACCGTACTTGTCCATGTCGCGCACCAGGTCGTCGAACGCGAGGGCGCCACCCAGCAGAGCGGCAAGGATCTCGCCGAGCCGGGCCGACGGGACCCGGACACCGCGCCCGGGTATCGCTGCCAGGTCCACCAGCAACGGCCCGCCCCCGCCGTACACCACCGGGATGTCCGCCAGGACCACGACCGGCGGTACGAGACCGCCGCCGCGGACGAGCGCCGGTACGTTGCCGCCGTGCAGGTCGTCCCATCCGCGGTCTTCGGCCGGCCGGAGCCGGACCCCACTGGCCCCGAGGACGAGTACGTCGCCTTCCCGGTGGCCCCCGACCTCGTTGAGCAATCCGCCCCACAGGGCCTTGCCGTCCTCGTAGCACGTGGAGATCAACAGCACTTCACCAGGCGCCGGTCGGGGAAGCCCGGGAAAGGACATGACTCTCCTTCGAAGGATCGCTGAGAACCAGGACACTAGCCCACCAACTCCGATCCGGAGCACGCCACTTGGCGGACTGACACACGTGGAGGCGTACGGCAGGATGCGGCCGCATGAGCCTCTCCTCACGGATCACCGTGCCGGGCCGGCTCTGGTCCGTGGCCGCGTCCAATCCGTCCGGTCCGCTGATCGTGAGCGGCTACGGAGCGAGTCCTCTGGAGACGGTCGTGACCATGCTCGACCTGTCGGGCGTGGTGGCGTGGCGGCGGACGTAGGCCGGGACGGGCAGGGTCGCATGCGCACCCGTACTCAGGTCCTCTCCCAGCGGGTTCGCCCTCCGCCGCGCGGGGGAGACGGTCTGCCACAGCGGACGAGGCGCGGCTGCCGTGTCCGCGGCCAGCATGTTCGTCATGACGACAGAGTCCGCTCCTCTCCCCGCCCCCGCACCTGTATGGGCCCGTCGTGCCGCGCACGCCGTCGCCCTGTGCGCCGTCCCGTCAGGTCTGTGGCGCATCGCCATGGCATCCGGCATCTACGTCGGATACAGCGACCAAGTCCTGCGGGAGGTCTTCGACATCCCGGGTTGGGGTATCGCGTACGTCGTCGGCCTCTCCCTACTCACCGAACTGGTCGCCCTGTTCCCGCTGCTCCTCGTGAGCGACCGGTGGCGGCCGCTGCGGCCCCGGACCCTCTCCGCACTGGCCTGGACCGCCTCGGCCGTCCTGGTCCTGGTGGGGCTGTGGCAACTCGTGGTCGCCTGTACGGTCGAGAGCCGGACGTACATGTCGGGCGGTGCGGCACAGACCGTCTGGGGCCTCGTCTACGCCCCGCTGTTCGCCGTCCCGGCCCTCATGACCGCGGTGACCTGGTCATACGCAAGGCGGCACCGGGGACTTGAGCACATCGCGCACACCTGACCTGCACGGAGTCGGCCGTGTGTCCCCTCGGCGGTGGGTGCGGGCCGGGCGGCGCCCGACGGGAAGACCTGCCGGCCGGTTGCCGGGCCGACCGCTCCAGGCCTGTGACCCTTGTCATGTACCGGCACGGAACGGCGTGCGACGTCGATCGCGTCTCCTGGCATGCATCTACTGAACAGTCATTCAGGAGTGATCTCCATGCGAGTTCGTACCGCAGTCGCCGCCGCCACCATGCTCGTCGTCGGGCTGGCCCTCACAGCCTGCCAGGGAGACGACAGCAAGGCCGCCGACAGCCCGTCCGGCACCGGCACCACCACGGCCACGAGTACGCCGGGCAAGCCCCAGGGCGACACCGCGGGTACCGGCGGCGGCAAGAGCACGTCGAGCGGCACGGCCGGTTCCAGCACTTCTGCAGGCAAGGGCACGTCCGGCGGCAAGGGCGGCACGATCGTCGCCTGCACCGCGAAGACGACCAAAGTGACCTTCGTGGCGGCCACCAAGCATGCGACCGAGTCCGAGCCCGCGGCCGCCACGGTGAAGATCACCAACACGTCCGGCAAGCCGTGCACGATCGTCGGCGCCTCGAGCCTGGTCGCCAAGGACGACCAGGGCAAGAGCGACCCGATCGAGACCGACAACTCCGCGGCCGGAACCGACGCAGTCGACCTGGCCCCGGGTGCCACGGCCACCGCCGACGTGCTCTACGCCGACCTGAACTTCGAGGGCAGCCAGTCGGCCCGCGAGGTGTGCGGGGTCCAGGCTTCGAAGGTGGAGATCGCTCTGCCCAAGGATGTCGGCCGCACGGTCGAGGTCGTCAGCGGCAACGGCTCGGCAGCCACGTTCAACGTGTGCGGGCCCGACGTGAAGTTCGAGGCGTTCCACGCCTGACCGGGCAAGGCACGGGAGGGGGCTCGGAAGGCCGTGCGGTCGGGGTCTGGGCAAGGTCCGGATGAGATCACCGAAGAAAGTCACGGCGACCGTTCCCGCGGCGGCCGACTGCGTGACCGCGGATGGCCTCCACGTGGCTCCCGGCACTCGGGAACCTTCCCCGGCCGAGGTTCGTCTACAGTTACGTAGACCGTCTACTCTGCTGTAGTCACCTGCCACCGTCCATGTGCTCACGCCGGCTGGGCCGCTCGGAAAGGGCTCGTCCCGTATGAGGATCACGCGACCCAAGATCCTGGTTGTCGAGGACGATCACGCCCTGCGGGACGTGCTGCGGCGAGGCCTGCAGGAAGAGGAGTTCGAGCCGGTCCTCGCCGCCGACGGCGCCACCGCCCTGCGGTTGGCGACCTCGGACATAGCGGCGGCCGTACTGGATGTCGGCCTGCCCGACTCGGACGGGCGTGACGTGTGCCAGGCGATGCGCGCCAACGGCTTCCTCGCTCCCGTGATCTTCCTGACCGCCCGCCACCGGCTCACCGACCGCCTGTCCGGCTTCTCCGCCGGGGGCGACGACTACCTGCCCAAGCCCTTCCATCTCGCCGAGCTCGCCGCCAGGCTGCGTGCGGGGGTCCGGCGGGCCGCCCCGCGGTCCTCCGCCGCAACCGGTGATCTGGTCCTGGACGCGGTGGATCACAGTGCGATCGTGCACGGTACGCGTGTCGACCTCTCCCCCACGGAGTTCCGGCTGCTGGCCACGCTCGTCGCCGCGGACGGGAGCCTCGTGCGCCGTCGGGACCTGGTGCGGGCCGGCTGGCCCGAAGGCGCGCAGGTCAGCGACAACACCCTGGACCAGTACCTGAGCCGCTTGCGCCGCAAACTGCGCGAGGCGAACAGCCGGCTGACGATCGACACGGCGCGCGGGGTCGGACACCGGCTGTCATGAACCGTGTCTCCCGCTGCTTTCGCCGCTTCGTTCCGCGCACTCTGCGAGGCCGGCTCTCCCTCGTCGCACTGGCCACCGCCGCCCTGCTGATGACGGTCCTGACCGTGGCGTTCAACGCCGTGATGGACGAGCACCTGCAACACCAGGCGGACGACGAACTGCGCACCAGAGCGGCAGCGGTGACCACTACGGTCGACACCAGCGGACATCGGGTGCACGTCCTGGAAACCGTCAACGATCGCCTTCTCGACGCGAACGTGTGGATCTACGCCGGCACGCGTCTGCTGGAGAAACCGCCGTCGGCCACCACCGGGAGCCCGCTGACCCGGGCCGCCGGCCGGCTGGCCGCAGAGCCGAAGCACGTCTGCGAGACGGTCGACGGTCACCGGCCCGTCCGGATGTGCTCCCAGCCGGTCCACGGCCGCAACGCCGTAGCCACTGTCGTCACCGCGCTGGACCTGACTCCGTATCGCGGCTCGGCCGAGACCGTGCTGCTGGGCTCGCTCGTCCTGGACACCGTGATGCTCGCCTGCACGTACGCACTCACGCGCCTGTCCGTCGGCCGGGCACTGCGCCCGGTGCGGACGATGACCGACCAGGCCACGCAGTGGAGCGCCGTGGGCTCCGACGACCGCTTCGGAGCGGACGATCACCCGGCCGAACTTGCCCGCCTGGGTGGCTCGTTGGATGCCCTCCTCGATCGCATACGCACCGTACTGCGCCACGAACAGCAGCTGACGGGAGAGCTGTCCCACGAACTGCGCACGCCGCTCACCCGCATCATCATGGAACTCGACTGGTGGCGAACCCGCCCGCGCACGGACGCCCAGACCCGCGCCGCCCATGAGGTGATCGCCGAGGCCGCGCAGTCCATGCGCACGATCTGCGACACGCTCCTCGACGACGCCCGCGAGAACGCCCTGAACCCGGCGACGGCCCCCGCGACGACGGACGTCGGGCCCGTCCTCGACCGCCTGCTCCAGCACGTCGGCCCACCGGACCGGCTGAAGGCCACGGTGGAAACAGGCGCGCAAAAGGTGGAGGCGGGGGTCGCACCCGCTCTCCTCGAACGGATCCTCAGCCCGCTGATCGCCAACGCCGTCCGCTACGCCCGCTCCAGCGTGATCGTGTCCGCGCAGCGCCTGCCCGGTTCCGTGCGGATCGATGTCGTCGACGACGGCCCCGGCGTGCCTGAGACGTTCGTGGACGACCTGTTCCAGCCGGGCCGACGCGCCGACACGGGCGACGGACACGACGGCGCGGGCCTCGGGCTGCCGCTCGCGCGGCGCCTGGCCCGCGCCGTCGGGGGTGATGTCTCCTACGACCCCGGACACACGCCCGGGGCCAGATTTACGGTCAGTCTCCCCGCGGGGTGACCGGCTCCCGGTCCTCGCCCGCCGCCGCGGCAGCGGTCTGGCGCTCCTGCACCTGGGCATACGCCATCAGGCCGAACAGCACGATGAGCAGGACGGCGGACGAGCCAGCCGTGCCGAGGTCCAGGCCGCCCTTGGCAACCGGCTTGGTGAGGAAGTCGCCCGCGGTGGCGCCCAGCGGGCGGGTCAGGACGAAGGCGATCCAGAACAGCAGGACGTTCGACACGGCCGGCACCTTCATCAGCGCCACGAGTACCGCGAGCACCCCGGTCACCAGCAGCGCGCCGCCCGCGTAACCGAGCCCGGAGCTGTCGGACAGGAAGTCGCCCATCGAGGTGCCGAGGGTGTTCGACACCAGGATCGCCGACCAGAACAGGGCCTCGCCCTTGAAGGTGACGATGTCGCGGATCTGGAAGGTCATCCCGCTCAGCTTCCAGGCGAGGAAGATCGCGAGGAGGATCGAGATCAGGATCGCCGCTCCGGTGGGGTAGCCGAGGCCGAGGCCCTGCGGGCCCCAGCCCAGCTTGGTCGCGCCGTTCGAGAGGAACTTGGCGCTGGCGTCGCGGTTCATGAAGTCGGACATCGTGGTGCCGGCCATGCTGGTCGACAGGATCACGGTCCAGTAGAAGAACGGGTTGTAGCGGCTGGAACGCAGCTGGATCACCAGTGTCACCACGAAGATCACGAACAGCGCGATCGTGGTGAGGAAGTAGCCCAGCTTCAGGGTCTGCGCGAAGAGGTCGCCCGCCGTCTCGCCCAGGGTCGTCGCTGCGGTCTTCATGATCCAGAAGGCCAGCGTGACCTCGGGCAGTTTCTTCATCACCGACTTGGTCGTGCTCGACGTGCTCGCCACGTCGAGGTCGGTGAGGACCTCACTGTTTTCCAACTGAGCTTCTCCTGCCAGGTCTAACGACAGGGCGCTCGCCCCCGAATTCGGGACGAGCGCCCTGTGAGATCAGCCGGCCGCCGGCGGCGGCCGTGATCAACGACCGTGGCACAGAGATCCTGAACGCATCCTGAACGCACTCCGAACGCGGGCAGATTGCAGGTCAGGCCGCGTAACGGGGGTCCTTCTCCCGGTCGGTGACGTCCTTTCGGGGCACGATCAGGTACACACGACGAGACCCAGGATGACCGCACGGAGACCAGATCACCGGCCGCGGTGCCGCTCCAGGGCGGGTGCCTCAGCCGCGCGCGGCCACGTACAGGGTCTGGGTGCTGCGGCCGAGCGGGCCCTTCTCGTCGTGCAGGGCGGACTCGGCGAGGCCGATGCCCGCGCCGTCCACCATCGTCCGGGCGTCCAGGCAGACCCACTCGCCCTCAGGGTGGCGGTGCAGGCTGACGGTGAGGTCGGCGTTGATGAAGACGTAGCGGCGGAAGTCCAGCTCGGAGCTGACGCCGTTGCCCGAGTCGGCTGCCGTCAGCACCCGGCTGAGCGGGGCGATCTCCTCTCCCGCGACCAGGGGGACCCGCATACGCATCCACGCCGTGGCCGGGCCGGACTCGAGGAACGAACCGGCGGCGAAGCGCACTTCCATGGCGGTGTGATAGCCCTGGTCCCAGGGGACGGGGAAGAAGGCCTTCGAGGGTACGGCCTCAGGCCCGGGCACCTGCCGTCCCGGCGACACCTCCGGGACCGAGTCCGGTGCCGTCTTCATCAGCAGGGCCGTCGCCTTCATCACTTCCTGGCCGCCGTCGGGTGTGAGACCGACCTCCACGAGCTCGACGCTGCGCCCGGCGCGCAGCACGCGCGTGGTCACGGTCAGCGGCCGTATCGGGACAGGCCGCGTGATCTCGTACGTGAGCCTGGCGACCCGCATGTCGGGCCGGCCATCCGGTCGTTGCTCGACGGCCAGACCGAGCAGCGCGGCCGGCGGACCGGCGTGCTGGGAGTCGACGTCCCAGGGCCCCCTTGTGTACGCGGTGGGGAGGAACCGGTCGGCGGCCTCCCGCTCGTAGAAGGCCTCGGCTTGCGACGTCGGCATATCGGTCCCCTCGTGTCGAGCGTTCTACCCCTCGCCATACTACTAAGCGCTTGCTCATATGGCGGAGGGTTGGCCCACAGCGTTCGCCGTCCGGCTCCGGCACCGTCCCGCAGCCAGCGGCGACGCTGCCTGGCCGAGCCCCGACAGCAGCACCCCAGGGCATCGCGATCAGAGCCGCGAGGCCGACGAATTCCTGCCGGGGTTCGGAAGCGGGATTTCGCGGGCCAGAGCGCGCGGCCGTGCCTGCCCGGCCATAACGCTGTCGCGGTGGTGTGAGGTCACGACGGTCGACGGCCTCGGCTCGCCGACCGGATCGGCCGCGGCCGGCCTGGCATCTGACGTCCCCTCGGAGCGGGAGTGGCTATTCCTGGGCGAGTTGGTCCAGGAACCCGCCGACGAGGTGCAGGCCCGTGCGCAGGGTCTGCGTGTCGTCGGCGAAGCCGATGCGCACGGTTCGTTCGATGCCGAACGCGGCGCCGGGGGTGAACATGACGCCGGTCCGCTCCAGCAGGCGGGTGCAGAAGTCGTAGGAGCCGATCGGGGCGTCGTAGCGCAGGAGTGCGGTGGTGCCCGAGGCGGGCCGGACATAGCCGATGTCGTCGCGGCCGGTGATCCACTCGTCCAGGACGGCGAGGTTGGTGCGGGTGATCCGGTGGGAGCGGGCCAGGATCGCGTCCTTGTTCTCGAGGGCGACGCAGGCGAGCAGATCGTCTATCCGTCCGACGCTGATCGTGGTGTAGTCCCGGTGCGTGGCGACGCCGGTGAGCAGTCCGGCGGGGCCGACGATCCAGCCGAGGCGCAGACCGGCCAGGGAGTAGGGCTTGGACATGCTGCCGGTGGAGATGCCGCGTTCGTACAGGTCGGCGATCGAGGCGGTGAATCCGTCGCCGGCCTGGTCCACGCCCCGGTAGACCTCGTCGCACAGCACCCACGCCCCGGCGCGGGCGGCGATTTCGGCGATGCGGGCCAGGCCGGCCTCGTCGATGAGGGCGCCGGTCGGGTTGTTGGGGTTGTTGACGGCGATGAGCTTGGTCTCCGAAGTGACCAGGCGGTCGAGTTCGTCGAGATCGGGCAGCCAGCCGTTCTCCTCGCGCAGCGGCAGGTGGTCGACGCGGGCGCCGTAGCTGTCCGGGATGGAGTAGTGCTGCTGGTAGGTGGGGACCACGGCCACGACGTGGTCGCGCGGCTCGACGAGCGTGGCGTGCACGAGGGCGTTGGCGCCGATCGCCCCGTGGGTGATCAGCACGTTGTCCGGTCCCTGGGCCGCGTACAGGCCGGCGACCAGACCGCGCAGCCGCGGGCTGCCCGGGATCGGGCCGTAGGTGAGCGGGGTGGCGTCCAGCTCGGCCAGTACGTCCTCGCGCCGGCCGGACAGTGCCAGCAGCTCGCCGGTGGTGAGCGAACGGACGCAGGTCTCGGCCAGGTTGTACCGGCAGGTCTCCTCGTGGTCGTTCATCCAGCGCTCGACTTCGAACTCGCGGATCTTCATCAGGACCGTCCCTCGATGGTCGTCTCGTTGTCGTACTCGTAGGCGGCCCGGGCGACAGCCGCGTCCTCGATGCCCAGCCCCACGGACCGGAAATACACCGGGCGCCGTCCGCTGGGAAGCCGGGCCTTGTCGGCGACCAGGTCGGCCAGGTCACCGCGCACCTCGGTGGGGTCCCAGCCGGATGCGGCGGCCCGCACCAGCTCGGTGGCCACATCGAGGGTGGTGTGCGCGTCCACGTACACCTCGAGCTCCGGTACCGCCTCGGGCGGGATCTCGCGCGCTCCGGGAGCGTTGGTCGAGATCGAGGTGACGACGACGCCCGGGGCCAGGGTGCGGGGGTCGACCACGGCGTCGGCTGCCGAGGTGCACAGCATCACGAGGTCCGCGCCCGCCAGTGCCTCCCTGATGCCGGCGACGGCCTCGACGCCGTCCTCCACGCGCTCGGGCCGCGTCGGTGAGTACGCGCGAACGGTCATGCCGGGTCGGACATGGCGCAGGTAGCGGGCGTGCGCCCGGCCGACGCGGCCGTACCCGATGACGGCCGCGGTGCGGGCGTCCGGCGGAAGCAGGTGGTCGGCGGCGAGCACGGTCGTGGCCGCGGTGCGCTCCACGGTCAGATCCGAGGCGTCGAGCAGCGCGACCGGCTGCCCGGAGGACAGGCTCACCAGCATCGTCCAGGCGGTTACCACGGCAGGGCCGGCCGCCTGCGGCAGGTACGGGGAGACCTTGACCGCGTACACCCCGGCGCCGGGCAACACGGCCGGGTAGTGGATGACGTCGCCGCCGTCGGGCAGGTCGACGACGAACTGGCCGGGTCCGGCCGCCTCGCTCCGGGAAAGATCCCCGAACGCCTCGCGCAGCGCGGCCAGCACGGCCCGCTCGGAGACATGGGGAGTGGTGATCACTCGCATGTTGAGCAATATATTGCTCATGCTGCGATCTGGGCAAGCTCTTTGTGCACTATAGTGCTCACCATGAGCAGTGAGGTCACCGCCGGCAGCAGTGCCACGCAGGAGTTCGCCGCCCGTATCGGCGGGCGCATCCGGGCGCTGCGCAAGCAGCGCGGCTGGAGTGTGCAGCAGCTGGCCGAGGCCGGCGGGCTCAGCCGGAGGATGCTCACCGATGTCGAGCTGGGCCAGGCCAATCCGAGCCTCGCCACCGTCGACCGCGTCGCACGCGCGCTGGACACGGACTTCGCCGCCCTGGCCCTGCCGGAGGGTGGCACGGCGGACGAGCAGGTCGAGGGAACGCTGGTGTGGCAGGACCCCGACGGCAGCCACGCGCTGCTCCTCGCGGCGACTCAGGACCCACGGGCCGAACTGTGGCGCTGGACCCTGGCCCCCGGGGGCCACTACGACGCCGAACCCGACCGGCGCGGGGCGCAGGAGATCCACCACGTCCTCGCCGGCCGCCTCACGCTGACCCTGGAGACCGGGCCCCACGTGGTGGCGCCCGGGCAGAGTGCCGTCATCGCCAGCGACCAGGAGTACGCCTACCGCAACGACGGCGCCGAACCGGTCGTCTTCATGCGGGTCGTCACCGGCGCCTGATCCCTACGACACGCTTCAGGACTCCGGAGCAGCCGCCATCAGCGTGTCGAGCACCGAGTCCATGTAGCGCTCGCCCTCCGCGCCGGCCGGAAGCGTCTCCGGCACGGCGTGCGCCAGCTGTGTGTGCCCGAGGTAGCCGGTGTACGCCAGCAGTGCGCGACGGTGCGCATCGCCCGGAGCGAAGCCCAACTCGGTGAAGAGCCCGGCCAGGTAGCCCACCCGGCGCTCCGTCACCCGGCGCAGTACGGCGGCGACTCGCGGATGCCCGGCCGAGGCCGGCAGCGAGACCTCCAGCGGGTCTTCGGCGGCGAGTTCGGACGCCTCCACGAACAGTCTGCGCAGCCGCACGGCCGGATCCGCCTCGGACGCCAGCCCGGCGATGACGTCCTCGGTGGACTTCTGCTCCCAGCGGTCGAGGGCGGCCTCGATCAGCGCCTCACGGTTGGCGAAGTGCCAGTAGAAACTGCCCTTGGTGGTGCCGAGGCGCGCGGCGAGCGGTTCGACGGCGACCGCCGCAAGACCGCCTTCGCCCATCGCTGAAAGGGCCGCGTCCGCCCAGGCCTGCGCGGTCAGTCGCTTCCGTCCGCCCGCACGGGGCCCCTCCGCACGCTGCTGCACCATGTCCATACGCTACCGTATGGTCAGCAACATACGGCAGCGTATGGAGGCGCGTTATGCGCAGGTTCCGCACGATCCGCAATGTCCATGAGCGCACCATCGAGGCACCCGCCCGGACGGTCGGGGCGCTCCTCGAACGGCTCTCCTCGCCCCACGATCCGCTCTGGCCCGCGCCGGCGTGGTCCCCGATGCGCTTCGACCGCCCCTTGGGCGTCGGCGCGGACGGCGGCCACGGCTTCGTCCGCTACCGCGTCTGCGCCTACGAGCCCGGCCGCCGCGCCCGCTTCGACTTCAACCCGCCCATGAGCGGCCACCACGAGTTCGTCATCGAGCCGATGGGGCGGGACCGCTGCCGCGTGCGGCACACCCTGGAGCTGCAACGCCGTGGCCCGATGGTGCTGGGCTGGGCCCTGGCGGTGCGCTGGATGCACGACACGGTGATCGAAGAACTCCTCGACAACATCGAGCGCTCCGCCGCCGGGGCGGTGCCGGACCCTGTCCGCTGGACGCCGTGGGTCAGGCTGCTCCACCGGTTGACGTGGGAAAGGGCAACCGGCGGCCCGCTGCCGGCCGGCGCCCGGCTGGTCCGTGCCGCCTTCGAGCGGACCGACTACACCGATGCCTGGCGCATGACGATGCGTCCCGGCATGCCGCTGGACCCCGAGGCCTGGCGGGACGTGCTGCGCGGCGCCTCCTTCCCGGTGGTGGGCCGCGAAGGTGGCGAAGTGCTCCTGGGCGAGGATGCCGGGCACCTCGACTTCCGCGCCTCGATCCACGTCGACGACCGTCAGGTCACGCTCAGTACGGTCGTGCGGATCCACAACTGGCGCGGCAGGCTGTACTGGGCGGTGGTCGGACGCGTCCACCCCTTCATGGCCCGCATGATGCTCCGCCGCATCCACCGCCGGCTCGCCCTGACGGCTCCGAGCGCTGCCGAACGCGCGCTGCGGGAACCAGCTTCTCCAATGTCGAAAGGGAGTTGAGCCCCCTGCAGACACGCTCCTCCCCTACCGACCTGATCAGGAGACCGGATGCGGGTGGCCGAGGTAGGGGAACTCCGGCAGCAGGTCGGTGTGCGGGCCGATGTGATCGTCCGTGATCTTGCCGCCGGAGACCATGGCCAGCCGTGCTGAGGTCACGTCGTCGGTGAGCTTGCGGCCGTTGGGATAGGCGGCCGGCTTGCCGCGGTCGTAGCGGAGCACGTCCGGCAGGACGGTGCGCAGCGTCTTCTCGGCCTCCTCCGCGCTGTAGCCGCCGGTGTGGGCCAGGACTGCGCTCCACGGCTCCAGGTAGGTGTCCCAGTCGTCGGCGGGCTCACCCTCGTTGTACTTCTCCTTGGCTTCCTCGGCGTTGAAGTACGCGGTCAGGGAGGGGTGGGCCCCACGGTCGACGGAGACGAGCCGGCCGTTCTGCCGCAGACTGACCCGTGCCCACACGCCGATCGGTCCGTCGCCGAGTTCGCCGTCAGGTACCTCCAGCACGATCCCGAAGACGTTCTTGTCGATTCCGAAGTCGTTGCCGGTCCACTGGCACCTGGACGCCGCCCGGGAGAGCGAAGCTCCGTCGGCGTTCGTCTCGTGAAGCCCATCGGGAAGCAATTCCCATGTCCCGGTCGTGGTGTCGGTCCAGGTTGGCCGGCATGCGAACGTGCGGACGGGGATATCGCTATCTCGGGCCCAGCGATCTGAAGGGTCTCGTCCGGCCGGGCGGGGAGGGCGCGAGCATCCGCACGGCAGCGGACTTCGCGCTGTGGGTGTCGGCCCGCGGCGCGGCGGAGTTCACTGAGCCGTTCACCTTCGTGGTCGACGCCGAAGGCGTGCTCCGACTGGCTCCGCGCCGCAGCGAGCATGTGGTCTGCGCGGGCGGAGGGACAGTACTGAGCGCCGGTGAGATGAGCTTCCGCGAGGAGTCCGGGCGGTGGGTGGTCGACGAGGTCAGCAACCAGTCGACCGGGTACTGCCCCGACGTCAGCTCGTGGACGGCCGTTGCGGATGCCTTGGACCGAGCCGGTCTTCCTCACTCCGGCGGGTTCACTCACGGGGTCGTGTTCCGTCGATGCGTCTCATGTCGACAGGTCAACATCGTGCGTGAGGACGACTTCGCCTGCGTCTTCTGCGATGAGCCCCTGCCGTTTCACTGGAACGTCGATCAGTGCGTGCGGGGCCATCAGGGTGGTCCCAGGCCGTGTCGGGGGGCCGCGGTGAGTGCGGTTGGTCATGCTGAGCGGGGTGTGTATCCCCTTCCCGGCGACAAGGAGCACGGTATGCCGACGGACTCGGTCGAACGATTCCTGGCGGCCCTGGACCCGGAGCACCGGGAGGCCGTCGGCGCCAAGCCGCGAGCGGAGCAGGAGCAGCTCGCGGGGGCCTGGGAGCGGGAACTCGAGTCGGACGACGAGCTCGACACGCTCGACGAACTCTCCCCGCCGGCTGCGGAAGCCGAGGCCGCCCGGCGTGTCCTGGATCGGGAGACCGACTGACTCCGGTCGGACGGTTCGGCCGGCTGTCGTATTGCCCGGACGGGGGCTCATCTGCGCATGAGCTTGTCGCTCCGGTCAGGGGTCGCGTATGCGCGTGAACTTCTTGCCCGGTCAGGGCCCCATGTGTACATAGGGGGCCCAAAGCCATGGGCTGCGTGGATAGCGCTCGCGCAGGTCGCGGGTCACTCGGTGTATCGCCTCGGCCGGCGGGACGCCCTCCGCCAGGAGGGAGTACAGGCGCGTGGTGAACTCGGTGGCATCGCCGTCGGCGACCTCCCACAGGGTGGCGATCACATGGGTGAAGCCCGCTAGCTGGAAGGACGAGGCGACATGCTGGGCTTCGTCGGCGAGGTGGTAGGAACCGGCAGCGGATCCGCACGAGGCGAGGAAGACCAGCTCTGCGTCGAGGGAGAGCGCCGTGATGTCCGGCAGCGACAGTGAACCGTCCTGCAGCACGAGCCTGTTGGCGGTCCGGCCGAGAATGTCGGCCTGCGTGTGGCAGGCGAAGTGGGCCCAGGAGTGCTGCGTGAGCTCGCGGAGCACGGCCTGCTTCGCAGCGGCGTCGCCGGTCAGGACCGTGGTCCGGGGAAACAGCTCGGCCAGTGCCTGCGCATCCGCTGCGGCGTGCCGCAGAGGTGCTGCTCCGGGTGCTTCCGGAGTGGCGACCACCAGCAGGCGGGGGTCACGGCCCACGCGGGAGCGGCTGGAGCTGTCGTGCTCGGCGGTCTTCGGGCGCAGCGCGTTGAGTGTTGTCGTGTACGACGACATCACGTGGTCGGCGATTCCCCGGGGCGCATCGCCGGTGTACCGCCCGGCAGCGTGCAGGGGCAGGAAGCTCAGGATGCCGGTCGGGCACCACCACAGCCGCGGAAGGTGGTCACCGCCGCCTCCGAGACCCAGGTTCTCGACGACCGGTTCGGCGATCGCCTCCCACAGCCAGGCGAGTGTGTCGAGGACGACGGTGCCTGCCTCCCAGCGGTGCTCGGCAGGCTCGTGCGGGTCGTGCAGCGCGCGGACCGCCGAGCTGAAGGCCATGAACCGGTCCGCCACGGACCTCAGGTCGGCCCGGGGCAACGGCACACACCTCGCCGTGCCCTCGGCAAGGACGATCGCGTCGCTGCGCAGAGTTGCGAGGTTCACGACCACCACCGGGCCGGACTCGGTCAGTGCGCCGAGGTCAGGTGCTCCAGGTCGCAGAAAGCTCTCGAATCCGGGCAGGCCACGGATGTTGTCGCGGACCCGCTCCCAGGCGCGGACCGTCAGCCGGTGCTCGTCCCTGGTGGTACCGGGCGCATGGTCCGAAGCAGGGGCGGTGCTCGCGCCGAGGGACGTCATGGCCTCGCCGAGCCGGCTGAACTCGTCGGCCAGTTCGGGTGCTTGACGACGAAGGTCCGTCAGGTCACGGCGAGTCTCGGTGAGCTGTCCGAGCAGGATGCCCCGCCCGCGTTCGAGCAGGTCCAGTGCCTTCTCGGGATCGCCCAGTTGCAGGGCGCAGGCCGCGGCCTGGGAAGCGAGCAGGAACTCGTCCGCGAGCAGCAGCTCACGGTCGGAGCGTGCGAGCCGGTGCCCGACCAGAAGCGGCAGGAGGTCCACCGCGGATTCGTAGTGTGCGACCGCGCCTTCCCAGTCGCCGACACCTGCGGCCACGCCACCGGCCGCCTTGGCGGCCTCGATGCGATCCGGAAGAGAGAAATGGGGGGTTCGGTAGACCTGGCGCCTCAGTTCGAGCACGTCCGCGGCCGAGTCTCCTGTCTCGCCGTCGCGTCGCGCCAGGACATGGGACAGCACCAGCAGCGCTCGTACGTGCTGTACGTCGTCCGGGCTCGTGACGGCCATGGCTTCGCGCGTCACGGCTTCGGCCTCGTCCAGCAGCGACGCATCCGCCTCGTAGCGGTGGACGTCGAGCAGAGCGTTGGCCAGGTTGGTGCCCCAGAGCGGCCGGTCCGGGTGGTCGGCGGGACCTGTCCGGATCGCCTCACGCAGCAGGCCGACGGCCTCCCGGACGTCCGGCGCCGACGTACGGTCTCGTGCGCGGCCGAGAAGCACCACGGCCAGGTAGGACAGTGAAACCGAGCGCTCCGGACGGCCCGGATCGCGCAGTGCCAGGGACTTCCGGCAGAGGTCGACGACCGCGTCGAGTTCGTGCTCGTACGCGGCGAAGGGCTGGGCGAAGAGGTCCGTGAAGATGCGGGGACTGCTCTCCCGGGCCCTGCGGGCCATGTCCATGAAGGGGGCGAACTGCCGGGTGTGGAGCAGTCTCGCTTCCGCCAGCCTCGCCATGGCCTCCGGTGTCGTACGCCAGGCTTCGGGGCCCGCCGCCGCCTCTTCGAGTACGTCCATGGCCTCCAGCAGCGCGGAGCTGTCCCGTGAGACCTCGTAGAGCGAGACCAGGGAGACGCCCAGCTCCAGGAGGGAGTGGGCCCGGTCGAAGGAACCCTGCCGGGCGAACCGTACGGCGGCCCGGCAGACGGGAACCAGCTCGTCGAGGAGCCTTCTGTCCCGCGTGCTGTCGTAGGCGGCGGTGAGGGCACTCGCACATCTGCCGAGGAGGAGGCCGCGCTCGTCTTCGTTCAGCGTGGGGTCCTCCCGGTGGCTCCGGGCCAGCTCGAGGGCCTTGTCCAGCGCCGCTTCCTCCCGGGTGAGCTGGAATTCCACGCGGTAGGAGTCGATGAGGCCGGAGTTCGCGCGGCGCACCTCGGCATGGTCGGCGGGGAGTTCGCCGACGACCGATTCGAGCAGACGTCTGCCCTCCGCCACGGCCTGCCTGTCCTTGCCCAGTTCGCCCAGCAGAGTCAGTGAGTGGCCCAACTCGACGTACACCGGGACCCGTTGGGGGTGCCGGGCACCGAGGTGCTCGGCCGCCGTCCGCAGCACGGTCACCGCGTTGTCGGCGTCGGAGAGGTCTCCGGTGGATGCGGCCGACTCCTGGTGGGACAGCCCGGCGTTCATCAGCTGTGCCACGTAGGCCGGATCGGCCGGATCCAGCGCTCGTGCGGCCGCGTGGTTCAGGCGCGCCGACTCCCGCATGGCCTCCACGTCGCGCAGCCGGAGCGCCTTCACCCGCAGCACATTGCCGAGACAGGACAGCGTTCCGGCTTCCTCCGGTGCCGCCTCACGGGCACGGCGCGCCCACTGTTCTGCCGCCGCGATGTCGTGCCGCGCGCCCTGGTCGGTCCTGGGGTCGGCGTCCTCTCTCCGCCCTTCGTGCGCGCGCGACTTGAGGGCGTTGGCGAGACTGACCATCCGGCTCACGGTGTCCGGCCCGGACCCGTCCGCCCCGGAGAGCGCAGCCTCCAGAGCGACCACCGCCTCGTCCAGCGCGGCGGCCTCGCCCGTGGCGGAGTGCGTCATCCGCAGACACATACCGAGGTCCGCCTGGTACGCGCGCCGCTGATCGTCGCTCACCCCCGGGTGCGCGACGAGCCGGCGCAGCACAAGGGCTCGTGCGCGGAGCAGGGCGGGCTCTCCCTGCGCGACGCGCAGCGGTACGACGGTGGTGAGGGCGTCGAGGACGGGACGCGCACGGGGATCGGCCGGGCCGTATTCCTCGGGCACGCGCTCGATGCAGGTTCCGGCCTGTCGGGCCCATTCGGCGGACGGGGTGCGCAGGTGGCCCTCGATGAGGGCCCAGGCCAGTCGGATCCGGACCTGTACCCGTGTCTCCTGGTCCGTGGCCTTCTCCTGGACACGGTCCCATGCCGCCGCGGCCAGGGAGAGCAGCCGCGGATCGCGGCTCGTGGGGCCGGCCGCGCCGTCGCGGTAGGCGTGCAGCAGGTTTCCCCCGAGCGGTCCGAGCAGCGCTACGGCCTGTTCGTCGGGGATCGACGCGAGGGATTCGATCGTGCGCGAGGCCCAGCCGACGGCCTCTTCGAGCGAGCCTGGATCATCGCCTCTCGCATGCCGCTGCAGAAGGACTTCCACCAGGTTGATCTGCAGCATCTCGGGCAGAGCTCCGGTCTCCCGCAGGATGCCGATGCCGCGTCGGAGCAAACCGATCGCCTCGGCCGCCTCGGCCGGGTCTCCGGTGGTTCGGTAAGCGGCCGCGCGGTCGGCTGCCTCGTTGCCGAGCTGCAGGGCCTCTTCGAGTCGTCGCGCTGTGGCCGACTCCCGCGCGAGTACGGCGCCGATCGCGTCCGGCACCGCCTCCGGCATCCGCCCCCACAGGGGCCGGAAGAGCTCCAGGGCGCGGTGGAAATCCGCTCCGTCGTAGGTCTCTCGGGCCAGACAGCGGAACCAGTGGAACCAGCCCAGGGCATGGGCACCCTCGTCGCTCCATGACGTGTGGAGGGACTCGGCGAGGAGTCCGGCCGCCGTGTCGGCCTCGGGTCCGAGCACCTGCTGCGGATCGGCTGTGGACGCGAAGCGTCCGAGCAGCGCCTGCACTGTGGTGAGTGGCGAGTTCTCCATCTGCTCCATCGCTCCCCCGCGGTGGCTGTTCGGCGTGTTGCGCCCGTACCATCATGCGGCGACGCTGACGCGTCTTCTCCAGGAGTGACAAGGGGCAGCATGGAACGTCGGGGGGATGTCGCGGCATGGTGTGAGGCCCTCCCTCTCCTGCGTCGTCTCGCCTCGGCTCAGGGCCGCGCGGACGAGGTCACGGAGCTGGCACATCGTATGCGGACCGAGAGCGACGTGGTGGCGCAACTCAACGAGCTGGGGCGAGAGTTCGGAATTCCGGCGATCGGCGCCAGATCGGTGGTCGGGGTGCCCGGGGTGGACCCGGGGGTGCCGGTCGACGGGCTGTTCGTCTGTCCCGCAGGGCGCTGCGACCGGGACTGGGTACGGGCGCCCGGTGTGGCGACGCCCGAATGCCACCTGTTCGAGGAGCCGTTGGCGCGGGCGGCGCCGGAGCGGCGCATTCGGTGAACTCCTTCCTCAACGAGCTCGCCAAGCAGTTGGCCGGCAAGTGGGTCTCCCTCCTCGTCGTGCCCGGGGCCCTCTTCGTCGCCTCCGTCGTGGTGGGCTGGCGGATGCACTCCGGCTCGTGGCCCGGTGACGAACACTTCGTGACGGCAGTCCAGCAGGGCAGGGCCTCGGCCGGCCGGCTCGCAGCCGCCGCTGTGGGCGCCGTACTGCTGTCCGCATGGGCAGGGCTGCTGGCGCAGGGCGCGGGGAGGGCCGTTCACTGGCTGTGGCTCGGTCAGTGCCCGGCCGTACCGGCCAGGCACTGACCGGCCGGCGCCGTCGCCGCTGGGATCGCGCTCAGGAGCTGTATGAACAGGCTTACCGCCAAGGGCAGTCGGACGAGGTGCTGGCCCAACTGGCGTACCGACGCAACCGCATCGCGCTGGCACCTCCGACGAGGCCTACGTGCATGGGTGACAGCGTCGCGGCATTGAGCACCCGCGTCGGGATCGAGTACGGCCTCGATCTCGAACACGGTTGGCCACGGCTGTGGTTGGTGCTGCCCGAGGAGGCCCGTACGGTACTGGACGAGAGCAGGGACGCGTTCAACAGGGCCGCTGCGGTGGCTGGTTGGGGTGTTCTCTACATCCTCGCCGGAGCCGTCTGGTGGCCACTGTTGCTGGCTGGACTCGGAACGCTCTTCACGGCCGTTGTCCGAGGCCGGTCGGCCATCGCGAACCTGGCTCAGCTGATGGAGTCGGCGGTCGACCTCCATGGAGCGAGCCTCGCCACCTCGCTCGGCATCCCCGTCCCGGACGGCCGCGTCACACCGGAGATCGGGCGCGAGGTGACTCGGGTCGTGCGCAAGGGGGCGTGAAGGGCGGGCACGACCACGCCGGTGACCTGGGGGAAGCCCGGTGCGAACACGCGCCGACGTCGACCCTCGGAGTCGGGCCCGTGATGCACGTACACGCGTTCTTCTGGGTACTAGCGGGTTGTCCTCCTCGTCATCGGGCACGTCGGCGGCGGCAGTCCGGGGCGGAGAGCCAGTTCCAGGACGTGATCACGATGGGCTACTCGCATCAGGGCCACACGGAGCGCACCGCAGTCGGCACCCTCCTGACCTGTAAAGATCTCCACATCAAGATCAGCTGTTTGCGTTGGGAGATCCACCAGCTGCAAGAAGCCGTCGTGTCACACGCTGTGATCGACCAGGCGATCGGCGTGGTCATGGCCGTCGGCGGGCTCCGCCCCGGCCAGGGCATCGAAGTCCTCACAGCGGTCTCCCGGCGTACCGGCATCGGACTGCCCACGATCGCCGGTCTCCTCGTCGACTGGGTGGCGACCGGTCGGCTGTCCGACGACCTCCGTCAGGCACTGGACAGCGCACTGACAGACGCGGAACCCGACGGAACCGAGCGCACCCCGGCGGTCGACGACTCGCCCGCGGCCCCCCGACGCGGCAAGCTTGAGGTGGCGTGAGCAACGCACACCAGCTGCGGCGGCCGCTCCGGTCACCGGACGGCCCCGCACAGCAGGAGGGCGGCGTCAGGTGCGTACCGTGGGAGTGGAGGAGGAACTCCTCCTGGTCGACCCCGACAGCGGGGAGCCCAGGGCCGTGTCGGCCGCCGTTCTTGCCCGTGCCGCCGAGGACGATCCCGCACAGGCCGTCTTCGAGAAGGAGCTGTTCGGGCAGATGCTGGAGTTCGCCACGCGGCCCCAGTCGGAGATGGTGGACCTCGCCGCCGAGATCGTGCACTGCCGCAAGGAGGCGGCACGGCACGCCGGCGAGATCGGGTGCGCGGTCGCCGCGCTCGCCACCTCCCCGCTGCCGCTCAACCCGAAGATCACTGTGAACGAGCGCTACCAGTGGATGGCCGACCGGTACGGGATCGGCACCCGTGGACAACTGGCCTGCGGCTGTCATGTGCATGTGTCGGTGGAGTCCGACGAGGAGGGCGTCGCCGTTCTCGACCGGATCCGGCCCTGGCTGCCCGTGCTCTGCGCGGTCAGCGCCAACTCTCCGTTCTGGCAGGGCCTCGACACCGGCTACGACAGCTATCGCTCCCGGGTCTGGGGGCGCTGGCCGTCGGCCGGGCCGGCCGAGCTGTTCGGATCCGCCGAGCGGTACCACCGGCTGGTGGCGGACATGGTGGCCACCGGCGTCATCCTGGACGAGGCGATGGCGTACTTCGACGCCCGTCTGAGCGCGCGCTTCCCGACGGTGGAGATCCGGGTGGCGGATGTGTGCCTGTGCGCGGACACCGCCGTGCTTGTCGCCACACTGGTCCGGGCCTTGGTGGAGACCGCCGCGCGCGACTGGCGGGCGGGCCGGCCACCGCTCGACCACGGCGTCAGCCTGCTGCGGCTGGCCGCCTGGCAAGCCGCCCGGACGGGCCTGAGGCAGGATCTCCTCGATCCCGCGACCATGCGGCCCCGGCCCGCCGCGGACGTGGTGCGCTCGCTGCTGGAACACACCGGGGATGCACTGATCGAGAGCGGCGACGCGGCCCGCGTCGAAAGGACCGTCGGCGAATTGCTGAGCCGGGGCACCGGCGCCCGCGAACAGCGGGTGCTCATGGAACGGACGGGCAGCCTTCAGGGCGTCGTCACCGAGTGCGTACAGCGCACCCTGGCTTGAGCGGCTCGGCGAAAGGATCAGTACGTCCAGGCCCTCGACGTCGGGCAGCTCCGACATGCCTGCCTGCGGATCCTCTCGTCAGATCCCCTCCTCCATACGGATGGCAGCCCTGAGGTCCTCGTGCGCCTTGCCCGGCGAGCCCTCCTGCGCTTCGAGCAGGGCGGCGGCGATGGCGTCCAGCTTGCGCTGGATGGCGCTCGGCCCGTAGCTCCGAGTTCTTCAGCAGGGCGAGCAGGAGCAGCGTCACGGCCGTCATCGAGTCCCCGGCGAGCACCTGCCACGCCGTGCCCATCCCAAGGGCATGCACGATCACCACCCATGCGACCAGTGCCAGGCACAGCAGGAAGAACAGCGGGGAGCTGGTGAACAGCGATGCGCCCTCCGCGAACCGTTCGAACCACCGGCGCCGGTCGCCGCCCCGGTCAGCGGGATGCGGAAAGGTCATCGGCTCTCACCTCTCGGGGCGCGCCCGCCCGCGCTCGGTCACCGGGTGGGGCTAGGGACTCTCCGACCGAGTACCCCTCGCGGCGGGGTGCTCGCGGCACCGTGCGGAGCGACTCCGCTGCCGCCTGACAGGGGCCAGGCTCAGCGACCCTGCTCCGGTGCCGCTCGCCGGCGGCGGACGAGGAGTGCGACGGCAGAGCCGGCGGCCACCGACGCAGCGGCCGTGCCTCCGAGGGTGACGGCCTGTGCGATCGGCCGCCCGGAACCGGTCTGCGCGAGCGTCGGGCCCGCAGGTCCGGTGGCGGTCGTCGCCGTGGTGACGGTGGCCTGGGCCGCCTGTTCGGTCAGGCGGGCGACCGCGCCCGGCTGGGAGACCGAGGCGGCGTGGGACGCATTGACCTCGACGGTGTGCGCGTGGGCGCGCTGGGCCATGAAGCGCTGTACGGCCGGTGGCTTCAGGACGCTGTGGATGTACTCGGCGTCACAGGCCAGTGGGCGCAGCGGGTTGGCGGGAGCGATGACCGGATACCCCGCCTGCTGCAGCCGGCTCACCGCTCCGTTCCAGCTCGAACCGTCGGCGAAGGCGCCGTGCGCCAGCACGACGGCTGGTTTCGCGCCGCCCACGCCGCCAACCGCTGAAGCCGGTGCCGCCGGGCATGCACACAGGGCGACGACTGCGAGTCCGGTCGCCACGGGTGCCGAGGCAGCCCACCAGGGCAATCGGGTGAAGTCGGTACGGCAGTGGGTGTAATCGCGCGCGCTCAGCGCGCCGTCATCTCCTCGGCGAACACGTCCAGAATCGCTGCACAGAAGGCCTTCAGATCGTCCGGCTTGCGGCTGGTGACCAGCTTGTTGGGCCCGTGGTCGCAGATTTTCACCTGCTTGTCCACCCAGGTGCCGCCCGCGTTGCGGATGTCCGTGCGCAGGCTCGGCCACGAGGTCAGTTCACGCCCCCGCACCACGTCCGCCTCGACGAGGATCCAGGGCGCGTGACAGATCGCGGCGACCGGGCGCCCCAGCTCGAAGAACTCCCTCACGAAAGCCACGGCCTTGTCGTCCGTCCGCAGGAAGTCCGGATTGGCGACCCCGCCGGGCAGGACCAGGCCGCCGAAGGAATCCGCGACCACATCACGGACGACCTCGTCCACCGTGAACCTGTCCGCCCTGTCGAGGTGGTGGAAGGCCTGGACCTCACCGGATTCGGTCGACACCAGCACCGGTTCGTGCCCGGCCTCCCATGCCGCCTGCCAGGGCTCGTTGAGCTCCACCTGTTCGACGCCCTCGGGCGCTGTCAGAAACGCGATACGCATGACCGGTCGACTCTCCTTCCCCGTTGTCGTCGATTCCCGTCATCGGGCGGATGCGGCACCGCTGTCGAGACAGGGCGCGGTCACCGCGCGCTCGGATGCCGGGTACCCCACACCGTGCGCCTCACCGCGAAGGCCCGAGACCGCACCGAGGTCCTGCCGTCGCTGCACGGCTGATGGGCGTAAGGCAAGGTGGATATCGCGTGACAATGTGGGCATAGGCCCCATACAGGGGCATCCTGCTGCAGGGAATCCTGCCCGTTCCTGGGTGCAGGGAGGAGGCGTGCGTTGCCGTGGACGCTGAAGAGCGGGCAACGAACCATCCCGCGAGGGGCACAGGCCAGGACCGTCGGCTCGTCGTGGAGATACGGCCCGAGGCCCGGACGGACACGGTTGTACTGGTCCTGACCGGGGAGGTGGACCACGACTCGGCAGGGCCCCTGAAGGAGGCCTTGGAAGAGGGAATCGGGGCACGGCGGATCATCGCCGACTGCTCCGGGCTGCTGTTCTGCGACTCGACCGGGCTGAACGTCCTGCTCAAGGCCCGGCTGCGCATGCAGAACCACGGAGGACGCCTGGACATCGCGGGGCTGCGCCCGCCGGTGGACCGCATGTTCGAGATCACCGGCGCCCACAACGTCTTCCGGGTGTTCCAGGATGTCGAGACGGCACTCACGGACAGCCAGGCAGGCACGTGACGCCGCCGCGGTCGGAGCCGACGGAGGGATCATGACGACGACAGGCGCCGGCCACGAGCAGGTCAGACGACTCGCCCTGCGCGGCACGAGCGGCGCGGTGACCCGCTGCCGTGACTTCACCGCTGCGGCGTTGGCCGACTGGGGCTGGCTGCCGGCCGCCACGCCGGAGGCACGCGAACAGGTCGAGGACGTACTGCTGCTGGTGTCGGAGGTGGTCACCAACGCGTGCCTGCACGCCGGAGGCCCGGAGGAACTGGTCCTCCGGCACGGCGGCGAACGGCTGCGCATCGAGGTGTCCGACGCGAGCCCCGAGCATCCACACGCTCAGACCCCGCGGTCACCCGCGCTTCCCGGCGGGCACGGCCTGATGATCTTCGACCGGCTGGCCCGTTCGTGGGGATCCGAGGCCAAGCCTGATCGCGCATACGGAAAGGTCGTATGGGTGGAGGTCACCCGCCCGCCTGAACAGAAGTCTCATCGGGCGCGGTCGGCTCGTCGTCGATCAAGCCCGCTCTGAGTTCGCCCAGGATCCGCTTGAGCAGGCGCGAGATGTGCATCTGCGACAGGCCGAGGCGCTCCCCGATCTCCGCCTGGGTGAGCTCCTCGCCGAAGCGCAACGACAGCACGAGGCGATCCCGTTCACCCAGGCGCGCGATCAGCGGCTTCAGCGACTCGAAGTCCTCGACGAGTTCGTACGACGGCTCCGACGTGGCCAGATGGCGCGTGACGAGACGCAGCGCGTCGGCGTCGTCCTCCTCGACCGGCGCGTCCAGGGAGCGGGCGGCATAGCCGTTGGCAGCGCGTTCGCCCTCGGCCACACACTCCTCGGTCACCTGCATCTGGGCGGCGAGTTCGCCACGGCTGGGCCGGTGCCCGAGCCGCTGCTCCAGTCGGTCGGCGGACTTCGCCAGCTCGATCCGCATTTCCTGGAGCCGTCGGGGAACCCGCACGGCCCAGGTCGTGTCACGGAAGAACCGCTTCATCTCGCCGACGATCGTCGGCAGCGCGAACGCCGAGAACTCGACGTCACGGTCGACGTCGAAACGGTTGATCGCCTTGATCAGGCCGATCGTGCCGACCTGGATGATGTCCTCGGCCGAGTCGACGTGGTCCCTGAACCGCCGGGCGGCGAACTTGACGAGACTGAGGTTCAGTTCGACGAGGGTGTTGCGCACGTAGGAGTACTCGGGCGTGCCCTCCTCCAGTGCACGCAGGCGCACGAACAGGGCCACGGAGAGGGACCGCGCGTCATCCGTCGAGACCTCGGTGGGCCGCGTGATCTCCGGCAGTCCGGCAAGGGCTTCGCGACGCATGACAGCACCAGTGTCATGGGCGGAGGTTGCGGAAGTCTGGACGGTGGACATGAGGCTCCTTCGACGGTGGCGGCGGGCCTGCACCGCGGTGACCGCGGTGGGGTCCGTCGATCGAGCGTCCTACAGTCATTCTTCCCCTATGTGATGGTTTGATGCGGTATGTACCGGAAAGCCGCAGCGCATGGCCAGGTCCACGGAGCCGCGGACCGGCGACCGCTCGTTGCGCTACGAACTCCCGGCGGAACCCGGAGTGGTCGCCCATTGCCGTGCCCTGACCCAGCGGGCGCTGGTCAAGTGGTTCGGATCCGCCGGCCGGCCCGGCCGCAAAGCCGCCGACGACGCCGTGCTGCTGGTGTCGGAGGTGGTCACGAACGCCTGCACACACGGGGGCGCCCCGTCCGAGCTGCAGCTCACGGCAACCGATCGGGCACTGTGGGTGCAGATCAGCGACACCAGCCCGGTGGCTCCTCATCCGCATGGCCGGCACAGCGCCTTCCGCACCTCGGGGCACGGGCTGTATCTGGTCCAGCGGCTCGCGGCGCACTGGGGCTGCGTGCCCGGCTCCCACGGCGGCAAGACCGTGTGGTTCGAGGTGGACATCGTCCCGGAAGCCGCAGCTCCGGACCGGTCCTAGAGTGGAAACGCGGTGCGTGGGCACCGCAGAGCCAGGCCTTGGGCCAGTCCGTCCACGCGACGCCCGCTCGTACGAGGTGCTCTCATGGCGAAGCGCAGAGCAGCACGCCTCGGCGCGGCCCCGGCCGCCGCAGGCTCGGACGAGGACGGCCTGCGTCGGCTGCTCGCCGGTCTCACCGCGGTACGGGACGGAGATCTCTCCGTCCAGCTCCCCGAGGACGCCGCCGGAACCCTCGGCGACATCGCCGTGGTCTACAACGACATGGTCGACCGGCTTTCCCTGCTCACTTCCGAGGTCACTCGCGTCGCCGGGCAAGTGGGCGACGAGGGGGTGCTCGGCAGCCGCGTGCACGAACCGCGGACGAGCGGGGCCTGGCACGAGCTCACCACCGGCGTCAACGCGATGGCGGACAACCTCACTCTGCAGGTGCGGTCCATCGCGCATGTGGCGACCGCGGTCGCCCGCGGCGATCTCACCCAGAAGATCCGGGTGGACGCACGCGGCGAGATCCTTGAGCTCAAGGAGACGATCAACACCATGGTCGACCGGCTGTCGTCGTTCGCGGAGGAGGTCACCCGCGTGGCGCGTGAGGTCGGGACGGACGGCAAGCTGGGCGGTCAGGCCACGGTCCGCGGGGTGTCCGGGACCTGGAAGGACCTCACCGACAACGTCAACTTCATGGCCGACAACCTGACCAACCAGGTTCGTAACATCGCCCAGGTCACCACGTCCGTCGCACAGGGCGACCTGACCAGCCGCATCGACGTCGCCGCACGCGGCGAGATCCTCGAACTCAAGACCACGATCAACACCATGGTGGACCGGCTGTCGTCGTTCGCCGCCGAGGTCACACGCGTGGCACGCGAAGTGGGAACGGAGGGGAAGCTCGGCGGTCAGGCCACGGTCCACGGGGTGTCCGGGACCTGGAAGGACCTCACCGACAACGTCAACGAACTCGCCGGTAACCTGACCCGTCAGGTCCGGGCCATCGCGGAGGTCACGAGTGCCGTGGCCGAGGGGGATCTCACCCGCTCCATCACCGCCGACGCCCCCGGCGAGGTGGGCGAACTGCGCGACAACATCAACGCCATGGTCGAGTCGCTGCGCGCGACGACGCGGGCCAACCAGGAGCAGGACTGGCTGCAGACGAACCTGGCACGGATCACCGGGCTGCTCCAGGGCACCCGCAGCGTGCCCGAGATAGCCCAGCTGATCATGACGGAAGTGCCGCCGCTGGTCTCGGCCCAGTACGGTGCCCTCTTCGTCGTCGACGAGGGCGAGCACGGACCCGAGCTGGTCATGGCTGCCGCGTACGGGCTCGCCGAGCCGCCCGAGCCGGGTACGCCCCGCCGCTTCCGCGTCGGCCAGGGCCTGGTGGGCCAGGCCGCCCGCGACCGGCGGGCCCTCTTCGTCGCCACGGTGCCCCCGGGGTACGCGACCATCTCCTCCGCCGTCGGATCGGCGGAACCCACGGAGCTCGTCGTGCTGCCCATCGTGGTCGAGGACCTGGTGCTCGGCGCCGTCGAACTCGCCGCCCTGCACAGCTTCACCGACCTGCACCGCGACTTCCTCGGCCGGTTCGTCGTGAGCGCCGGAGCCGTGCTCAGCTCGCTGGTGGCCAATCTGCGCACCGACGCGCTGCTCGCCCAGTCGAGGAATCTCGCCGACGAACTCCGTTCCAAGACAGAGGAGTTGCAGGCCCGGCAGCAGGAGCTCCAACAGTCCAACGCGGAACTGCAGGAGCAGGCAGCCCTGCTCGCCGAACGCAACGAGGACATCGAGTCGAAGAACCGGGTCATCGAGCAGGCCCGGCAGGAACTGGAGGAACGCGCCCAGCAGTTGTCCCGTACCTCGATGTACAAGTCCGAGTTCCTGGCCAACATGAGTCACGAGCTGCGGACACCGCTGAACAGTCTGCTCACCCTGGCCCGTCTCCTCGCCCAGAACCCCGAGGGCAACCTGACGAAGAAACAGGTCAACTACGCGGAGGTCATTCACTCGGCCGGTTCCGATCTGCTCCAGCTGATCAACGACATCCTGGATCTGTCCAAGGTGGAAGCGGGCAAGATGGACGTCCGGCACGAGCCCTTCCTCCTGTCGCATCTTCTGGAGCACCTGACGGCGGCGTTCGGTCCTGTCGCGAACGAACGTGGGCTCGATTTCACCGTCTCCGTGGCGCGCGAGGTGCCCGAGTCCCTCACCACGGACGAGGCGCGGCTCCGTCAGGTGCTGAGCAACCTGCTCTCCAACGCGCTGAAGTTCACCGACGAAGGAAGCGTCACGCTGAGCGTCGAAGCCGCCGACGCCGCCGAGACGCCGACCGGTCTGGGCGGTGCCGCACCAGTACTCGCCTTCCGCGTCACCGACACCGGGATCGGCATCCCGGCCGAACGCCTCCGGCACATCTTCGAGGCCTTCCAGCAGGGCGACGGCACCACCGCGCGCCGCTACGGCGGTACCGGACTCGGCCTCTCCATCAGCCGGGAGGTCGCCACGCTCATCGGCGGCGTCATCGAGGTCGAGAGCACACCGGGTCGAGGCAGCCGCTTCACGTTGTACCTCCCCGTGCGCACGGAGCCACCCGCACCTTCCGCGCCTGCCACGGGCGAGGATGCTCAGCCCCGGGAGCACACGATCCCGGAGCCATCCGCTCCTGACGTCTCCGCGGCAGGGTCCGGTGCGGCCGTGCTGGTCGTGGACGACGACCACCGCAACGTCTTCGCGCTCACGGAGGTCCTGAAGTCCGACGGGCTGCGGGTGGTGACGGCCGACGGCGGACGCCGGGCCATAGAGCTTCTGACCGAACGCAGCGACCTCGAGCTCGTGCTGATGGACGTCATGATGGCCGGGATGGACGGGTACGAGGCGATCGAGAAGATCCGCAGGCTCCCGGACCGCGCGCACCTCCCGATCATCGTGGTCACCGCGAAGGCGATGCCCGGTGATCGGGCCAGCGCCCTGGCGGCCGGCGCCGACGGCTATCTGGCCAAGCCCATCGACGAGACGGAGCTGCTCACCATGATCCATCACCGACTGGCGAAGTGAGGGTTCCCGGGCCCGTCCGGTCCCCGGCCCGCACAGCTCACCAGCGGGACGGGGCACGTCCTCCCTCCGGTTCGTGAGTCACCGCACCCCGACGGCGACGATGCACGTGTCGTCGTCCGTGTCCCCCATGGCCAGACCGAGAAGTCCGTCGACCAGCGGCCCCAGCTGCCCGCCGGTGGCGAGTTCGTCCACCGCGGCGACAAGGCGGGCGAGCCCCAGGCCCAGCCCGTCGTGCCGCCGCTCGATCAGCCCGTCCGTGTACAGCAGCAGCGTGTCTCCCGGCCGCAGTGCGGTGCGGCGCTCCTGATAGCGGAACGACGTGACCGCTCCGAGAAGGATGTCCTCAGGGGTCTCCAACAGCCGCGCGTGACCGTCCCGGAGCAGCAGGAGAGGGAGGTGCCCGGCGCTCGACCAGACGAGGTGCCGCTCGTCCGGGTCGTACAGGGCGCACACGGCTGTCGCCGTGGTCCCGTCGCCGGTGCGCAGCGTGACCTCGTTGAGCCATCTCATCAGCTGCCCGGGCGGCCCGCCGGTGAAGGCGAGCGCCCGCTGGGCGTTGCGCAGCGCGACCATGCCGGTGACGGAGTCGATTCCGTGCCCGGCGATGTCACCGACGGCCACCAGCAGCTTGCCGTCCGGCAGCGGCAGCACGTCGTACCAGTCGCCGCCGACCTGGTACTCCTCCGCCGCCGGACGGTATCGGGCGGCGACCACCAGGCCTCCAGGCAGTTCCTGGAGGGCGGGGGTCTCGGGGACGATGGCCTGCTGGAGCTGGAGAGCCAGGCGGTGCCGCAGCTCCGCCTGGTCGCGGACCACGGTCAGGCTGTCGAACGTCGCGCTGAGAGCGAGTTCCGTGCGATGGATCACCGACTCGTCCTGGTACACACCGACGAAACCGGTGACCGTCTCCCCGTCGAGCAGCGGCTCCGCCGCCACCCGCACATGCCGCACGGATCCGTCCGGACGCACGATGCGCAGCACGGACTGCGCGCCTGTCCTGCCGTCCATGAGTGATCGCAGCAGTTCCGTGAGGACGCCGTCGTCCTCCTGGTGGATCCGTCCCCGCAGCGCCAGCAGGGGCACCGGGGCGTCCTCCCGTTCCATCCCGAACATGTCGTAGGCCTGCTCGGACCACACGGTCTCGCCGCCGGTCAGGCTGTCCTGGAAGGTGGCGACGCTCTGCAGCCGGGATACGGCGCGGCCGGTCGCGAGGCGGGAGTCGGTCGCGGTGTTCCACAGGAGTACGTACCGGGCGTCCCCGGCGGGCAGGACCCGGACATCCAGCAGCGGTGCGGGCGATCCGTGCGGCGCCGTGCGGGCGGTCGCCGGCAGCCGTACGGCCCGCTGCGGACGGCGGCTGCGCCGCGTCCGCCGCACCAGTCGGCCGAGCGCCTGGTGGGTCATCGGGAAGACACGCGACAGATGCCTGTCGCCTGCCGAGAGCACACCCCCGAGGGCGGCGACGGCCTCTCCGTTGAGGTGTTCGACGATCACGGCCCCGGTCACGTCGCTCGTCTGCAGCAGGGCCGCCGGCCGGGTGAGCGCGTCGAGGATGTCGACCAGTACGGGCACGTCCGGCATGGGGCTGTCCGGGTGGTCCAGGACGGTGATCGCCATGCCCATCAAGTCCGTGACAGCGCGCCGTAGCGAGGTGTCGAGTGGTGTGGGACCCGGCCAGCCGACCAGCGCCAGGCCGATCATCTCCCCTTTACGCCGCAGCGGCAGCAGCGCCCGGGCAGCGTCCGCCCGTACTCCGGGCAGCGGGCAGCCTGCGGCCGGACCGCTCTCCAGCCACAGGGGAGCGCTGCCGTCGAGGGCGGTGCGAAACGGCTCGGGACAGGCCGGCGAGATCCAGCGCCAGGCCGCGGCCTCCGAGGCCCCGGCCCCGGCGTGTCCGGCGAGGCTCAGGCTGCCGGAGGCGGCCGACCGCCACAGCCACAGGCTGTCCGCCCCGAGCGGGTCGAGGGCGCCCTCCAGCAGCGTCCGGGCCGCGTCCCCGACGCTGTCCGTCGCCTCGGCGGCCGCGGCGGTACGGCGCTGCTCCCGGGCCTGGAGCGGCGTGACCGGATTCGGGGCGTACGGCTGGTCGCCCGGCGCCGCGACCGAGTTCACGACGTCCGCGGCGAGATCGCCCGGAGAGAGTCCGGTCGCCCGGGCCAGAGCGTCGAGGTGCGCGGCCGCGTCCGCGATGGAGACCCCGAGCTGGGCGGCGAGAACGCCGGTGGCCAGATCGGTCAGATGGCGGCGCGCGTGGTCGGCCCGGAGCCGCTCGATCTCCGCGGCCAGGCCGGTGAATCCGGAATCGGCCCAGTCGGCGGACGCTCCGGCCGACCCCGCAGAAAGGGTCAAGGCGACCTCCGTTCCGCCGTCAGGCGGGCGTCCCGGACAAGGCGCTCGTACCTTTCCGAATTTTACTCGGCCCGGCCTGCGATCGAGGCCTCCGCTGCCCCGCATGAACGGCGGTCACCGGGGCAGTCGCCGGTGAGAGGCCGACGCCGGGCTCCGGCTGCCGGTGCCGGATCCTCGGCGGTGCGCAGGGCGGGCCCTGCGCACTCTCGCCGTCGCGTACCCGGAGCGACGCGGCACGCGAAGACCGCACGGCAGGCTGGAGGGCAGCGCTGGTGACGCGTACGGACGGGCAGCGCGATCGGGGCTCCACGGCCCGGGACGTACGCACTCGGGTCACCGTCCTGGTCGCTCTCGCAGCCAACCTGGTGATCGCCGCGGCCAAAACGGCGGCCGGGCTCTTCGCCGGATCCCCTGCGCTGCTCTCGGAGGCGGCGCACTCGGTCGCGGACAGCCTGAACGAGGTGTTCCTGCTCGTCGCGGTACGCCGCAGCAGGCGCCCCGCCGACGACCGGCATCCGTTCGGCTACGGCAAGGAGCGCTACTTCTGGGCGCTGCTGGCCGCGGTGGGGATCTTCGTCATGGGTGGCTGCTTCTCGGTGTACCAGGGTGTCCAGGCACTGCGAATGGACCGACAGGAGTCGTTGCAGGGCTACCTGGCGGGGCTCGCAGTGCTCGGGGTGGCACTGCTCGCCGACGGTGGTTCCCTGGTCCGCGCCCTGTACCAGGCGCGTCGGCACCGGGAGGGCGCGGCCGACCCGGCTCTGCGCACGGTGATCGCGGAGGACGCGACGGCCGTGGCCGGTGTGCTTCTCGCGGCGGGCGGTATCTCGCTCCACCTGGCGACCGGCCAGGTGGCTTGGGAGGCGGGCGCATCCGTGGGGATCGGCCTTCTCCTGGTGTGCGTGGCCTATCGGTTGGCCCGGGAGACACGGGACCAGCTGATCGGCCAGGCGGTCGACACGGAACTGCGTGACGGGATCGCCGACTTCCTCGGGTCGCAGGACGAGATCGACAGGGTCGCGGCACTGCTGACGATGCGACTGGGGCTGGACTCCGTCCTCGTCGCCGCGCGCGTCGATCTCGCGCCGGGGCTCGAGAGCGAGGAGGTCGAGCTGGTCTGTGTCCGGATCAAGAGGCGGATCAGCGGCGAGTGGCCCCAGGCCGAGCATGTGTTCCTGGACATCACCGAGGCGCCCGGCCCCGGCGAGGGCACACCCTCATCGGCTGTCGCCGCCCCTGTCGTGGGCGGCCGGCTCTCCCGCGTCCTTGGCGGCGGTGGCCCGAATCCGGGCCCATAGGGGGATGCCGAACCAGCACAGCACGAACCACAGCAACATGGCCGTGACGATCCAGCCCGCCACCTCGCCGAGGCGTGCCACCCGAAGGATCAGCAACAGGGCACTCGCCATCGTGCACAACAGCAGGATCAGACCCGTCATGGCCAGCCGTGCGGCCCAGTCCACGGTCTGCGGCTTGAGATGCTGCCCGGCCAGGCTGCGATGCACCGCGACCGGCCCGATGAGAGCGCCGGTCGCGGCCGCTCCGAACACCACCGTCACCAGATAGATGGTCCGGTCGGCGTCCGAGAGAGTCGTGAAGCGGACTTGGAAGACCACGGTGAGCAGGAAGCCGAAGAGAATCTGGACGCCGGTCTGAGCCACTCGCAGTTCCTGGAGCAGCTCGCTCCAGCGCCGGTCCGCCCTCTCCTCCTCGGTCTCATGGCGACCCCGTGCAACGGACTCCGTGCGGTGCTCCACCACGTTCCCTCCGTAGTCCCCAAGACGTCGACCCACCTGGGTGGTCAGGCCGCGTCGGCCATGGCCTGCTCCCGCAGCTGTGAGCAGATGCGGTTCAGGACGCGGGAGATGTGCATCTGCGAGACCCCGTACTCCGCGGCGATGCGTTGCTGCGTCATCCCTCGGAAGAACCGCAGATACAGGATGCGCCGGTCCCGCTCGGACAGCGCTCCGAGCAACGGACGTACCGACTCCCGGTCTACCACGGTCTGCAGGCCGGGGTCCGGTCCTCCGAGCGTGTCCGCGAGCGTCCTTCCACCGCCGGCTCCGCCCGCTGCCGGCTCGACGTCCAGTGACAGCACGGCGTACGCGTGCCCTCACGTACCTCGTCCGTCCCCAGGTGGGTACGCGCGGCGATGTCGGCGGCCGAGAACTCACCGCCCGACCGGGCGAGGTCCTGACAGACCAGGTTGACCCGCCGGCGCAGCTCCTGGGTGCGGCGCGGTACCCGCAGTACCCACGTGTGGTCCCTGAAATGCCTGCGCAACTCACCCGTGATCGTCGGTACCGCGCAGCTCGCGAACGCCCCTCCCCGATCCGGGTCGAACCCGTCCACCGCCTTCACCAGGGCGAGCGCGGCGACCTGGCGCAGGTCCTCGAGGGATTCGCCCCGGTCGCGGTAGCGCGTGGCGATGCGGTGGGCCATCGGCAGCCAGGCCCTCACCACCTCGTCCCGCAGCCCGTCCCGCCGGGCTCCCTGCGGAAGGGTTCTCAGCAGGCGGAACTCCGCCATGGTGTCGGGGGCGTCGTCATGGGGGTGCCGAACACGGGTCACGCTCATCACCTGTTCCGGTAGCTGGTCACACACCGTCATCGGGTGAACAGCGAGAGCGCCCTCGGCCGGCTCCTCCCGGTGGCCGCTGCGGGCAGGTGGCGGTGGTACCTCAGCAGGACAACCCGGCGACTGCCCACGCGTGCGCCGGAGAAACCGACAGGGCGGTCGGCCACCGCGCTACGGTCCGGGGGCGTTTTCCCGCCGCACACGGGTACCCGCAGTGGGCGGACAACGACGCCGCATTCGGTTAGGAGTGAAGAGCGATGGCCGGAAACCAGAAGGCCAAGGCCAAGATGGAACAGGCCAAGGGCAAGACCAAGGCCGCGGTCGGCCGCACGGTCGGCAATGAGGGGCTGGCGGCCGAGGGGCAGCTGGAGAAGTCGAAGGGCGATGCGCGCCAGGCGAAGGAGAAGACGAAGGACATCTTCAAGCACTGACGTGCCGCGCTCCTGAGCGGGATTCTCTTCGTGCACCACGGGGGTCCCGCTCTTCGCATTCCGGCCGGGTGAGGTGATACGCGTCGACATGCAGGATGCGGCCCCGGCGCCGAGTGCGCCCGGCGGTACTGTGACGCGCAAACCCAGGTGGACCACCTGCTCATATGACCGGCGGTTCCGGCGATCCCGGGGGCGGTCGGGCAGGTCGGCCCCAGCCTCGTACGGAAGGTCGCCGCCGATGCCCCAGCCCGAAATGGCCACTGCAGCCGTCACCGTCGCCACCCCGGTGCTCGCCGAGGTCGTTCGTTCGGGATTCGTCGAGGGGCGGCACCGGGGCAGCCTGGTGCTGCTCGCCGCGGACGGCTCGGTGGAACTGGCGCTGGGCGACGTGACGTCGCCCGTCTTCCCACGCTCCTCCAACAAGCCGATGCAGGCGGCGGGTGTGCTGCGGGCCGGCCTGGACCTCGCGGACGAGCGGCTGGCGCTGGCGGCCGCGAGCCACTCCGGTGAGGGCTTCCACCGCGACCTGGTGCGCACGATGCTCGACGAACACGGACTGAGCCCTGAACACCTGCAGTGCCCGCCGTCCCTGCCCCTGGACCAGGAGGAGCAGGAGACCTACCTGGCAGCGGGCGCACCCCGCGACCGGGTGGCCATGAACTGCTCCGGCAAGCACACGGCGATGCTGGCGGCAGCCGCACTGCGGAACTGGCCGCTGGAGTCGTACCTCGACGCCGACCATCCGCTCCAGCGGCTCATCCGCACGGTGGTGGAGGAGACGGCCGGTGAGCAGGTGGCCGCCGTCGGCACGGACGGCTGCGGGGCGCCGCTGATGGCGATCAGTCTGACCGGGCTCGCCCGTGCCTTCCGTTCCTTCGTCCTGGCCGCGCCCGGCACGCCCGAGCGGCGGGTCGCCGACGCCATGCGCGCCCACCCCGAGTACGTCGCCGGAACCCGCCGCCACGACACCTGGCTCATGCGGGGGATACCGGGCGCCCTGTCGAAGGTGGGCGCCGAGGCCGTCCAGGCCGTGGCCCTGCCCGACGGCCGCGCGCTGGCCCTCAAGATAGAGGACGGTGGCGCTCGGGCCCTGGGGCCGGTCCTGGCCCGCGCGCTGCGCCTGACCGGCCTGACCGTCCCCGTGATCGACCGCGTCGGCCGTATGCCGTTGCTGGGCGGAGGGCGGGAAGTCGGAGAGGTACGGGCGGTGTTCTGAGGGGGTCAGTTCACCGCTCGCTTCACCAGCTCGGCGACCCTCGCCTCGTCGGCGGCGGTCAGCTCCTTCAGGGCGTAGGCGGCCGGCCACATGGTGCCCTCGTCGAGGTTGGCCTTGTCACTGAAGCCGAGCGTCGCGTAGCGGGAGTTGAACTTCTGCGCGCTCTGGAAGAAGCAGACGACCTTGCCGTCCTTGGCGTACGCGGGCATGCCGTACCAGAGCTTCGGCGCGAGCTCCGGCGCGCAGGCCTTGATGACGGCGTGGAGCCGTTCGGCCATGACACGGTCCGGCTCCTGCATCTCGGCGATCTTCGCGAGTACGGCTGCCTCGTCCTCGGCCGCCTTGTCTGCGCGCGATCCGCGGCGTGCGGACGCCTTCACCTCCCGGGCGCGCTCCTTCATCGCGGCCCGCTCCTCGTCGGTGAATGCCTCGGACGTCGTGTCGGTCGCGGCGGTGCTCTCGGCGGGCTTCTGTACGTTCTTCACAGCGGGTTCCTCCTGGTCCAGGGATTGACGGGTACATCTTCGTGCTGGAGAGGTGCCGCACGGGCGGCTTCTTCGAAGGTGCTGATCACGGATTTCACCCCGTGAAGCCGCCGCTGGGCGCGTCAGCCTCGGGCGCCGGCGATCTGGCGGGTGGTGGCGTTGAGCCGGTTGAACAGGTTGGTGACGCCGATCATCAGGATGATCGCCGCCAGCTGCTGCTCGTCGAAATGGGTGGCGGCCGTGTCCCAGACCTCGTCGCTCACCGCGTCGGGACGGTCGGCCAGCCGCGTGGCGGCCTCGGCCAGCGCGAGGGCCGCCCGCTCCGCCGTGGTGAAGTACGGGGCTTCCCGCCAGGCGGCGACCGTGGCCAGGCGTTCGTCGCTCACTCCGGCCCCACGGGCCGCCCTGGCGCCGCCGTCGACGCAGGCGCTGCAGCCGTTGATCTGACTGACCCGCAGATGCACCAGTTCCAGCAGGCCGCCGTCGACTCCGGCGGAGTGCGCGGTCTTGAGGATCGCTTGGATGGGCTTCATCGCGTCGGGCAGTACTACGGCGGGGTTCCGCATGCGGGAGTGCATCTCGGTCCGCTCCTCCTCAGGGTCGGTGCCCCGTTCCGTCGGGGCGTGACTCCATGACAGCCGAGCCCGCGTGCCGGGACCACGGCGGTGGGACACCGTGGGACAGCTGAAGCAGCCTTGACCAGCGGCGACTTGACTCGCGAGACTTCAGCCGGAGCGGGACGGGGAGACGGGGGAACCGGTGGACAAGCACGAACGGACGGCGCAGGACGAGCTGGCGGCCCGGCTGCGCCTGCTGCAGGAACTGTCCGGGCTGGGCGTACGGGCCCTGGCGCGGGGCGCCGGACTCAGTTCCTCGTCGCTGTCGCGCTACCTGGGCGGGCAGACCGTGCCGCCCTGGCCCGCGGTGGTCGCCCTGTGCCGCCTCGTCAAGCGCGACCCGCGCCCGCTGCGTCCCCTGTGGGAGCGGACGTCGAACCCCTTGCCGGCGCCCCCGAAGAGCAGCCGCCAGTTCCGGCCGCTGCCCCGTAACGATCTGCCGCGCGACGCAGCCGACTTCACCGGACGCGAGGCCCAGCTCGCCGCCGTACTCGCCGCGGTGGACAGCCACCGGGCGGTGTCCGTCGACGGCATGGCGGGCGTCGGCAAGACCTGTCTCGCGGTGCACGCCGCGCACCGGCTCGCCGCCCGCTTCCCGGACGGCCTGCTCTACGTGGATCTGCACGGGTTCACCGAGGGCCGTCAGCCGATGGACCCGGAGTCCGTACTGCGGATGCTGCTCGGCGCGCTCGACGTCCCCTCCGAGAGGGTCCCGCAGGAGGGAGTCGAGCAACTGGCCGCCTGCTGGCGCTCGGAGTTGGCCCGCCGGCGGGTCGTGGTGGTCCTCGACAACGCCGCCGACGCCGACCAGGTGCGCCCGCTGCTGCCCGGTGCGGGCGACTCCGTCGCCCTGATCACCAGCCGCAACCGGCTTCTCGGCCTGGACGAGGTGCCCCCGGTCTCGCTCGACGTGCTGAGCCCGCAGGAGAGCGCGGAGCTGCTGGCCCGGGCCAGTGGCGACTTGGGCGGCCCGGACGGCAGGCTGGCCCGTGATCCGGAGTCCGCCGCCGAGGTGCTGCGGCTGTGCGGCCATCTGCCGCTCGCCCTGCGGCTGGCCGCGGCGCGGCTGCGGCACCGGCCGGGCTGGACCGTGGGCATCCTCGTCGAGCGGCTGGCCGAGGGTGCGAGCGAGTTCGACACCGCGTTCGCCATGTCGGTCCGGCAGCTGGACCGGTCCCAGGCCCGTCTGTTCCGGATGCTGGGTCTGCTGCCCGGGGAGTCCTTCGACGAGTACGTGGTGGCGGCGCTGGCGGACGTGCCGCTGCGCGACGCCCGGGCGACGCTGGAGGACCTGGTCGACGCGCACCTCGTGCAGCAGCCGGCGGCGGGCCGCTACCGGCTGCACGACCTCGTGCACCAGCACGCGCGCAGGGCCGCGGCGGAACAGGACTCGGCGGCCGAGCAGGAGCGGGCCCTGGTACGGGTCCTCGACTACTACGTGCACGCGGCGGCCGCCGCCGACGCCGCGATGCTGTTCCTCTCCCCCAGCCGTACGGCCTCGGCGGGCCGGCCTCCGGCCGAGCTGCCCGGGTTCCCGGACAAGAACGCGGCCCTCGCCTGGTTCGTCACGGAGTACGGAAACCTCGTCGCGGCCTTCGAGACGGCGGCCGCCGTCGGCTCCGACGTTCACGTGTCCGAACTCCCGCGCTTCCTTCGGGCGTACTTCGCACGGCGCTGCGGTACGACGCATCTCAACGTCCTCTTCGAGCGGTCGCTGGCCGCCGCCGAGCGCCTGGGCGATCCGCTGCGACTGGCCGAGGCGCACAGCGATCTGGGCTTCGCCCGCTACAACGCGGGTCGGACGGCGGAGGCTGCGGCCGCCTACGAGGCGGCCGAACTCCGCCTGTCCCAGGTGCGGGACACCCAGGTGGAGGCCGAACTGGCCATGCGCCGCGGCTATCTGAGCTGGGATGCGGGGCACGTCGAGGAGCCGCTCGAACTCTTCGGGCTGGCAGGAAAGTTGTACGAGCAGGCCGGAAGTCCGGCGGGCGTGGCCCACGCGGCCGCCTCGGAGGCCTGGGCCATGCTGCAGCTCGGGCACCGCGAGGAGGCGGCGCGGCGGGCCAGGGAGGTGCTGGGCGTTCCGCACAGCGACCCGGCGTGGCCGCCCGCTCTGACGGCCCGGATCACGCTCGGCGTGGCCATTGCCCACGAGGCACCGGACGAGGCGGCTGAGCACCTGCACCGGGCGCTGGCGCTGGCCCGCGAGGACGGGCACCTGCACAACCAGGCGTGGTGCCTCAACTGCCTGGGGGTCGCGCTGCGGCAGATGGGCCGGTACGAGGAGGCACTGGCCAGTCACCGGGAGGCGTTCGCACTGCTCGACGAGTTGTTCGAGGAACACTGGAAGATGCGTTTCCTCAACGGCTACGGCGAGACCTGCCGGCTGGCGGGCATCCCGGAAGAGGCCCTACGGCTGCACCGGCAGGCGTTGGAGCTGGCTCCGCGGCTGGGCAATCGGTACGAGGAAGCGCTGGCGCACGAAGGGATCGCGATCGTGCTCGACCGGACCGATCCGGCCGGGGCGGCCGAACACCGTGCCGCGGGGCAGGCCGTCCTGCGGGAACTCGGCCCCGGGGCCCACCGACCGGTTCGGTGAGCAGCCCCTTCACTCGTCAGGAGACCGGCGTACCTGCTCTGTCAGGTGGCACGTCTGCGTCGGCGGGCGGTGCCGATGAGGGTGTGCAGCACCGCCTGGGCCGTGGGAAGCCGGTTGGCCGCCTGGCGCCAGACCAGGGACCGGGGGCCGTCGAGCACCTCCGAGGCGATCTCCTGCCCGCGGACGGCGGGCAGGCAGTGCATGGCCACGGCATCGCGGGGCGCATGGGAGAGGAGGGCGTCGTCGACCCGGTAGGCGGCCAGCTGTGCGGTCCGTTCGGCACGTTCGCGGTGTCTGTCCATGGGGACCCACACTTCGGCGTAGACGGCCTGCGCGGCGCCGACCGCCTCGACCGGCTCGGTGGTGAGCGTGACGGAACCGCCGGTCTGTGCCATCAGCTCACGGGCCTCGCCGAGGATGTCCTCCTCGGTCTCGTAGCCGGGCGGGGTGGCGACGACGAGGTGCATGCCGGAGGCCGCGCACGCCGCGAGGAACGAATTGCAGGTATTGCTCGTGCCGTCCCCGACGAAGGCGGCCGTCATGCCGGCCAGGGTGCCGAAGTGCTCACGCAGCGCGAGGAGGTCGGCCAGGGACTGGCAGGGGTGGTGGGTGTCGGACAGGGCGTTGACGACCGGCACCGTCGAGGCGTCGGCCATCTGTTCCACCGTGGCGTGGGCGAAGGTGCGCACCGTGATCGCGTCGAGGTAGGAGGACAGGACGCGGGCGGTGTCGGCAGCCGTCTCGCCGTGACCGAACTGCAGCTCCTCGCGGTTCAGCACGATGGCTGCCATGCCGAGGCGCTGGGCGGCCGTGGCCAGGGACACCCGGGTCCGCGTGGACGGCTTCTCGAAGATGCACCCGATGGCGCCACCGCGCAGATCGCGCTCCCATCCCAGCGGCTCCCGCTTCATGCCCTCCGCCAGATCCAGCAGCCCCACCAGGGTCTGCGGGTCCAGGTCGCTCACCCGCAGCAGATCGTCGGGGACTTTTCCGGTCACAGCCGGACGGTCGGCCTCGCAGGCGGGGATCGGCTGGGTCATCGTGGCTCTCCCGCTCCGTTCACGCGGTCGGGGCTCTTTGCCGCCAGTGTGGTCGGCGGCTGCCGGCGGCGCACACCGGCACCTTCCGACGGGTGAACCGCCCGCAGCCCCGGTCACGATCAGGAAGGCACCGGCGGACCGGTTGCTCAGCCCGCGGCGACTCGCTCCACGACGGGGCGCCAGGACTCAAGAGCCGCCACTGGCAGGCCCACCACCTTGCCCGCGTCGTCGGCGCGGCGCAGCGCGATCGCCCCGGAGAAGTCGGGGTCGGCCTCGAAGGCGGTCGCCTCCTGCGGGGTCATGGGGCCGCCCTGGCAGCCGAGGGTCCGGGCACTCTCCGGGGACAGTGCGAGGTGCGGGTCGGCGGCGGCGAGATAGCGCTTGGCCGGGATGTGCAGCGCGACGAGCCGGGCGACTCGGGGTCCCAGCAGGCCCTCCACCGCCGTCGCGGCGTGTGCGCCGTGTCCCGCTTCGTCGCCAGGCACGAGGTGGTGGCCGATGTCGTGGACCAGCCCGGCCACCTGGAGTTCCTCGTCTTCCGGGTGCCGCCCGGCCAGCACTGCGGCGACCTGGCGGCCGTGGTCGAGGATGTCCACGGGGTCACCGGAACGGTCCGGGGTGTCCCAGACGTCCGCGCAGTCGGCCAGCAGGGCCATGAGCGCGTCCACGGTCGGTATGGGGTCGTACGTCATGGGGCGACTCTGCCGCAGCGGGGCGTACGGCAGGTGACGGCAGGTTGTACTCCGCTTCCGCGGCACCCGGTGAACGTGCGTGGGTGCCGACGCCGTCAGCCTGACGTGTCGTGCCTCAGTCGTCGCCGACGAGCGCGAACGCGAACGCGAGACGGCGGTCGACCCAGCCCGCCCGCACGGTCACCTGCTCGCTGCCCTCCGAGACCATGACGATCCTGTCCTCGGCCCGCCACTGCAGCGCCCGTGCCCTGGAACGCTGATCACCGCCGTCGGCCCCGAGGTCCCCGATCGCGTCCAGGACTCCCCCGACGAGCTTTCCGACCAGACGCCCGGTGATCTCCTTGGCATCCCCGCCCGCCCACTCGCTGCGGCCCACGATCTCCGGGTGGCCGGGCTGTTCGATGCGCCAGGAGTGCTTGAAGGGACGGCGCTTCGGCGGTACGCGCACGAGGGTGCCGACGGCCTGTCCCGTACCGTCGCGCACGACGTGCCGCCGCTCTCCGCCGGCCTCCACGGCCGGCTCCACGTAGCACAGCAGGTGCCGCGCGCCCGGATCCTCGAACAGGGTCTGCTCGGGGCGGGACGGCAGACCGGGCGGATGAACCTCGGCGGACCCCAGATAGGCGCAAGGGGCCAGGACCTGCCAGTCCTTCGAGCCCCGGGCCACGCGTACGGCCTTTCTGCCCCACACGGCTCGCTTCCGCCCGGCCGTTTCCGGACGCTCGACAGCGGAGACGACGAACTTCTGGACGCCGGCCCACGCGACGGGCTCCACCGGCGGCTCCTGTGCCTTCTGTCTGCCGAACCCCAATTCCCCTCCCCGGCCCGCGCGCCCCACCCGACGGCTCGGCGCGGCGTGCGCCTCAGCTCGTCGTGGACGAGGATCGGCGCGGCAGCTTCCAGTTCGGTCGCGGGAAGTGGCAGGTGTAGCCGTTCGGGTAGCGCTCCAGGTAGTCCTGGTGCTCCGGCTCGGCCTCCCAGAAGTCGCCCACGGGCTCGACCTCCGTGACCACCTTGCCCGGCCACAGCCCGCTCGCCTCGACGTCCGCGATCGTGTCCACGGCGACGCGGTGCTGTTCCTCGTCGGTGTAGTAGATGGCGGACCGGTAGCTGCGCCCGATGTCGTTGCCCTGGCGGTCCCTCGTGGTCGGATCGTGGATCTGGAAGAAGAACTCCAGGATGTCGCGGTAGCTGGTGGCCGTGGGATCGAAGATGATCTCGATCGCCTCGGCGTGGTCGCCGTGGTTACGGTACGTGGCGTTCGGCGTGTCACCGCCGCTGTATCCGACGCGGGTGGACTTCACGCCCTGCTGCTTGCGCACCAGGTCCTGCATGCCCCAGAAACAACCGCCCGCCAGTACGGCTCGCTCGGTTCCCACTGTCATCGGTCGCTCCCTCGTGTCGAGCCGCGGTCCGGCACGCTTGCTGACGTGCCGGTTCTCACGTTCATCCAGCTTACTGGCTCGTTCATCGAAACCTTGATCGAGTGTCGGTCCTGCGACAGCGGCCGGCTGGGGGCACGACCGTGGGGCGACGGCAGTCCGGCGGTGATCGCTGCTGTCGTGCGGTCATCCTCGCGATCCGGGTCGGCGTCTGCCGGCCCGGGCCAGCGCCTCCTCGGCCTCGACGGCCAGGGTGCCGACCAGATCGGCCGCGGACGGCAGATCGTGGATGAGGTCGACGGCCTCGCCGGCCCACTGCGGCAGCGTGGTGATCTCCCCTGCTGCCACGGCGTCCCGGTACGCCTGCCGGGCATGCGGGGCAGCCGCGAGCGCGTCCTCCCGGCCCCGCCATTCGTCGAGGAAGGGATGGCCGAGGGTGCGCGCGGTGTACCGGTCCGGCCACCGCGAGCCGCGGGCGATGTCCAGCACCCTGTTGCGCTCGGTGTCCTCCCCACGCGCCTCGACGAGCGCCTTGGCCGTCGCGGGGGCGACGAGGGCCTCGGCCGTGGCTTGGAAGCGGGTGCCGAGCAATGCCCCGGCAGCCCCCAGCGCCAGGGCGGCCGCGACCCCGCGGCCGTCCGCGATCCCGCCGGCCGCCAGCACCGGCACCGGTGCCGCCAGGTCGACCACGACGGGCACGAACGGCAGCGTGGACCGCCCGTGCCGGGCTCCGTGCCCGCCGGCTTCGGTGCCCTGCGCCACGATCGCATCGGCGCCCAGATCCACCGCCCTGCGGGCCTCTTCGAGGTCGGTGACCTGGAGGATCAGCGGTGTGCCCGCGCCACGGACGCGCTCCGCGAACGCACTGGGGTCGCCGAAGGACAACATCACCGCCGCGGGCTCGTGCTCCAGCGCCCGCGCCACCACGCCGTCGTCGACCGCCCACGCCTGAAAGCCGATGCCCCAGGGTTTCCCGGCGCTCTCGCCGACCAGGACGGGCAGCTCGCGGGCCAGCCACTCCCGGTCCCCGTTCCCGCCGCCCATCAGGCCGAGCCCGCCGCCGCGGGAGACCGCCGCGGTCAGGGCACCACCGGCCGACCCGCCCATCGGGGCCAGGGCGATCGGATGCTCCACACCGAACAGATCCGTGAATGCCGTCGCCAGTCCCATGACGGCAATCCTCACCCACGCGCCGTGCGGGTTGCAGCGAATCCGGCTCATGGGCCGTTCACCCGATGGGGTCGACGGACCCGCCGACCGGTCCTCGTCCAGGACCGGTTGCGCCCGGCAGCTGTCACCGTGGCTGCAGCGGATCAGCAGGTCACCAGGGAGTTCCCATGGCGTCGAGAGGTGCGGCAGGGCCGTGCCACGAGGGTGAGGTCCGGTCATGACCGACGGCCACTACGGAGAGGACCTGTTCGAACCCGGACACCCCGAGGAAGCCGAGCGGATCGACGCCGGCGCTCTGGTCTACGACCCCGTCACCAAGCGCCGCCTGCGGGCGCTGGGCGCAGGGCCGGGAAGCCGCTGTCTGGAAGTGGGTGCCGGGACCGGGACGGTGGCGCGCTGGCTGCTGCACGAGGCAGGCGCGGCAGAGGTGGTCGCCCTGGACCGGGACACCGCGGGCCTGGATGCGCTCGCGGAGCCACGGCTGCGCGTGGTCACCGCCGACCTCACGGACGAGAGCCTGCGGCTCGGCAGCTTCGACCTGATCCATGCCAGGTTCGTCCTCATGCACCTGCCCGAGCGCCGCCGGCTCGTCTCACGGCTCGCGCAGTGGCTGAACCCGGGAGGCTGGCTGGTGCTCGGCGACGCCCTGGAGGTGCCGGACGCCCTGGACAACGCGTCTGCGTACCGGCGGGTCATGGACGCCATGTGGCAGGCGCTGAGAACGACGATCGGCACCGACACATCGTCCGTCCCGGCATATCCGCACTTCCTGAGGGAGGAAGGACTGCGCAACGTCGCCGCGGAACTCGTCTGCCCGCCACTGGTCGCGGGCAGCCCCCTGGCTCGCTTCTGGTCCGAGACGTGGAACCGGATGCGACCCGCCCTGGAAGAGACCGGCCGGGTGGACGCCTCCGTCATCGATGAGGCACTCGGCTATCTGGCCTCACCCCAACTCGCCGAGCTCGGCCCCGGCATGGTCATGGCCTGGGGGCAACACGGCTGATCGGAGCGCGCCGTTGTCGCAGATCGCAGCGCAGCCCGCGTACTTCTCGCCCCGGCTCTGCCGTCAGCTGCCGACAGCGGTGACGTCCTCGCTGTGCTCGGGTCCCGGCCCACCGCGTGCGATCCGCGAGAGATCCGTCATCAGCGAGTCCAGCCACGACACGGTGGCGTAGTACAGCCGCGGCGCACCGGGCGGCTCCGCGGCGAATCCCGCCCGGGTCGGGTCCAGCGACGGCAACGTCGCGGTCGGGGTGTCACCACCGGGGTCCAGCGCCGCCGAGACGAGCAGCATCCGTCCCGCCACCCGGTCGCCCAGCCCGCCGGCGGACTCGGCCGCCGCCGGCCCAAGGCCCGTGAGCGGCGGTTCCAGGAGCCGATCCGAGCCCCACAGGGTGTGGTGGCCGGCCATCAGCGTGGCCTGCCAGTCCACTTCGGGCAACGCCACCCGCCGCCGTCCCCCGAAGGGTGTCGGCTCGCTCTGGAACTGCGCGTACGCGGACTCCGCGAGGATGACCGCGTGCTGGAGCGACCGGTGGCCGGTCGCCGCGGGCGGTGCGGCCGCCGCCCCGCCTCCGGCCACCGAGGCGCTGGTCGCCACCACGATCTCGGCTGCCCTGCGCAGCAGCCCGGCCACCGCACGGCGCAGCTCGTCGTGGGCACCGCGGGGCCAGGCCAGCAGGCCGAAGACCGCGCCGATGGCGCTGCCGACCAGCACATCCAGCATCCGGACCTCCGCGAGCTGCCACGTCGGCGCAGCCAGCTGGGCGAAGACCAGGGCCACGAGCACGGTGAACATCCCCTGCGCCCAGCCGACGCCCTTGACCGGTCCGACCGTGAAGGCGACCAGCATCCACAGGGGCAGGACGATCGCGTACACGGCGGTGTCGGCCCCCACCAGGATCAGCGTCCCGGCGGTCACCAGGGCGCCGGCCAGCGTGCCGGCGAGTGCCCGGCGGATGGTGCTCCAGGTCTCGTCCATGGTGGTCCGGGTGAGGGTGAGCGTAGCCAGCATGGCCCAGAACCCGTGGGGCAGTGTGTCCACCCCGGCCACCAGCCGGGCCGCCGTCAGGGCCATGGCGATGCGCACCGCGTTCTGGAAGAACACCGACCGGCGCTCGGCGTGGCCCCGGATCCGGTGCCACCACAGGCACGGGGCCCGGGCCGTGGCGTACCAGAAGCGCTCCGGCGCCACCTCCACCGAGGTATGCCTGCCTCGTACGGCGAGATCGGCCGCCGTGGCCATGGCCAGGGCGGCGTCGGCGATCTCCAGCACGGCGGCGTGCCGACGCAGTTCGGCGGGCGGGAAGTCCGCCGCGGGACCGGTCCCGTCGGTGGCGCCGGGAGCTGCGGACAAGGCCGCCAGGTGGGCGCGGGAGGTGACCAGCTCCTGGTACGACTCCACGGGCGACGTGCCCGCTGCCAGGCAGCTCCCGGTCGCGGTGGCCAGCCGCGCCACCGCCTGGAGTACGGCGGTAACGGCAGGGCCCGGAGGGTCGCCCGGCGTCGCGGGCAGTTGCGTCAGCCGGTTGAGCAGGGTGCGGGTGGCCAGGCCGGTGTGGCTGAGGGCGCGGTCGCGTCTGCCCGGTCCGGCCGGGCGCTCCGCCTCCGGGACGGTCAGGGACCGCAGTGCGTGGCCGGCCTCGTGACCGGCGCGGACGTCCGCGCCGGTCAGGGCATGGGGAGGAGCGGCGAGGAGGGTCGCGCAGCGCGCGGCGGTGTGCGCCGCCCGGGCCGCCCGCTCCTGGTAGGACGGCGGAGCGGGTCCGGGAAGGATCAGCGCCTCGGCGGCGATGAACAGGGCCAGCCCGGTCGTCGTTCCGATCAGCCGCTCGCCGAGCGAGCCGGGATCGTAGGGTGGGAAGGACGGCAGGATGTACAGGAGTTGCAGGCCGGGCGCCGCTCCCGCCGGGCGCGGTCCGCCCACGGCGGAGAAGGCCAGCGCGAAGCCGACCACGAACATGCCCGTGACGGCGCTCCAGGTCCGTACCGAGAGATAGGTTCCGATCACCACCAGCAGCCAGCACACCGGCAGCACATGGAGCACCACCACGGCTCGCTGGCGCCCGGTCCCGGGGATCTTGGAGAGTCCGCCCAGCGCCACGGTGCCGAAGAGGGCGTAGGTGGCCGCGACGGGGCTGTCCAGGCCGTACCGGAAGAGGTAGAAGCCGGCCGCGGCGACCACGGTCACGCGCAGCGCACGGCGGCCCGAGGCGGCGTAGGCCGCCGGGATACGAGCGGCTGACACACCACACACCCCTACAGCATCACGCACCACGCGACGCCCGGCACCCAGGGCCGGTCCGGCGGATCATGCCGGAATCGCGGGGCCCGGGCGGCGCCCGGTCTTCGCACCCGCTGACGGCCGCCGCTGCCGACTCGGCGGAGCCGCGGTCGCCCGAGGGGCGGCGACCGCGGCGATGGCCTCGTACATTGGAGAAATGGGCGTCACTGCCGTCAGCGGGCAGCCGGCCGTGGATCAGGTCGACTATGCCGCGCTGTTCGCCGCCACCCCCAGCCCGTATCTGGTGCTCAGTCCCTCTCTGATGATCGTCGGTGTCAATCAGGCCTACTGCCGGGCGACCGGCCGCACCAGTCAGGATCTGCTCGGGCAGTACATCTTCGATGCCTTTCCCGACAACCCCGCCGACCCTCAGGCCAATGGCGTCCGCAACCTCTCCGCGTCGCTGGAGCGGGTGCTGGCCACGAGGGAACCGGACACGATGGCCTTTCAGCGGTACGACATTCCCGTCGCCGGGGAACCCGGGGGCTTCGAGGAGCGCTGGTGGTCTCCGGTCAACACCCCGGTCATCGGGCGGAACGGACAGGTGTCCTGGATCATTCACCGCGTCGAGGACGTGAGCGCCTTCGTCCGTACCCGTCGGCAGCGGCAGCGGGACAACACCGCGGCGCCGAGCCAACGGGACGAGAGCGTGGAGGCCGAGCTGTATGCCCGGGCCAAAGAACTGGAGCGTCTGAACGGGGAACTGCGGCGGGCGCACGCGCGCGAGCGGCAGGTGGCGATCACGTTGCAGGAGGCCATGCTGCACTCCCCGGACCTGGCCCGGCACTCCAATGTGGCGGTGCGCTACCTGCCGGCCATCGGCTCACTCAACGTGTGCGGCGACTGGTACGACACCGCCGATCTGTCCGACGGGCGTTTCGCCGTCGCCGTGGGCGACGTGGTCGGCCACGGCCTGGAGGCCGCCACCGTCATGGGGATGCTGCGCAGCGCGCTGTCCGCGGCGAGCCGGGCCGTCGCCGGCCCCGCTCAGGCGCTGGAGATCCTGGGCCTGTACGCCCGCTCCGTGGACGGTGCCCTGGCGGCCACCGCAGTGACAGCCCTGGTGGACGCGCGGTCCCAGTTGATCGTCTACTCCAGCGCGGGTCATCCGCCTCCCGTGCTGATGCACCGCGACGGCACCTGTGAACTGCTGGACCGTGCGACGGATCCGCCCCTCGGGGCCCGGCCGGAGCATGTCCCGCGCCCCCAGGCCGGTGCCGCCTATCACCCCGGCGACGTTCTCGTCCTTTACACCGACGGCCTCATCGAACGCCGCGACGAGGACATCGACGTCGGGCTGCAGCGCCTGACCGACGCCCTGGCCCAGTGCCTGGGGCTCGGCCCCCAGCGCCTGGCCGACACCCTGCTCGGGCGCCTCGGTGTCAGTCATGGTGCTCGCGACGACATCGCTCTGGTCATAGTCGGCCTGTGACCCCGCTCCGTCCCTGGGTCCGCGATCCCCGCCCGGGTCGATTCCGCATCGGCGGGCCATTGAAAGCTGAACAATACTCATCAGTAGTTGAGTATTGACTCCACCGGCGGCACTGGCGATCCTCTTGGGCGGCACTTTACAAAGGACATGACAATCGGTGTGCGCAAGGGTCTCCGGACCCCGGGCGTCCTCGTCCGTCGACCGCGCATCCCGCCTACCGAGGGACGTGGGCCGTGGCCATATCCAGACGCCGGTACTACGGACGCAAGAACATCACCATGGCGTCCCTGCTCCTCCTCGTACTGGCCGTCCTCCTCGGCCCCACCCCCAGTTCGGCGGCCGGGAACGAGTGGTGGGTCCCGACGGCACGGCCCTCGCCGGACTCCCAGATCAACGTCACCGGCGAGCCCTTCACCGGCACCAACGCCAAGGGCGAGGTGCGCGGCTTCGTCGACGCCCATGACCACCTGTTCGCCAACGAGGGCTTCGGCGGGCGCCTGATCTGCGGCAAGACGTTCTCCGAGGCCGGGATCGCGGACGCGCTGAAGGACTGCCCCGAGCACTACCCCGACGGCTCGCTGGCGGTCTTCGACTTCATCACCAAGGGCGGTGACGGCAGACACGACCCGGTCGGCTGGCCCACGTTCAAGGACTGGCCCGCCCACGACTCACTGACCCACCAGCAGAACTACTACGCGTGGGTGGAACGGGCCTGGCGCGGCGGCCAGCGGGTGCTGGTCAACGACCTCGTCACCAACGGCGTGATCTGCTCGGTCTACTTCTTCAAGGACCGCAGCTGCGACGAGATGACGTCGATCCGGCTGCAGGCGAGGATGACGTACGAACTGCAGGCGTACGTCGACAAGATGTACGGCGGTCCGGGCAAGGGCTGGTTCCGGATCGTCACCGACAGCGCGCAGGCCCGTGACGTCATCGAGCAGGGCAAGCTGGCGGTCATCCTGGGCGTGGAGACCTCCGAGCCCTTCGGCTGCAAGCAGATCCTGGACGTCCCGCAGTGCGACAAGAAGGACATCGACGCAGGCCTGGACGAGCTGTACTCGCTGGGCGTGCGCAGCATGTTCCTGTGCCACAAGTTCGACAACGCGCTGTGCGGCGTCCGCTTCGACTCGGGCGGGCTCGGAACGGCCATCAACGTCGGCCAGTTCCTGTCCACGGGCACCTTCTGGAAGACGGAGAAGTGCGCGGGGCCGCAGCACGACAACCCCATCGGCTCGGCCGCGGCACCCGAGGCCGAGGCGAAACTCCCGGCGGGCGTCAGCGTCCCCTCGTACTCGTCCGACGCGCAATGCAACACCCGCGGGCTCACCGACCTCGGTGAGTACGCCGTACGCGGGATGATGAAGCGCAAGATGATGCTCGAGATCGACCACATGAGCGTCAAGGCCGTCGGCCGCGCGCTCGACATCTTCGAGTCCGAGTCCTACCCCGGTGTGATCTCCTCGCACAGCTGGATGGACCTGAACTGGACCGACCGGGTCTACGGCCTCGGTGGCTTCATCGCCCAGTACATGCACGGCTCCGAGGGATTCGTGGCCGAGGCGAACCGCACCAAGGCGCTGCGGGACAAGTACGGTGTCGGCTACGGCTACGGAACGGACATGAACGGCGTGGGCGGCTGGCCCGGACCGCGGGGCGCCGACGCGCCCAACAAGGTCACGTACCCCTTCCGCAGCGTCGACGGCGGCTCCCTCATCGACCGGCAGACCACCGGTCAGCGCACCTGGGACCTGAACACCGACGGTGCCGCGCACTACGGCCTGGTCCCGGACTGGATCGAGGACATCAGGCTCGTCGGCGGCCAGGACGTGGTGAACGACCTCTTCCGGGGCGCCGAGTCCTACCTCCGCACCTGGGGCGCGACCGAGCAGCACCAGGCGGGCGTCAACCTCGCGAGTGGGGCCTCGACCACGGCCAGTTCGACCGAGTGGAACCCGTTCGTCAGCTATGCGTCGAGCCGCACCGTGGACGGCACCCGGGACACCCGCTGGGCCAGCGACTGGAGCGACGACCAGTGGCTGCGGATCGATCTGGGCTCGACCCACCTGGTCGGTCGGGTCACGCTCGACTGGGAGCGCGCGTACGGGAAGTCGTACCGCATCGAGCTTTCGACGGACGGCGTGAACTGGAAGACCGCGTGGTCGACCACGACCGGTGACGGCGGCCTCGACACCGCACGCTTCACCGGAACGCCCGCCCGCTACGTCCGCATCGTGGGCACGGAACGTGGGACCAAGTGGGGCTACTCGCTCTACGAGGTCGGCGTGCACAGCGGCTGACGACGGCTCGGGCGAGTGGGACCAGCGCCCGACGGTGCCGCCGCTGTACGAGCCGGCGGCACCGTCGGGCGGGGGGGGTGTTTTTTTTTTCCACTCGGGTAGCGACGTCTTGGGGGAGGCTATATGAAAACAGAGA
>NZ_JBWKFN010000008.1:181329-326799 GCF_056434245.1 Streptomyces sp. NPDC044064
GGTGGGGGGGGGGGGGGGGCCAGGGGCGGGGGGGGGCCGCGGGGGGAGGGGGGGGCGGCCCGTTGTGGCGGCCGTTTCTCCGTGTCGTCCACGAGGACGCGGCACAGCAGTTCCTACTCGGTCACCTTCAGCAGCTTGTTGGGCGTTCCACTGCTCGGGTTGGTGATCTTGTCACTGGTCGCCGCGCCGACCAGTGCGGAGGAGACCTGGTCGGGCGTGGCGTCCGGGTGTCCGGCCAGGTAGACGGCGGCGGCTCCGGTCACGTGCGGGGTGGCCATGGAGGTGCCGGAGATCGTCTTGGTCCCCTCGTCGCTGTCGTTCCAGTCGGAGGTGATGTCCGAGCCCGGCGCGTACAGGTCCACGGTCTTGCCGAAGTTCGAGAAGTCCGACTGGGCGTCGTCCTTCGTGCTGGAGGCGACCGTGATGGCCTCGGGGACCCGCGCCGGTGAACCCTGTCCGGCGTCCGCCGACTCGTTGCCGGCGGCGACGGCGAACGTGACGCCCGAGGCGATGGCCTTCTTGACCGCCTCGTCGAGGGCGGGGTCGGCGCCTCCGCCGAGGCTCATGTTGGCCACCGAGGGGCCCTGGTGGTTCTTGGTCACCCAGTCGATGCCGGCGACGACCTGCTCGGTGGTGCCGGAGCCGTTGTTGTCGAGGACTCTGACCGCGACGATCTTGGCCTTCTTGGCGACACCGTGGGCGGTTCCGGCGATGGTTCCGGCCACGTGGGTGCCGTGCCCGTTGCCGTCGTCGGCGGTGTTGTCGTTGTCGACGGCGTCGAACCCGTAACTCGCGCGTCCGCCGAAGTCCTTGTGGCTGATGCGCACACCCGTGTCGATGACGTACGCGGTCACACCCTCCCCGGCCTTGTCCGGGTAGGTGTACTTGTGGTCGCCGGCCGTGTCCGTCTGGTCGATGCGGTCCAGGCCCCAGGACGGCGGGTTGTCCTGGGTGGCGTCGATGTGGAACTTCTTGTTCTGCACCACCGTGGCGACCGCGGGGTCGGCGGCGAGGCGCTTGGCCTCCGTCTCGGTGAGGCTGTCGGCGGAGAAGCCGTTCACCGCCGAGCCGAAGGTGCGGCTGATCTTGCCGCCGTACTCCGTGGCCAGGTCCTTCTTCTCGGCAGCGGAGGCCTTCTGGTCCAGAAGGACGACGAAGCTGCCGGCCACGGCTCCTTCAGCGCGCAGGCCGTAGACCTTGCCTTCCGCGGGCTGTCCGGCCTGGGCGGCGGGCGACACGTACAGAGCCGTGCCCACGACAGTCGCAACGGCCGCGATCGCGGTGACGGTCTTGGCCTTGCCTATGCGTTTGTGATGCGCCGTCAAGAGGGGTCTCCTCGTTTGCATGTGGGGGGATTTGCGTTCACGCGGCAGAGTTCTGCTCGCGCTCTGCGAGCCTGCCGACTTGACGCGATCAGATCAATCCCCTGGTCGCAGCCCCGAAGCCCTCCGACGGCCGATCTTCACAGGGCTTACGCAGGTTGGGAGCAACCCGAATGCAAACATGCAGCGCTTTGCGCTGGTTGAATCACCAAGGAACGGTCAAGAATTATCCGTGCCGATCTCTTCACCGGCCGTTCACGCGGGCCGGCCGCAGGCGGCCGGGGCGATGGGTGTCCGCCATCGCCCCGGCCTGTGAAAACGCGCGGGCCCGCTGTCCGCCCTGCCGGTCAGGCCCCCTCGGGCTGCGCGAACACCGCGCAGGTGGTGGTGGCGTGCGCGTAGAGCTTGCCGTCGGCGGTGCCGGTGATCCTGGCCTCGGCGGTCGCGGTCGTGCGGCCCGCATGGATCACGGTGCCCTCGCAGCGCAGGGTCGGGGTGTCCGCGAAGACGGGGCGCACCATGTGCACTCCCAGCTGGATCGTCGTGTACGCGCGCCCCACGGGGAGTGTCGACATCACCGCGCTGCCGAGCGCCGAGTCGAGGAGCGTGGCGAGGAATCCGCCGTGCACCGTGCCCATGGGGTTGAGCAGGTGTTCGCCGGGTTCCCCCTCGAAGACGGCCCGGCCGTGCTCGGCCGCCACGAGACGGAATCCGAGCGTCCCGCCGATCGGCGCCTGAGGAAGGCGGCCCTCGACGCACATCCGGAGCACCTCCAGACCCGAACGGCCGGCACCGTCGGCATAGCTGGTGGGCGGTGCCCAGGTGTGGGTGCGGGAGCGGACGGTGGGCCCCGCGTCGCGCCGGGCCCCGGCTTCCGTCGCCGGCGCGGGGGTGATGGATGTCATGGTCGGTGGATCTCCTGTGCGTCGGGGTCTCGGGGGCGCGGTACGGCGTGCGGGGCCGCTCAGGGCAGCTTGACCGCGAGCAGGTCGACGGGCCGGATGTCGGGGGCCGCGGCGAGCATGGTCTCCGCGGCGCCCATGAGCGCGGCGGCGATCCGTCCGCGCAGGTGCTCGGTGCGGTCCTCGTCGTTCTCGAAGGTGTCGAAGACACCGAAGGTGGTGGCGTCCTCCCGGAAGGCGAACCAGGTGACGGTCCGCTGCTCCTCCTCGGCGAGCTGCACGGCCTCGGTCAGCATCCGGGCGATCTCTTCGGCGTGCTCCGGCTTGGCCTCGATACGGGCCAGCAGGCCGATCTTGTTCATGGTGGGCTCCTTCGGCTCGGTCGTGTGTCCCCTCACCGGGGCACACCATTCACGCTAGGTCGGTGAGCCGTCCGGCCCCAGTGTCGGAAACGACTTCTCTGGTAGCGTTTCCGACATGGACGTCTCGGTGCTGGTCTACGACGGCGTGTTCGACTCGGGGCTCTGTGCGGCGCTGGACGTCCTGGAGGCGGCCAACGCGATGCGCGGCGAACTCCCCCAGCCGCCACCGGCCTGGAACGTCACGACGGTCGGCTTCAGCCCGCAGGTGCGCACCGGCGCCGGACACATCGTCACGACCGAGCCCGCAACCGGCGTGGGTGCCACGGACCTGCTGCTCGTTCCCGCGCTCGCCGAGCGCCGGCCGGACGCCCTCCTGGAGCGGGTCGCGGGGCCCGGCCTCGCCGACGTACGGGAGCTGGTCGCCGGCCACCGGGGCCGGGCCGCACCCGTCGCCTCGGCCTGCACGGGCACCTTCCTGCTGGCCGAGTCGGGCATCCTGGACGGCCACCGGGCGACGACCACGTGGTGGCTGGCGCCCGTCTTCCGCGGTCGCTATCCGGCCGTTGCGCTCGACGAGACGAGCATGGTCACCACATCGCAGGGGGTGACGACGGCGGGGGCCGCCTTCGGGCACGTCGATCTCGCCCTCGCAGTCGTACGCATGGCCAGCCCCGCCCTGGCCGACCTGGTCGCCCGCTACCTGGTCGTCGACGAGCGCCCGTCACAGTCCGCGTACACGATCCCGAGCGCCCTCGCGCAGAGCGATCCGCTGATCGCCGCGTTCGAACGGTGGGCGCGCCGGCACCTCGACACGCCGAACAGCCTGGCCGAGGCGGCACATGCCCTGGGTGTCAGTGAGCGCACGCTGCAGCGCACCGTGCGCCGGGTCCTGAACACCACTCCGGTGCGGTTCGTCCAGGACCTGCGCGTCGAACAGGCGACGCATCTGCTGCGGACCACCGATCTGTCCCTGGAGAGCATCGCCCGCAAGGTCGGTTACGAGCACGCCGCCACCCTGCGCACGCTGCTGCGCGATCGCACCGGCACCACCACGGCGGGGCTGCGCACACGCTGAGCAGCCCCAGGAATGCCCCCGCTCCGGCTAGAAGGCCGTGTGGGCGAACCAGCGGTCCAGCGTCGCGGATTCCCCCCTCACGTCGAAATCGGCCTCCCGGTACGACCGCCGTCCGTAGAGCAGGAGCAGGAGGTCGGCGGCCCGGGCCCGCACCGTCGTCGTGCGCGCGTCGGACGGTTCGCCGTCCTCCGCTCGGGGCAGCACATGGAAACCCTCGGCGTCCAGTCGCACCCGCCACTGCTCACCGAGGCCTTCGCCGGGGCCTGCGCACTGGAACACGACGATCTCGCCGTCGCCTTTCAGCTGGGCCACGGCAGGGGCGAACAGGTGGGCGTGGGGCAGGTTGACGAGGAACTCGTCGATCCCGTCCGCCGCCAGCACGGGGTCGACGGGGGACTCCCGGCCCACGGACCGCTCGGCGTCGACGCGGTGGACCAGTGTCTCGAACAGCATCCGGCGGGCCCAGAACCGGGCGTGCTGGTCCTCGCCCCAGGCCCACATCGGTGCGTGGGGATCCGTGGCCCGCAGCACGGCGGCCACCCGGGGAATACCTGCCGCCACCCAGCGGGGGTAATCCTGTGCGCTGTCCGGCAGCTCCGGTTCCACCTCACGACTCCGCGGCTGCTCCTGCACGAGCCGGGTCAGCAGGGCGGAGAACCAGCGCTGCAGACTCCCGACGTGCCGGGTGAGGTCGGCCACCGTCCAGTCGGGGCAGGAGGGCACGGGGGATGCCGGATCCACGCCCTCGGCCACCTCGGCGAAGAGCGCCGTCTCCTGCTCGACGGCCCGCTGGTAGGTCGTGTACGGCAGCGGGTGGACCGCCGCTCGGCTGCCTTCCATGTCGCGTCCGCCCTTTCGTCCGCGGGAGGTCCACCGAGACGGAGCCTCGTGAACCCCAATCAGTCACCGGGGAATAGCGGACGGCCATGTTCAACCGTTGTGGGCCACTTGGCGACATGTGCGTACGGATGTCTCCGGATTGCGCTGGGATGGCCGACTCATCGTGAGCCGCGGATCGGGGATGGACATGAGCGACTTGGCCGAGGCGGTGCCGTCCGGTTCCACCCACATGGCGGAGCGGGCGACGTGCGAGTGCGGCGGCGACATACCCGTGGGCGGGCCCCGGGACGAGGAGGACCGTTTCCGGGGTCTGCTGGAGGCGGCACCGGACGCGATGGTCATCGTCGACGACACCGGCACCATCAAACTCGTCAACGCCCAGACCGAAGCCCTCTTCGGCTACCGACGCGAGGAACTCCTCGGCCACCCCGTCGAACTCCTCGTCCCCGGCCGCTTCCGCACCCACCACACCAAACACCGCAACGGCTACGCCCACAACCAGCAAGTACGCCCCATGGGCGCCGGCCTCGACCTCTACGGCCTGCGCAAGGACGGCACCGAATTCCCCGTCGAGATCAGCCTCAGCCCCCTCGAAACCGCCGACGGACTCCTCGTCTCCGCCGCCGTACGCGACGTCAGCGAACGCAAAGCCGCAGAGGAACGTTTCCGGGGTCTGCTGGAGGCGGCACCGGACGCGATGGTCATCGTCGACGACACCGGCACCATCAAACTCGTCAACGCCCAGACCGAAGCCCTCTTCGGCTACCGACGCGAGGAACTCCTCGGCCACCCCGTCGAACTCCTCGTCCCCGGCCGCTTCCGCACCCACCACACCAAACACCGCAACGGCTACGCCCACAACCAGCAAGTACGCCCCATGGGCGCCGGCCTCGACCTCTACGGCCTGCGCAAGGACGGCACCGAATTCCCCGTCGAGATCAGCCTCAGCCCCCTCGAAACCGCCGACGGACTCCTCGTCTCCGCCGCCGTACGCGACGTCAGCGAACGCAAAGCCGCCGAAGAGCGCATCAACGAACTCGCCGCGCTGGTCGAGTCGTCCCAGGACGCGATCCTCGCCAAGACCCTCGACGGCCGGATCACCTACTGGAACGCCGCCGCCCAGCGGCTGTACGGGTTCTCGGCCGCCGAGGCGGTCGGTCAGCACGTGTCGATCCTGGCCCCGCCCGACCAGACGGACGAGATCCGGCTGCTCCTTGACCGGTTGCGCCGCGGCGAGAAGGTCGAGCACTTCGAGACGCTGCGGGTGACCCGGTCCGGCGCGCTGCTCGACGTCGACGTCACCCTGTGGCCGACCCGGTCCCCGGACGGCACGGTCATCGGCGCGTGCGCGATCGTCCGCGACATCAGTGACCGCAAACGGGCCGAGGCGGAACTGACCGAACTGTACGAGCAGCAGCGGCACATCGCGCTCACGCTGCAGCGCAGCCTGATGGGCACGCCGCCCGCGATTCCCGACCTGGCCACCGCGAGCCGCTACCTCCCCGCCACCCAGGGAGCCGGGGTGGGCGGCGACTGGTTCGACCTGATCCCGCTGGGAGCCGGCCGCGTCGGAGTGCTGATCGGTGACGTGATGGGCCGCGGTCTGGAGGCGGCCGCCGTGATGGGCCAGCTGCGGTCCGCCGCGCACGCGCTGGCGAAGACGGGCATGCGGCCCCGTCAGCTGATGCAGGCCCTGGACACGGTCGTGGCCGACCTGAACGTCCCCGACCAGCTGGTCACCTGCTGCTATCTCGTCGTCGCCGCGGACTCCGGCGAAGTGGTCATCTGTTCCGCGGGACATCTGCCGGTCCTGGTCGCCGTCCCCGGCGAGGGTGTCAGCGCCCTTCCCACGCCGGTGAACGCGCCGCTCGGCGTCGGCGGCGTGATCTACGAACAGCACACCGCGACCATCGCACGCGGGGCCACGCTCGTGCTGTACACCGACGGTCTCATCGAGACCCCGGGCACCGACATCGAGGACCAGCTCACCGAGCTCATCGGCACCCTCGACAAGCTGGCCAGCTCCGGCCTCGACCTGGAGGCCGCCGCCGACCACGTACTGACGACGCTGCTGCCCGACGCGAATGGGCACGACGACGTCACCCTGCTGCTCACCCAGGTGCCGGCCGCCCCGCTGGCCACGGCCGGCGCCGATCTGTGCGCGGAGCCGCGCGCGGTGCGTGACGGCCGCGGATTCCTCGCCGCGACCCTCTGCACATGGGGCTTCGTCGAGCGGGCGGACGACGCGTGTCTGCTGCTGTCGGAGATACTCACCAACGCGGTCCAGCACGCGCAGGGCCCGATCGGCCTGCGTGTGCGCCGCACGGACACCGAGCTGACCGTCGAGGTCAGCGACCCCAGCCCGCAGCTGCCCCAGCCCCGGGTCGCCGCCGAGGAGGAGGAGTCCGGCCGGGGGCTGCAGCTCGTACGGGCCCTCGCCGACGACTGGGGAGTCCGGCCGACCGACGACGGCAAGACGACGTGGTTCAGCCTCCGGATCGGGCAGCCGGTCGCCCCTCGGCGGGCAGGCCCGTAGGACCGGGACGAGCAGGAGCCGGTCGACGCGGCCGCACAGCGCCGGAGAAGCCGGTGCGGGCGCGGCGCGCCGCTCCTCCCCGGGAGCGGCGCGCCGTGATGCGGGTGGTCGGGTGCCGAGGCAGGTGCGTCGGCACACCGGGGACGGTCAGAAGCGGTCGTCGCCGCGGTGGTTGCGGTCGTCGCCGCGGTAGTGACGGCCGTCTTCACCACGGAAGTGACGGTCGTGGTCACGGTAGCCGCGGTGGTCGTCACGCCGGCCGCCCCAGGACTGGGCGTCGATGAAGCGGCCGTGGTCGTTGCGCAGGGTGGCGGTGTCGGCGTCGCGGTCCCATACGGAGAAGCGGCGGTCCTGGAAGACGTCGGTCGAGCTGTCGCGGCCGACACCGGTGTGGACGCGAACGGTTGCCCGGCCTCCCAGCCAGTAGTTGCGGAAGGTGTAGGTGTTGCCGTCCCGGTCGGACAGGGTCCAGCCGCTCAGATTCACGCCGTGACGGCCGTTGTTGGTGATGTCGACCCACTCCCGGTTGAGGGCCAGGTTGGATCGCTCGTAGCGGCCGTGGAGGCTGGACTGCACGTTGCCGATGACCACCTGGGCGCGGTCCGGGTACGCGCTCGCCCGGTCCGCGGCGGAGGCGGGCAGCGCCACCGCTCCGACCAGGGCGGCCGCCACGGCGGCGGCTGCGGTCAGACGACGCGGGGTCACAGAAACGGAAGCGGACACAGGGTCCCCCTTGCAGGGTGTGGGCACGTCCGGGCTGCACGGCTTCGGGCCGTGGACCGGGGTGCGGTAGGTGAGGAGCGGCCGTGCGGCCGCGCATCCACACCTTCGTGCCCCGCACGAGAAAAGCGCGGCACATACGGGGTGTGTTACAAATCGCCCACATATTGGTGACACTCGGATGCATAGTCCATCTATGGACTGAATGACCGTTTCAAGGCTTTATCAGGCGACCTTTCACATGCGTACACACCGGCCCGTCACCCGAAAGTGAGCAACAGTCCCCAGGCATATGCCGCGCGTACGCCCACCGACCGTCGGCCGTGAAGTGGCCGATTTCGAGCCTTACTTCAAGTAGGACTTGCACGCCTGGTGGGACTATATGATCAAATCTCCCGATGCGTACCCCCCACGTACCGACGCATCAACCTGCCCTGTCCGACGGGGATTCCGCCGACGGGGTTCCACACAATCGCAGCCCGTACGACGAACTGGCCGCGCTGGCAGACAATCCGCTGGAGGACTTCCTCACCGACGACACCGCTCCGACCTCGCGGAACGACGAGTCCGAGGAGCCCTGGTCCCCGCCCAACCACCGGCGCGGCAGCCGCCGCCGCAACCGGGCCACCGGCCTGCCCACCATGGTCAGAGTCCTCGCCTGGGCGCTCACCCTCGCCTGCCTCGTCACCCTCGCCGACCGCTGGGCGCTGCTGTATGCCGAGCACAAGGCCTCGGACCGGCTCAAGGACCAACTGCATCTCGCCGCGGCCCCCGAGGTACGGATCGGAGGATTCCCGTTCCTCACCCAGCTGGCCGCACAGCGCCTCGACTCGGTCCGGATCACCGTCCCCGGCATCCCGGCCCGCCGGGTCACCCTCACCCAGGTCACCGCCACCGCACACGACATACGCATCGACGGCGACGGGCCCACCGCCGTGCGCGGCGCCCTGGTGCGGCAGGTGCACGGTCAGGTGCTGCTGTCCTTCGCCGACATGAACCGCGAACTCGGCGCATCCCAGGTGTCCTTCACGGCCCGCGGACCGGGCCGCGTCCGGGCCCACGGCGATCTGCGCGTCGCGGGGAACGATCTGCGGGTACGAGCCGACGTCCGCATCCGGCGCGAAGGGGAGCGCGGCATCGCCACCTCCGTGGACGGCATGCGGCTCGACGTCGGTGACCTCGCGACGTACCGGCCCGGCACCGGGCCCGCCGAGGGCCTCCACCTGACCCGCGCCTCGGCGCGCCGGCTCACCCGGGAAGCGGAGAGGATCAGGGCCTTTCTGGCCGTCCCGGAGATCGTGCGGCGCCTGGGCGTCCCCGACAGCGCGGTGCGGGCCGCGCTGCACGACGAGGACAGGCTCCATCAGCTCACCGGCGCACCGCGGTTCCTGCACGACCTGACCCGCATGAACCTCGTGGACGTGGCGCTCGCCCACCCGGCGCTCCTGAAGCGGCTGGGCCTCGACCTCTCCCTCCTCACCGCACTGACCAAGCTCACCCGCCCGCAGATCGCGGACCGCTTCTCCTTCTCCTTCCAGCTCCCGAAACCGCCTTCGGGCGCCCTGCGCCTGCAGGGCGTGACGGTGCACAAGGACGGCATCCACGCCGACGTCACGGGATCGGGGCTGCTCCTGGGGCACTGAGCATCCGCACCGGGGACACCGGCGGTGCCTCAATCCGTCGAGCTGCCGAGGCGGTTGATCCAGTCACGGATCGCCCGTGCCGTGGTGGGTGCGTGTTCCCCGGCGACGGTCCAGTGGTCGCCGGGGACGTCCACGGTCTCGGACAGCTGTGGCCAGGAAGCCCGCCAGTCGCGGCTCTCCGCCCCGCGGCTGCCGTGGGTGCGCATCTCCGGCAGCCGGGCGGTGGCGCGCACCAGCAGTGTGGGTACGTCCACCGGCTCGGGACGCCAGCCGCGGAGCATCCGGGTGTAGGCCCCGAGTGCGGCCAGCGCCATGTCCTCCACCGCGGTGTCGAACTCCTCCCGCATGGCCAGGGCCGCGCGGGCGGGGAGGGCGAGCAGCCATGGCTCGGCCTCCCGCTCGGGGGTCACGTGGTAGGTGTCGACGAGGACCAGGCCGGCCGGCGGAGTGCCGGTCTCCGCCAGCCGCGCGGCGACCGCGTGTGCCGGGCAGCCGCCCATCGACCAGCCCAGCAGGACGGGCCGGCGCTCGCCCAGTTGCTCCCGCAGGGTGGCTGCATGCAGGTCCACCAGTGTCTGCCAGTCGCCGGGCAGCGCGTCGCCCGAGGTGACCCCGGGGTGCCGCATCTCCAGAACGTCCCGGTCGTCTTCGAGGTGTCGCGCGAGCGCGTCGTACCAGGGCCGGCCCAGGGCCGGGGAGAAGCCGGGGAAGCACACCAGAGGTGCCCGGTCGTCCGCGCCGACGGCCAGCTGGAGTGGCTGCAGGGCGTGCGCGGCGCCCTCCTCGGGGCCGAACCCGGGGACGGCCAGTGAGGCGGTCACGAGCAGGTGCATCGCCGAGACGACGTCGCCGGTCCCGCACACGCGCCGGTACAGGGAGGCCAGGGTCTGTACGGGCCGTGCCGGCCGTGCCGCGGTGGCCGCCTTCCGACAGGGCAGCGCCTCGTGCAGTTCGGCGAGCAGGTGGCTCGTCAGTCGCTCGGTGGTGGGCAGGTCGAAGGTGACGGTGGCGGGCAGCTCCAGTCCGGTGAGCAGACTCAGCCGGTTGCGCAGCAGAACGGCGGTCAGGGAGTCGAGACCCAGTTCCGTGAAGGCGCGGTCGGCCGTCACGGCGGCCGCGCCGGGATGGCCGAGCACCTCGGCGACCGCTTCCCGGACGAGCGTGAGCAGGGCGGAGTGGCGGTCGTCGGCGGGCAGCTGCGCAAGCCGTACTCGCCACGCTCCCGGCGAGTCGTGGGTCGGCCGGGTGGTGGTCGCCGCCGGTCCCCCGCCGCTCCGGTCCGCGCCCGGGCCCGTTGCCGAGCCGGACGGTCGCAGCAGATCCTGCAGCGGCGGCGGAACCGGCCTCCGCTGCCTACCGGCCGTCGGGGCCAACGGCAGCGGTGCCAGGACGGGTTCGTCCGCCGCCAAGGCGGCGTCGAACAACGCCATGCCCTCGGCGGGTGTGACGGCGCGCAGCACGCCGTCACTGGTCCGGCCGGTGCGGGCCGCCATCCCCTCGGCCCCCGACCAGGGGCCCCATGCCAGGGAGAGGGCCGGCATTCCCAGGGCGGCACGGTGCACCGCGAGGGCGTCGAGGAACGCGTTCGCGGCCGCGTAGCCCGCCTGACCGGGATTGCCGAGCAGTCCCGCCGCCGAGGAGAAGAACACGAACTGAGACAGGGGCAGGTCCTTCGTCAGCTCGTGCAGGTGCCAGGCCGCGTCCGCCTTCGGGCGCATCACCGCCGCGATCCGCTCGGGCGTCTGCGCCTCCAGCACGCCGTCGTCGAGGACACCGGCCGTATGCACCACGGCGGTCAGGTCCGTTGCGTACCGGTCGACCACCTCCGCCAGCGCGGACCGGTCGGCCGCGTCGCAGGCGACCACCTCCACCCGGCCTCCGGCCTGCTCGATCTCCGCCTGCAGCCGGCGTGCACCGGGCGCCTTCGGGCCACTGCGGCTGGTGAGCACCAGGCGGCGCACTTTGTGATGCTCCGTCAGGTGGCGGGCCAGCAGCCCGCCGAGAGCACCGGTGCCCCCGGTGATCAGTACGGTGCCCTCCTCGCCGAACGGAGCCGACCGGGACGGTGTGGCGGCCGCCTGTGTCAGCCCTGGCACCAGCACCTTCCCGGCGTGGACGGCCAGTTGGGGTTCACCGGTCCCCAGGGCCGCCGTCAGCCGGCGCACCGACTCGGGGTGGTCGTCGACGTCGACGAGGGTCAGGCGGCCGGGGTACTCCGACTGCGCACTGCGCGCCAGTCCCCAGACCGCCGCGGCCGGCAGGTCCGGAGCCCGACCGGTGGCTCCACGGGTCACCAGGACCAGGCGTGATCCCGGAGCCAGGCCGGGCAGCCGGCCGCGCAGCAGTTCCAGGGCGCGTGTGACGAGGGCACGAGTGCCGGCGGCGGGGGTGGTGGACGGAGTCGGCGCGGTCAGGGAGACGACGACGGCCGGCAGATCGCCTTCGAGGGAGCCGGAGCGCCGTGTCCCGGACAGCGCTGCCCCCAGGTCCAGGTCGTCCGGGGATTCCACCGCGAACGCGGAGGCGGTGGTGCGGTCGGCGGCCACGGCGGTCCAACTCGGCCGGTACAGCGGTCCGGCCTGCCCACGGTCGGCGGTGCGCGGGACCGCCCGGGTGGTGAGCGCCTCCACCCGCAGCACCGGCCTGCCCGCCGGGTCGGTGAGGTCCACGGCGACCGTGTCCTCCCCGGTACGGCGCAGACGTACCCGCAGCGCGTTGACGCCGGTCGCGTACCGGCTGACACCCCGCCAGGCGAACGGCAGCCGGGGTGGTTCGGACTCCCCCCGGTCCCCGGGGACCAGCAGTGGAACGTGGATCGCGGCGTCGAGCAGCGCGGGATGGATGCCGTACCGCTGCGCCTCTGCCACGGCGGCGTCGGGGAGCCGGACATCGGCGAGGAGGTCGTCTCCCTGCCGCCAGACGGCCCGTACGCAGCGGAAGGCCGGGCCGTAGCCGTAGCCTTCGCGCGCCAGCCGGTCGTAGGCCTTAGTCACGTCGACCGGTACGGCGTCCGGCGGCGGCCAGGAACCCTGCGGTCCGGGGTTCGGGGCGGGGTCGGTGGCCGATGCCGCCAGCCGACCGGTGGCGTGCTGGGTCCAGGTGCCCACCGGGCCGGAGTCCTCGGGGCGCGCGTGGATGTCGACGGTCCTGCGGCCGTCCGGGTCCGGTTCGCCAAGCGCCACCTGGAGCTCGACGCGTGCGCCGGCGCCGGGCAGTCGCAGCGGCAGCAGCAGGGTCAGCTCTTCCAGGACGTCCAGCCCGCAGGTGCTGCCGGAGTGGAGGGCCAGGTCGGCGAGGGCGGACGCGGGCACCAGCAGGCGTCCGTCGACGACGTGGTCGCACAGCCAGGGCTGGTCGGTGTCCGACAAGTGGCCGGTGCACAGCAGGCGGCCGGTGTCCGGGAGGCTGGTCGTGGAGGTCAGCACCGGGTGGCCGCCGGAGGCGGCTCGTGCGGCCGTCGGTGTGGGGTCGACGGGCTCGGTCAGCCAGTAGCGCTCCCGCTGGAAGGGGTAGGTGGGCAGGTCCACCCGCCGGGCACGGCTGCCCGGGTGCGCCGCCTGGTGCACGGTGTCCCAGTCGATCGCCGTGCCGTGCTCGTGGAGTCGGGCGAGTGCCGCCAGAACCGTGTCGGGCTCCGGGTGACCGGCCCGCGCCGTCGGGGTGAACACCACGTCCCCGGATGCCCCGGCCGTGGCCATCGCGGCCGAGGTGAGCTGTGTGCCCGGTCCCACCTCGGCGAACGCGGTCACCCTCGCTTCACGCACCAGATGACGTACGGCGTCCGCGAACCGCACCGTTTCGCGGGCGTGACGGACCCAGTAGGCCGCCGAGCGCAGGTCGTCTCCGGTGGCCTGACGCCCGGTCAGCGTCGAGGCGATCGGGATGCGGGGCTCACGGTAGGTGGCCCGGGAGGCGGCTCGGGCGAACTCCGCGAGCGCCGGTTCGATCAGCGGCGAGTGGAAGGCGTGGCTGGTGCGCAGCCGTACGGTGCGACGCCCAAGGGTCTCGAAGCGCTCGGCCGCCGCAGACACCGCCTGCTCCGCCCCGGAGACGACGACCGACCGTGGACCGTTGACCGCCGCGACCGTCACCGGCCCGGCTGCTGCAGGCAGTTCGGCCAGGGCCGCCAGCGCCTCTTCCTCGGTGGCGTCCAGGGACAGCATGGCGCCCCCTGCCGGGAGTTGCCGCATCAAACGGCCCCGGGCGGCGACCAGGTCGACGGCGTCGCTCTCCGAGAGGATCCCGGCCGCGTGCGCCACGGCCAGCTCGCCGACGGAATGGCCGGCCAGGAAGTCCGGTCGCACGCCCCAGGATTCGAGCAGCCGGAACAGCGCGACCTCGAACGTGAACAGGCCGGCCTGCGCGACATCCGTTCTGTGCTGCCCTGCGTCGGCGAGCGATGTGCCCGGGCCGTCCCACAGAACCTCGCGCAGGGGCCGCTCCCCGACGCCGACGGAGTCGAACCGGCCGCACAAGGCGTCGAAGGCGTCCGCGAAGACGGGGTACGCGGTGTGCAACTCCCGGCCGAGGCCCGCCCATCCGGCGCCCTGCCCGGTGAAGAGCAGCGCCAGCCGTCCGCCCCTACGGACCGGGGAGGGCACGGCAGCCGCCCCCTCGTCCGAGAGCCGGTCCAGTTCACTCAGCAGGGCGGCGCGGTCCTGGACGGCCAGCGCCGCCCTGTGGCGGAGTGCGGCGCGGGCGGTCGCCGATGAGAACGCCACGTCCCCGAGCGGCAGTTCGGGCCGTCCGCGGAGGAAGGCGGCGGTACGCCGGGCCTGGGCGCGCAGCGCTTCGGCGGTCGCGCCGGACAGGAGGAGCGGCGGTTCCGGAGCGGTCCGGGAATCCTCGCGGTGCGGGGCCGCCTGCTCGTCGACCGCTTCCTCCAGGATCACGTGGGCGTTGGTGCCGCCGATACCGAAGGCGGACACCGCGGCGCGCCGGGGTTTTCCGGGAGCGGGCTGCCACGGCTGCTCCCGCTGCAGCAGCCGTACGGCGCCGGAGGACCAGTCGACGCCCGGTGACGGCTCATCGGCGTGCAGCGTGCGCGGCAGCACACCGTGCCGCATGGCGAGCACCGTCTTGATGACCCCGGCGACGCCCGCCGCGGCCTGGGTGTGCCCGATGTTGGACTTCAGCGATCCCAGCCACAGCGGCCGCTCCGCCGGGCGGTCGTGCCCGTACGCGGCGAGGAGCGCCCGGGCTTCGATGGGATCGCCGAGCGGGGTGCCGGTGCCGTGCGCCTCCACGGCGTCGATGTCGGCCGGGGTGAGTCCGGCGGCGGCGAGGGCATCGCCGATCACCCGCTCCTGGGCGGGCCCGCTGGGCGCGGTCAGGCCGTTGGACGCGCCGTCGCCGTTGACGGCGGAGCCGCGGAGCACGGCCAGCACCGGATGGCCGTTGCGCCGCGCGTCGGCGAGCCGCTCCAGCAGGACCAGTCCGACGCCCTCGCCCCAGGCCGTGCCGTCGGCCGCGGCCGAGAACGGCCTGCACCGTCCGTCGGGCGACAGGCCGCGCAGCCTGCTGAACGCGGCGAACGGCACCGGGCTGGCCATGACGGTGGCCCCGCCGGCCACGGCCAGCGAGCACTGGCCCGAGCGCAGTGCCCGTGCCGCCCAGTCCATCGCCACCAGCGACGAGGAGCAGGCCGTGTCCACCGTCACCGCGGGACCCTCCAGGCCCAGGGTGTAGGCGATGCGCCCGGAGGCCACGCTGCCCGCCGAGCCGAGCGCGAGGTGTGCCTCGTACTCGTGTCCTCCGCGGTGCAGCAGCCGGCCCGCGTAGTCGCCGTGCATCACGCCGACGAAGACGCCGGTGTCGCTGCCGCGCAGGGCGCTGGGGGCGATGCCCGCCCGTTCCACGACCTCCCAGGCGGTCTCGAGGAGCAGCCGCTGCTGCGGGTCGGTGGCCAGTGCCTCCCGGGGCGACATGCCGAAGAAGGCCGCGTCGAAGTCGGCGGCCCGGCGCAGGAAGCCACCGCGGCGGGTGACCGAGGTGCCCGGCCGGTCCGGGTCGGCGTCGAACAGCCCGGCCAGGTCCCAGCCCCGGTCGGCGGGGAACGCGGAGGTGGCGTCCGTGCCGTCGGCGATCAGCCGCCAGAGCTCCTCCGGCGCGCAGACGTCGTCGACGGCTCCCGGATAGCGGCAGGCCATGGCGACGATGGCCACCGGTTCGTCGGGCTGCGGCGTGTCGCCGGGTGTGCGGGGCCCGGCCCCACGTGCCGCCGGAGTAGGGGCGCCGAGGAGCGCGTCGTGCAGGAAATCGGCCACCGCGTCCGGCGTCGGCCGGTCGAACACCAGGGTCGCGGGCAGCCGCAGACCGGTCACCGCGCCGAGCCGGTCGCGCAGCAGCACACCGTGCAGGGAGCTGACTCCCAGATCGGTGAAGGCCTGGTCGGGCTCCGGGTCGGACTCCCCGTCGCCGCGCAGCTGGGCCATGACGAGGTTCAGTACGGCGCGGTGCCGCTCGGGGGCCGGGAGCGCGAGCAGCCGGGCCCGCAGTTCGGTGGCGGCGTCCTCCCGCTCGGTGACGAGCGCCTCGGCCAACTGGCCGGCGAGTACCGCGCGTTGGATCTTGCCGGAGGGCGTGCGGGGCAGCGGGCCGCTCAGCCGGATCTCGTCCGGCACCTTGAAAGCGGACAGCCGCTCCCGGCACGCGGCCCGCAGCGGCGCGAGGTCGACTCCGTCCGGCCCGGGGACGACGCACGCCACCGGGACCTCCCCCAGCACGTCGTGCGGCCTGCCCACGACCGCCGCGTCGGCGACACCGGGACACGCCAGGAGCACCTGCTCCACCTCGACCGGGTTGACGTTCTGCCCGCCGCGGATGATCAGGTCGCCCACCCGGCCGGTGACCCGCAGCCCACCGTCCGGCTCACGACGCCCGAGGTCACCGGTCCGGTACCAGCCGTCACGCAGGACCTGCGCCGTGCTGTCGGGGCGACCGTGGTAACCGGTCATCACACCGGGGCCGCGCACCCAGATCTCGCCCTCGGCACCGGCGGCGACGCCGGCACCTGAGTGCGGGTCGGCCACCCGGACCTCGACTCCGGGCACCGGCTGCGGCACGCGCTGCGGACCCGGCGCCTCGAGCCGGTCGACCGCGATCTTGCCGGAGGTCTCGGTGGAGCCGTAGCCGTCCAGCAGCGGAGCGCCCAGCAACTCCTCGACAGAGGAGCGAAGTTCCGGCGGGCAGGGCGCTCCGGCGGTGACGCACAGCCGGAGCCCGCCCGGTGCGCGCGGCGCCTCCCGCAGTGCGCTCACCAGCAGGTGGTAGGTGGCCGGTACCCCGGCCAGCATCGTGAACGGCCCCTGCAGCGGCTGCTGTTCGAGCGCGTCCAGCACGTCCACGCCGCGGTCGAGCAGGTAGGCGCTCGCCCCGGTGGCGACCACCCCGAGGATGCACAGCGAGTACGCATAGGCGTGATGCATCGGCAACGGCCACAGGAGCCGGTCCTCCTCGGACATGCCGAAGAGTGGCGCATAGGCGGCGGCCGTCGACCACAGCACGGCCCGCTGGCTCGTCACCACGCCTTTGCGCTCGCCGGTGGTGCCCGAGGTGTAGAGGATCCAGGCCGGTTCGTCCAGGCCGAGGCCGTCGTACGGCGGGCGGCCCGGATCGGTGCCGGCGAGTTCTTCGTAGGAGACCGCGCCCGCGGGTGCTCCGGACGGCAGTGCCTGCGCGCCCACGACGACCACCAGCCGCGGCGAGCGCGGTCCTGTCGCCACGTGCGCCAGGCGCTCCAGCAGCGACACCTCGACCACGATCGCCACCGCGCCGCTGTCGCCGAGGACATGGTCCAGCTCGGCGTCGGCCGCCCCGGGATCCATGGGCACACCGACGACCCCCGCGCGCACGGCGGCCAGGCAACTCTCCGCCACTTCAACGCGGTTGGACAGCCAGAACACCACCCGGTCGCCGCGGCGCACGCCCAGCCGTGCCAGATGTCCTGCGATCCGTGCCGTCCGCCGGTCCAGCTGCTCCCAGGTCACCCCCCTGCGCGCGTCCCGGAAGGCGGTCCTCTCCCCCGCGCGTGCCGCATGCGCTCGGACGGCTTCGGCCAACGGACGGACAAGTTCCCCGCGAACCCCCGTCATTCCCACCCCTCTTGTGCGTCCACCCCCGACGCCCATCGACTATAGGGTCACGATCCGTTCGCGGCCGTCAGCTCCGGGCCGCGTCGCGCGCGCCGCCGAACGGGTGACGGCTCGCCGGGTGAACTCCGCCGGGGAGACGGCATGCCACGCGCGCTCCCGGTTCCGGCCGGTGTCCCTCGCCAACGCGGCGTACTGCAGCCGCGGCACCGCCGTGGGGCTCTGTCAACACGGCCGAGCGGGGAGGACGACGCCCACGGGCGGGGGTGGCCGGGCCGCGGTACAGGAGAGTCATGAGACGGTCCCGAATAGCGTCCTACATGTCCTCCGCACTCGTCGCGGCCGCCTGTACCCTCGCCGGTCCCGCGACGGCGCCGGCGGCGCCGGGCGCCGAAGCCACGCACTCCGAAGCCCTCGACTACGTGGCTCTCGGTGACTCCTATTCGGCCGGTGTCGGAGCCGGCAGCTACTTCACCTCCGCCTCGGACTGCCTGCGCAGCGGCCGGGCGTACCCGGCCCTGTGGGCCGCGGCCCATGCGCCGTCGTCGTTCAGCTTCATGGCGTGCAACGGCGCCCGCACCGGCGACGTCATGTCGAGTCAGCTCGGCCCGCTGACTCCCCGTACCGACCTGGTCAGCATCACGGTCGGCGGCAGCGACTCGGACTTCTCCGGCGTGATGGCGACCTGCGTACTGCCCGGCACCGAGGCATGCTTCTCCGCCGTCGCGAAGGCACGCACCTTCATGAACGGGTCCCTTCCCGGCAGCCTGGACCGTCTCTACTCGGCCATCCGCAGCAAGGCGCCCGCCGCCCATGTCGTCGTGCTCGGTTACCCGCACCTCTACCAGGTCCACGGCACCTGTTCGGGCGGCCTCGCGGACACGGAGAGGTCGGCGCTCAACGAGGCCGTGGACCAGCTCAACGCGGTGATCGCCGAGCGCGCCGTCGACCACGGGTTCACTTTCGCCGATCCCCGGGGCGCCTTCGCCGGGCACGAGATCTGTTCGTCCACGCCCTGGCTGCACAGCGTCGACTGGCTGGACCTGACCGAGTCGTACCACCCCACGGCACCAGGGCAGTCGCTGGGCTACCTCCCTCTCCTCACCGGCGCGGCTTGATCTCTCCATACATCGGATGTGTCAGGGACTCGTCGCGGCACAGGCGATTGACACGCCCGTGCATCACTATCTAGGTTCCGCCATACACCCGATGTTTCGACGATCCGTCAGCCCGGGAGGACGACGATGACCTCGCAGCCGGAGAAGTGCTCACCGGTGCCCCGCAGAGCCGTGCTCGGCACCGCGCTGGGCGGAGCGGCAACGGTGGCCCTGCCCGGGCCGGCCCACGCCGGGTTACCCGTACAGGCGACGGGATCCGGCAGACCTGGTCCGACGGAGGCAGCCGTCAGGCGCCCGTGGCGACTGCGCGACACCATGACCACCGACGGCGCCTGGGACCGGTTCCTGCACGGCCAGGACCTGCTGTGGACCAGGATGCCCACCCTCTGGCACGAGGGTCCGTTCCTCGGGGACGGGCTGCTCGGCAGCATGGTGTACCGGGAGCCGGGTGCCAACCAGGTCCGCTTCACCGTCCAGCACGGCCGCGTCCAGGACCACCGGCCCGAGTTCGGCAGCGGCTGGGGCACCTGCCGCCTCCCGGTCGGGCATCTCACGCTCGAACCGGTCGGCACGATCACCGCCGTCGACTGGCGGCTGAGCCTGTGGAGCGCCGAACTCACCGGCACCATCACCACCACTGCGGGAACGCTCACCCTCTCCGCCCTCATCCACGACGAGGTCCTGGCCGCCCGGGTGCTCGCCGCCGGCGGCGAGCGGGTCTCCTGGACCTTCCACGCCGAGGAGGCCGTCAGCCCCCGGCGCATCAGCGAGGTCCCGCCCGCCGGCTACACCGCCAACCCGCCCTGGACCACCCGGACCGCCGCCGACGGCACCGAGCAGGTGCTCCAGCCGCTCACCGGCGGCGGCCAGACCGCCACCGCGTACCGTCGCACCGGCGACGACCTGCTGCTGAGCGTCGGACACAGCTCGCCCTCCGGCACCGCAGCCGAGGCCGCCTCGCTGCGCAACCTCGGGCGCGTCGCGTCGTACAACGCCCTCAGGCGACGGCACCTGCGCTGGTGGCATGCGTTCTACCGCAAGAGCTTCGTCTCCTTCCCCGACCGGCGACTGCAGAGTTTCCACTGGATCCAGCTCTACAAGGTCGCCTCCGCAAGCCGCGCGGGCGGCCCCGTCATGGCCACCTCCGGGCCGTGGCTGGAGCCCACCCCCTGGCCCGCGGTCTGGTGGAACCTCAACGTCCAGCTGGAGTACTGGCTCATCCATGGCTTCAACCACCCGGAACTCGACGCGCTCGCCACCACGCTGCGGCAGAGCCAGGAACAGCTCATCGCCAACGTGCCCGCCGCCTACCGCGCGGACAGCTCCGGGATCGGCCGCAGCTCCGACATGTTCGCCGACCGCGGCGTGGGCGTGCCGGGCAGCGGCGCCGAGACCGGTGACCTCACCTGGGCGCTGCACAACGTGTGGCTGTCCTACCGGCACTCCATGGACAAGGCCCTGCTGCGCGACACGATCTTCCCGGTGCTGCGCCGGGCCATCAACTACTACCTGCACTTCCTCACCCCGGGCAGCGACGGCAGGCTCCACCTGCCGAGCACGCTCTCGCCCGAGTACCCCGTCGTGCCGCCACAGGACACCAACTACGACCTGGCCCTGCTCCGCTGGGGCTGCCGGACACTGATCGAGTCCGCCCGACTGCTGAATATCGACGACGAGTTGATGCCGCGCTGGCAGGAGGTGCTGGCCAGACTCACGCCGTACCCGGTCGACGACAACGGCTTCATGATCGGCGCGGACACGCCGTACGCCCAGTCGCACCGGCACTACTCGCATCTGTTGATGGTGTATCCGCTGTACCTCGTCAACTGGGACCAGCCCGGCAGCCGCGACCTGATCGCGAAGTCGGTGGCCCGGTGGCACGCGCTGACCGGTGCCCACCGGGGCTACAGCTACACCGGGGCCGCCTCGATGTACGCGATGACCGGCGACGGCGACACCGCGATCACCTATCTGCGCAAGTTCTTCGACCCCACGACGCGCTTCCCCTGCCGCGCCAACACGCACTACACCGAGGCCGGTCCGGTCATCGAGACCCCGCTGTCCGCCTCGCAGTCCCTGCACGACATGTTCTGCCAGAGCTGGGGCGGCACGGTCCGGGTCTTCCCGGCCGTCCCGTCCGCCTGGGCGGACGTCACCCTGCACGACTTCCGCACCCAGGGCGCCTTCCTGGTCAGTGCCGTACGCAAGGCGGGGACGACCCGCTTCATACGGATCAGGAGCCTGGCGGGCGAACCGCTCGAGCTGCGGCACGGTCTCAGCGGCACCCTCACCGTGCTGCTGGACGACGGCACCCCGGCCCGCACCCAGGACCTGGGCGACGGCACGCTCGCCATCGACCTGCCCCGGGGCCGCGAGGTGCTCGTCCACTCCGGTGTCCGACCCGAACTCGTCATAGCGCCCGTCGCCGGCGGCGAGCCGGGGCCTGCGTGGGGGCTGCCGTAGCGGCTGCCGGCGCGGCTACGGATCCCGGCGTCAACTGTGCGCAGGACGGACGCACTGTCGGGGGAATCCCCGTGTGCCACGGACTGTCCGGCCGTCTCGTGTGCCACGCTTCCGCCGAGCGCCCTTCCGCAGGAGTCCGGGCCAGGTTCAGCGCAGGAGGCAGCGACCCTTGATGGCCGGCGAAGACCCCCTCGACTGGGACACCACCGCCGCAGCCGGCGCCTACCGGGACCGTGACATGCGGCTGGCCGAGAGGCTGATCTTCCCGGCGGTGCTGCAGCGGTTCGGCCGCAGCCCGGGCCCGGACCGGCTCGTGCTGGACGTCGGCTGCGGCACCGGTGCGATCGCGGCGCAGCTCGCCGGCGGCGGGGAGTGGACGGTCCAGGCGCTCGACCCGTCGGCGTACATGCTGGACTTCGCCCGCGCCGACCGCCCGCACCCGCGTATCTCCTACCGGCTGTTCGACGGCCGCACCCTGCCCTGGCTCGCCGACAACAGCGTCGACGGCGCCGTGTGCGGCCTGGTGTACTGCACCGACCCCGACGACGACCGGCTGGCAGCCCTCACCGCCGAGATCCACCGTGTCCTGCGGCCCGGTGCCCCGTATCTCCTCGCCGACCTCAACCCCGCCGCGACCGGTGTGGTTTTCTCCACCCTGCGCCACGGCGAACCAGGAGCCGTGTACTCCGACGGCGACACCGTGCCCGCGCTGCTGCGGCTGCGCGACGGCACCCCGATGACCAGCGTCACCCACTACCGCTCCCTCGACCGCTACCGGTCCTTCCTGACCGGGGCCGGCTTCCCCTCGCCCACCGTGGACCTGCCCACACTCCGCGTCGAAGCACCCGCAGAACATGACCCTGCGGAGACCAGGACCGCGCCGTACATGATCTTGACGACGCACGCCTGAGGACGCCTGGCTGCGTGAGCGTGGCCCTCCCGGCGCCCCTCGCTGCGTGCGCGCACGCGGGCACGTGACGTGAAGGGCGGGGCAGGGCGGTCGCTCAAGGATGATGGCGCGTTGGAGCCGCGGTTAGATGGGTCTATGGACCGGCGGCCCGGGCGTCTGCGGTCCTGGCAGGGGCTGCGCACCGTCTCCGGCCAGGTCTTCGTCCTGCAGGTCTTCATCATCGTGGTTCTGTTGGCGTCCGCCGTCGTCGCCCTGCTGCTGCAGTCCCGGACGGACGCCGAGCGCGAGGCCCGCAACCGCACGCTCTCGGTGGCCTCGGCCGTCGCCTCGTCCCCGTCGGTACGGCAGGCCCTGGAAGGCCCGAACCCCACCGCCGCGCTCCAGCCGCAGGCCGAGGAGGTCCGCAAGCGCGCCGAGGTGGACTTCATCGTGGTGATGAGTCCGGAGGGTATTCGCTACACCCATCCGAATCCGGCACAGATCGGCGAGCACTACATCGGCAGCATCGCGGCGGCGCAGCACGGTGGCATCGTGACCGAGACCACCACGGGGACGCTGGGCCGCTCGGTGCGGACCGTCGTCCCGGTCACCTCGTCCGACGGGAAGGTCATCGGTCTGGTCTCCGCGGGCATCACGATCAAGCAGGTGAGCGGGGCGGCGGACCGGCAGGTACCGCTCGTCCTGGTCGCGACCGGAGTGGTGCTCCTGGCAGCCACGGCCGGAACCGCGCTGATCAGCAGGCGGCTGCGCCGTCAGACACACGGTCTCGGCCCGGTGCAGATGACACGCATGTACGAGCACCACGACGCCGTCCTCCACGCGGTGCGCGAAGGTGTTCTGATCGTCGATCCGCAAGGCTGTCTGCTTCTGGCCAACGACGAGGCACGACGCCTGCTCGGGCTCGCGGCGGACGTGGAGGGCCGGCCCGTCAGGAGTCTGGGACTCGAGCCGGGCGCGGAGCGGCTGCTGCTGTCCGGTACCGCGACCACGGACCGGGTGATCAGGGTCGGCGACCGGCTGCTGGCGATCAGCCTGCGCCCCATGGCGCAGCAGCCCGGGCCAGGGGGCGCGGTCGCGACCCTGCGGGACACCACGGAGCTCAGCGCGCTGATGGGCCGCGTGGAGGACGTACAGGAACGGCTCAAGCTGCTGTACGACGCCGGCATCCGCATCGGCACGACGCTCAACGTGACCCGTACGGCCGAGGAACTGGCCGAACTGGCCGTGCCCAGGTTCGCCGACTACGTCACCGTCGACCTGGCCGACGCCGTGCTGCGCGGTGAGGAACCGAACCAGGCGAACATGGCGGAGTTGCGGCGTGTCGCCCTGTACGGCATCCGGGAGGACACCCCGCTGTATCCGCCCGGTCACCTCATCCACTTCGACGCCTCCACGCCGCAGGCCTCCGGATTCGGTTCCGGGCGGATGGTGCTGGAGGCCGACATGGGGGCGTTCTCCGGCTGGCAGGCACAGGCCCCCGACCGGGCTCGCCGGCTGGTGGCCCATGGCATTCATTCGATGATCGCGGCTCCGCTCCGGGCACGCGGGGTGGTTCTCGGCGTGGCCACCTTCTGGCGTTCGAAGGAGCCCGCTCCCTTCGGTCCGGAAGACCTGTCGGTGGCGGAAGAGCTGGTCGCCCGTGCCGCGGTGAGCATCGACAACGCCCGCCGTTTCACCCGGGAGCACGCCATGGCCGTCGCGCTGCAGCGCAGTCTGCTGCCGCACGCGCTTCCGGAGCACAGCGCCGTCGAGGTGGCCCATCGTTATCTGCCGGCCGAGGCGGGGCTCGGCGGTGTCGGCGGCGACTGGTTCGACGTCATCCCGCTGCCGGGAGCCCGCGTCGCGTTCGTGGTGGGCGACGTCGTCGGGCACGGTCTGCACGCCGCCGCCACCATGGGGCAACTGCGCACCGCCGTCCACAACTTCTCCACGCTCGACCTGCCGCCCGACGAGTTGCTCTGGTGCCTGGACGAACTCGTCACCCGCATCGACCAGGACCGGGACGACGAGAACAGCGAAGCGCCGACGCTCACGGGTGCCACGTGCCTGTACGCGGTCTACGACCCGGTGTCGGGTCTGTGCACGATGGCCAGAGCCGGCCACCTGGACCCGCTGATCGTGCACCCGGACGGCCGCGCGGACCTGGCCGGGGTGCCGACCGGTCCGCCGCTGGGGCTGGGCGGGCTGCCCTACGAGAAGGCGGAGATACGCCTGCCCGCGGGAAGTGCCGTCGTGCTGTACACCAACGGCCTGATCGAGGAGCGGCAGCGTGACATCGACGAGGGGATCGAGGAGCTGCGCCGCGCCGTCGAACACGCGGGACGGACTCCGGAGGAGATGTGCCAGGCCGTGATGGACGCGCTGCTGCCGACGGCACCACGCGACGACGTGGCTCTGCTGGTCGCTCGTACCCGGCTGCTCGACAGCGGCCGTACCGCGGTCTGGGACGTTCCCTCCGATCCCGCTGCCGTCGCCGGCGTGCGCGCCTGCGCCGGCCGGCTGCTGCACACCTGGGGTCTGGACGAGGAGGCGTTCACCCTGGAACTGATCCTCAGCGAGCTGGTCACCAACGCGATCCGGCACGCGACCGGTCCGATCAGCGTGCGCCTGATCCGCGACCGCACCCTCATCTGCGAAGTGTCCGACGGGAGCAGCGTCTCCCCGCACCTGCGCCGGGCCACCACCATGGACGAGGGCGGCCGCGGCCTCTTCCTCGTGGCCCAGTTCGCCGACCGCTGGGGCACGCGGTACACGCCGGACGGCAAGGTCATCTGGACCGAACAGCAGCTGCCCGTACAGCCCTGACGGCCTCGGCCGGTTCGTGCCGCTGCACAGCGACTTCCAGGCCCCGAGCCTTTTGCGTGACCGTCGGCGGCTAGCGGACGGCCACCGCGGGCGGGCGTTCCCGAAGTGCGCCGTAGCCGATGAAGTACGCCGGCAGGCGCCGCATCCATCGTGATCCGGCGACCCGGCGTGCGAGGCACTGGGCCCGCTCCGGGCTGCCGAGCGGTGGACGGCCCTGCAGGACGGGAGCGATCAGGAGGGCGTGGGCCGTGCGCTGGAGGGCCTGGGTGACGACCGTGGTCGGGAGGCGCCGGCGCTGCACACCGCGTACGTCGCGCAGTCCGACGGTTCCGTTGCGCAGCGGCTGGATCAGATGGCGGGCGGCGGCAACGGCGTCCTGGACCGCGAGGTTGATCCCGATGCCGAAGACCGGGGACATCGCGTGCGCGGCGTCGCCGATGCACAGCAGCCCCGGACGGTGCCAGCGGCGCAGCCGGTCCAGGCGTACGTCCAGGAGCTTGACCTCGTCCCATGAGCACAGGGCGTGCGAGCGGTCGGCGATCCACGGGACAGCCGTGGTGAACTGGGCCAGGAAGCGGTCCAGGCCCGCGGCACGGCGCTGTGCGTCGGTGCCCTTCGGAATGAGTCCGGCGCACTGCCAGTAGTCGCCGCGGTCGATCATCGCGGTCAGGAAGCGGTCCCCGGCGGCGCCGAAGAGTCCACTCGGGTCGCCCTCCTGCCGTGGCAGGCGGAACCACCAGGCGTCCATCGGGCAGGTGAAGCTGCGCAGTCCGAGCTCCGGCCGGGAGCGCGCCAGTGATCCGCGGCCGTCACAGGCGACGGTCAGAGCAGCCCGCAACTCGCCGGTGCGGCCGTCGGCGGTGCGGTAGCGCACCCCGTTGACCCGTCCGGACTCGATCAGGAAGGACGTCGCCTCGGTGTTCATCCTCAGCCGGAAGGACGGCTCGCGCCTGGCCTCGTCCGCGAGCAGCTCCAACAGGTCCCACTGGGGCACCATCGCCACGTAGTTGTACGGTCCGCGCAGCACCGTGAGGTCGGCGACGGTGACCGTCGAGCGGCCGGCTCCGACCGGCAGCTGGACGGTGTTCACCCGGCGCTGCGGCAGCTGGGCGAAGCGTTCGGCCAGCCCCAGGTCGTCCAGGAGGGCCAGGGTGGAGGGGTGGACGGTGTCGCCGCGGAAGTCGCGCAGGAAGTCGCCGTGCTTCTCCAGGACCGTCACCTCGACGCCGGCCCGGGCCAGCAGCAGGGCGAACACCATGCCCGCGGGACCGCCCCCCACCACACAGCACGTGGTTCGTTCCATCGCAGTCCTGCCCTTCACGATCACGAGAGCAGTAATTCATCAGTCGATGAATACTGTACTCCTCGCTGCGACGGCCGACCGGGAAAAGGTGCGCGAAAAGCGCCGCTCGGCGGCCGGAAAGCACTTGCTTCGAGCGCGCTCAAACGATCTAGCGTGGCGGGCATGAGTAACGCCATCGAACAGATCCACAAGGTCCGGCTGGGCAACGACGGCCGCCTCGTGGGCGTGCAGGGCTTCGGCGCCATGGGCATCAGCGACGCGTACGGCGAGACGGACGTCGCGGCGGCCCGCGACACCCTGGAGGCCACTCTCGAGGCGGGTGTCACCCTCATCGACACCGCCGACATGTACGGCTCCGGCGCCAACGAGGAGTTCCTCGCACCGTTCGTGGCCGCGCACCGCGACGAGATCACCCTGGCCACCAAGTTCGGCATCGAACGCCGCGCCGACGACCCGCGCTACCGCGGCATCCGCAACGAGCCCGCCTACGTGAAGAGCGCGGTCGAGGCGAGCCTGCGCCGCCTGGGCGTCGAGGTCATCGACCTGTACTACATGCACCGGCGCGACCCCGCCGTCCCGCTCGCCGAGTCCGTCGGCGCCATGGCCGAGCTGGTGCGGGAGGGCAAGGTCAAGCACCTCGGCCTGAGCGAGGTCACCGGCGCCGAGCTGCGCGAGGCCCACGCCGTGCATCCGATCACCGCGCTGCAGTCGGAGTGGTCGGTCTTCAGCCGGGACGTCGAGCGCAGCGCAGTGGGCGCGGCCGCCGAACTGGGGGTCGCGTTCGTGCCGTACTCGCCGCTGGGCCGTGGCTTCCTGACCGGTGCCTTCGTCGACGCGGGCACAGAACTCTCCAGCAGCGACTTCCGGCAGTACCAGCCGCGCTTCACCGGCGACAACGCCAAGGCGAACGCCGCCCTCCTGGAGCCCCTGCGCAAGATCGCGGCCGGCCACGGCGCCACCACGGCGCAGATCGCCCTCGCCTGGGTGCAGCAGCGGGCCCAGGTGCACGGCCTGACCGTCGTACCGATCCCCGGGACCCGCAAGCGCACCCGCCTCCTGGAGAACGCCGCGGCCACTCGCATCACGCTGACCGCCGACGAACTGGCGCTGCTGGAGCCGATCGCCGCCCAGGTGGCGGGCGACCGCTACCCGGACATGTCGTTCACCTCCGTGGGGCGGGAGGCCTAGGGTCCTTCGTTCCTGAGGGTCTCGGCCGCGATTGCGGGAGGGCCGGTCGCGGCCGGGGCCGGTGGCGGGGTCGAGGCGGACGTTGGTGTCCGACAAGATTTTTTAGCCGACCCTGGCACATGTCGCCACGTCGCCGTACGGGTTGACCGGACAGGATGGAAGCCTGGCCGGCCTGGAGCGGGCCCGACGGCTTCGCCGCCCCCGGCGAAGCCGTCGGGGCGATGACTCCTCAGCATCCTCAGCACGAAGGAAATTGATGACTCTCCGCGAGATCAAACCCGGCAACCGTGGCTTCCTTTACGTCAACTCCCACCCCGAGGGCTGCGCCGCTGTCGTCGACGAGCTGTGGCGGCGCACCCCCGAACCCACCGGCCCGGCCGTCGATGCGGGGCCGGTCGCCCTGATCATCGGCTCCAGCGCCGGCTACGGCCTCGCCGCCACCGTCGCCGCGTTGCGCACCTACGGCATGCGCGGAATCGGCATCGCCTTCGAGGGTCCCGAGACCGAGCGCCGTACCGCCTCCGGCGGCTGGTACCGGACGGCACGCACCGCAGCACTCGCCGGACCGGACGGCGACTTCGCCTTCCTCAACGCAGACGCCTTCTCCGTCGCGGCCAAGGCGCAGGCGCTGGACCACCTCGCCGCCCGGTACGGCAAGGTCGACTACCTCATCTACAGCGTTGCCGCGCCCCGCCGCACCGACCCTGTCACCGGCGAGGTCCACCACTCGGTGATCAAGCCCCTGGGATCCGCCTACCGGGCCAAGACCCTGCAGTTCGACGGCGACACCCCCCTCGTCGGCTCCCTGGAACTCGAGCCCGCCGACGACGCCGAGCTCGACGCGACCGTGCGGGTCATGGGCGGCGCCGACTGGAAGCTGTGGATCGACGCGCTGGCGGACCGTGGCCTCATCCAGGACGGCTTCCACACGGTGGCGCTCTCCTACGTGGGCTCCGACCTGACCGCACCGATCTACCGGGCCGGCACCATCGGCGCGGCCAAGCGGCACCTGGAGGACACCGCGCGCGGCCTCCAGCAGGACTTGGCCCCGCTCGGCGGACAGGCGCACACCGTGGTCGCCGGCGCGGCTGTCACCCAGGCCTCGACCGCCATCCCGTCCATCGCCCTCTACACCAGCCTTCTCCGCGCCGTCCTCGGTGACGACTTCCAGAGCACCGCGCAGCAGGCCGCCGCCCTCTGGCAGCAGCTCACCGGCGCGGCGCCGCTCCAGCTCGACGAGGAGCAGCGGATCCGTCTCGACGGCTGGGAGATGGACGACAAGGTCCAGGACGCCGTCCACGAACGCTGGGCCGCAGCGGCCACCGACACCCTGGCCGAACTCGCGGACACCGACTGGTTCCAGGCTCAGGTCGGCCGGCTCTACGGGTGGCACGTCCCCGGAACCGACTACGACGCCCCGGCCCAGACCACGGTTCCCTGGCCGACCACGAGCTGAGCCCGCACGGGGTCGTCGGGACCCACGTGAGGGCAGCCGCGCGATGGAGTGCGGCCTGATGAGCGACGGCGAGTTCGTCCGTTCGCACGGTCAGGCCGCACCGCTGCTCCCGGATGCTGCCGGCGTTCTCGCTGCTGTCGCCGCAATTCGCCCGCGCCGTAGGGCACTTGGCCCCGGCAGGGGCGGAAGCCCGTTGGTCAGGCGGAGGCCTTGACGGCGTCGCGTGCGGTGGGAAGTCTGCGGGAGCGGACCAGTACCGGCAGCATCGCCGCGCCTGCGGCCACGGCGGCGGCTTGCAGAACGGCCACGAACGCGAGGTTCTCCGGCAGCGACACATCAGTGGGGTGCGCGATCGCGACGTACAGCGTGATCGGCAGCCGCCAGCCGCTCCACGCGAACAGCGAACCGGTCCCGAGCCAGCCGAGTGACAGGGGGACCCAGCGGGGCAGCCGGGCAGGCCGGCCGCGGCTGAGCATCCATGTGGCGGCGGAGGCGACGAGCGCCCACAGTCCCCACACCCCCGTCAGCAACCGTCCGCCGGCTTCCTGGTGCGCGGGACGGGCCACACCGGCCGTGCCGCCGAGCGCCCAGTAGACCCAGACCACGCCGATCGCCGCCGCGACGCCGGCCGCCCACAGCGCGGGCCGTGGGCCGCTCCCGCCGTCGTCTCCGACCCGCCCCTCGAACACTTCCGGCCAACGCCGTCGAAGGTATGCGGGCAGGGCGAGTGCGAGGCCCAGGCCCATCCCCACGAAGCTGATCTGGATCAGCGCCGCTTCCCAACCCGGCATGGCAGGACCCGAGTCCTCGTGGCGCTGCGACGCGTCGCCGGACAGGCCGAGCAGCGGGTCCAGTACGGCATAGGGCAACAAGGGAACGAGGAACCCCGTGCCCACCCAGGCGACGAACGCCACCAGCGGTCCCGGTATCCGCATTCCCCAGGGCCGTACGAGGGCGAGCGCCACGGCGATCCCGATGGCTGCCATGCCGATGGTCACCGTGTTGAGCGCGACCCACCCGGTCAGGCCGAACCCGTCTCCGACGGGCAGCAGCCCCGCCACCGACCCGACCACCCATGAGATCTTGATCAATGCGTAGGGCGCCATCACCAGAGCCGCCCCGTACGCCGCCGGCCGACCCACCCGGTCCAAACGGTCCACCCTGTCCAAACGGCCTACCCGGTTCACCCGGTCCATCGAAGGTCCCCCCTTTCTCCCCTTGGGTGCTCCACCCTCGTCGGCAGCCTCACGCGCCGCGTCACGCGCAGGTCGTATCCCTCTCCCCCGTCCGGCGGACACCGTCCTCCACCCATCACCCGGCCTCCGCCCATGACCCGGCCTCCGGAACATGCCGCCAAGCGGAGCAATCACCGGTGTGCCGGGACCCCGCACAGGAGGCTGGACCTCTTGCAGGGGTCGTGCGATCAGGAGTCCGGTGTGCGAAGGCCGCGTAAGCCGAACCGTCAGGCAAGCCGTCCACCGGCACGGCACGCCTCCCGGGCCGGTCTGGCAGCTCCGACGGCGTGCGCGTGCGGGAGCGCCGGGTGAGGCTCGGGCGTACCCGTCGGGAGCCGGAGGCCGGCATCGCCGTACGGACCCAACTGCCGGCGCCTCCGGCGTGGATGCGCTGGCTTCCTGCGCTGTTCGTCGTGGCCCTTCTGCTGATCGAACCCATCACGCCGGTGGACTGGCCGGTGAGCTTCGCGCTGATCACCGTGCCGCTGCTGGCCGCCTTCACCCAGGGGCCGCGCGCGGTCGCCGCCATCACGCTCTTCGCGGTGCTCCTCGAAGGGGTCCTGGCCGGTACCCCTTGCTGTGCGGGCCGGTCCGTCGGCTATCTGTGGGACCGCCACTACGTGGCCTCCTACATCTGCACGATCCTGGTGGGCGCGATCGCCACGGTCCTGGCTGCCCATCGGACCCGCCGTGAACGCACGCTCGCCGACGTGCGCTTCGTGGCCGAGATCGCGCAGCGCGTGCTGCTGCGACCGGTGCCGCACCGGATCGGCAACCTCCTCCTGGAGAGCCTCTACCTGTCCGCCGCCGCGGAGGCCCGTATCGGCGGCGACCTCTACGAGGCCGTCCCCACCCGGTACGGGGTCCGGCTGCTGATCGGCGACGTCCGCGGCAAGGGTCTGCTCGCGGTCGAGACCGCCGCGACCCTGCTGGGTGCGTTCCGCGAGGCGGCGCACGACGAACCCGATCTGCCCGCCCTGGCCGACCGCGTGGAGATCAGCATGGGCCGCAGGGCGACGCTGCTCGGCGGAAGCGAGGTGGGCGAACGGTTCGTCACCGCAGTCTTCGCCGAGATCCCGGCCGACGGTCATGTGGTCCGCATCGTCAACTGCGGTCATCCGCCGCCGCTCCTCATCCGCTCCGACGAGGTGCACGAACTGGACCGGGGACGGTCGGCACCGCCGTTGAACCTCGGTGTGCTGGTCGGAGAGCCGTACAACGTCGACGTCTACGACTTCCGGCCCGGTGAGCAGCTCTTCCTCTACACGGACGGCATCACGGAGACCCGCGATCCGCACGGCACCTTCTATCCCCTGTCCGAGCGTCTGCGCTCCTGGGGTCCCCTTCCGCCTCGGGAGCTTCTGGAACAGCTCCACCGCGACCTGATGGCCTACAGTCACGACCGCCTCCAGGACGACACCGCGGCGCTCACCGCCTGCCTGCTCGCCGACCAGCCGGCCGCGCCGCCTCCGCCGTCGGGCGGTGTGGAGGGAAGCGACGGGCCGCGGTGATGCCGTCTGCGGTCTCTACGGCACGCACGGCAGGACGTGCGGCTACGGCCACGGGCCCCGTCGGACACCGTGGTAGCGTCCCGTCGGAGGCTCTGACGTGCCTGCCCCGGACGAGATGTGCGCCGTACCCGGCCCGCCAAGACGACGCACGCGCGGAGGCATCGTGGATTCCGGCACGCACCTGATCGACTTCGGCAGCACCCCTCCCCAGGCACGTCCGCTGGACGTGCGGTGGATCCACGGGTCGCCCTCGGCCAAGCACAACACCGACCCGGACATCCAGGTCCACGCCTATGACGAGCACACGTTCATCCTGCGGCAGAACATGGCGGTGCACTACGAGGCGCCGTTCCTGTTCCTGCTCTGCGGCAACGAACGGGCAGTGCTGATCGACACCGGAGCCACCGGTTCCGCCGAGTTCTTCCCGCTGCGCCGGGTGGTCGACGGCCTTCTCGCGGACTGGCTCGCCCGGCACCCCCGCGACGGCTACCAACTGCTGGTGCTGCACACTCATGGGCACGGTGACCACGTCGCCGGTGACGGCCAGTTCACCGACCGCCCCGACACCACGGTGGTGGGCGCCGACCGCGCCGGCGCCTGGTCGTACTTCGGGTTCGACGTGGACCCGGACGCCGTCGCCCGCGTCGACCTGGGCGGCCGGGTGCTGGAGTGCCTGGCCACCCCGGGCCACCACGAGGCGGCCGTCACGTACTACGACCCGGCCACCGGCTTCCTGCTCACCGGCGACAGCGTGTACCCCGGGCGGCTCTACATCGAGGACGTCCCCGCCTTCGCCCGCAGCGTCGACCGTCTGATCGAGTTCGCCGGCCGCCGGCCGGTCACGCATGTGCTCGGCTGTCACATCGAGATGACCACCGAGCCGGGCGTGGACTACCCGGTCCGCATCACCTACCAGCCGGACGAGCCGCCGCTCCAGCTGACCCCGGCTCACCTCCGCAGGATCCGTGACGCGCTCACCGAACTCGACGCCGACCGCACCTGGCGCGCCTACTCCGACTTCGTCCTGTGCCCCCGCGCCTGAGCCCGGCGCGGAGGGCAGTGCCCCTCAGGCGGCCGTAGCCTCGTCACGTCCCCTCTGGTCGTGGTGGATCGGATCCTTCGTGCCGGTCAGGGGAACGCCCGTACCGCCACGTCCGGCGGCGACGATCTCCGCCACGATCGACAGGGCGGTCTCCTCCGGTGTACGGGCGCCGAGGTCGAGGCCGATCGGGGAGCGCAGCCGGGCCAACTCCCGCTCAGTGACGCCCTCTTCCCGCAGCCGCCGGTTTCGTTCCTCGTGGGTGCGGCGCGAGCCCATGGCACCGACGAACGCCACCGGCATCGCGAGGGCCGCCTGCAACAGCGGCACGTCGAACTTCGCGTCGTGGGTGAGCACGCACAGGACGGTACGGGCGTCGGTCGCGGTGCGCCGCAGATAGCGGTGCGGCCAGTCGACGACGACCTCGTCGGCCTCGGGGAAACGGGCCCGCGTGGCGAAGACGGGGCGGGCGTCGCAGACGGTCACGTGGTAGCCGAGGAACTTGCCGGCCCGCGCCAGCGCCGAGGCGAAGTCCACCGCGCCGAAGACGATCATCCGTGGGGGCGGCACGTTCGACTCGACCAGCAGGGCGAGGCCGCCGGGACAGTGCGAGCCGTCCGCGGCGACGTCCACGGTGCCGGTCCGCCCGGCCTCCAGCAGGGCCCGGGCCTCGGCCGCCGCCGTCCGGTCCAGCTGAACGTGACCGCCGAGGCCTCCCTCGTACATACCGTCGGGGCGTACCAGCAGGGCTCGGCCCAGGAGTTCGGCCGGGCCGCGGACGACCCGGGCGAGGGCCGCCGGTTCACCCCGGACCGCGGCCGAGAGAGCCGACGCCAGGACCGTCCGGACGGGCACCTGCCCGGCCACCGGCGTGATCAGCACGTCGATCGTCCCGCCGCAGGTCAGTCCTACGGCGAAGGCGTCCTCGTCGCTGTAGCCGAACCGTTCCGTGACGCTCTCGCCCGTCCCGAGCGACTGCCGGCACAGGTCGTAGACCGCGCCCTCCACGCACCCGCCGGAGACCGAGCCGATGACGGTGCCCCCGCTGTCGACGGCGAGGGCGGCGCCGGGACCACGCGGTGCGCTGCCGCCCACCGCCAGCACGGTGGCGACGGCGAAGTCCCGGCCCTCCTCGACCCAGCGGAACAACTCCTCCGCGATGTCAAGCACTTGGTACCCCGGCCTGGATGACGCGGTCCGGCCGGATGGGCAGGCTGCGGTGGCGTACGCCGGTCGCGTGCCAGACCGCGTTGGCGACGGCGGCCGCGGCGCCCACGACGCCGATCTCTCCGATGCCCTTGATCCCGACCGGATCCCTCGGGTCCGAGTCGTCGATCCAGTCGGCCTCGATGTCCGGTACGTCGGCGTGCGTGGCCACGTGGTAGCCCGCGAGGTCGGCTCCGACGTGGCCGCCCGAGGCGCGGTCCCGGATCGCCTCCTCGTGCAGGGCCATGGAGATGCCCCAGATCATGCCGCCCGTGAACTGGCCGCGTGCCGTGAGCGGGTTGACGATCCGGCCTGCCGCGAAGATGCCGAGCATACGCCGCACGCGCACCTCGCCGGTGGTGACGTCCACGGCCACCTCGGCGAACTGCGCCCCGAAGGAGTGGCGTTCGGCGGGGGCGAGGGCGCCGATGGCCGCGGTGGTGTCCGACCGCACCGTGATGCCCTCCGCGGGGATGCCGGTGCCCAGCACCAGCCGGTCGCGCAGCTCGTCGGCCGCTGCCGTGACCGCCCATGCCCAGGAGCGGGTGCCCATGGACCCGCCGGCGATCATGGCCGGTCCGAAGTCGCTGTCGCCGATGCGTACATGGACCCGTTCCGGGGGCACGCGCAGCGCGTCCGCGGCGACCAGGGTGAGTGCGGTACGGGCCCCGGTGCCGATGTCGGCCGCGGCGATCCGGACGGTGAAGCTGCCGTCCTGGTGCGCGGTCACGGCCGCCGTGGACGGCATGGCACCCGCGTGGAAGGAGGCCGCCGCGGTGCCGGTGCCCAGCAGCCAGCGACCGTCCCGGCGCAGGCCCGGACGCGGGTCCCGGTCGGCCCAGCCGAACCGGCGCGCGCCCTCGCGGAAGCAGGCGGGCAGATTGCGGCCTGCGAAGGGCAGGCCGGAGACCGGCCCCTTGTCGGGTTCGTTGCGCAGGCGCAGCTCGATCGGGTCGATCCCGCACTGCTCGGCGAGTTCGTCGAGCGCCGCCTCCAGCGCGAACGAACCCGGTGCCTCTCCCGGGGCGCGCATCCACGTCGGGGTCGGTACGTCGAGCCGTACGACCCGGTTGGCGGTGTGGTGGGCGTCGGCGTCGTACATCACCCGGGCCACCCCGGCGCTCGGTTCGACGAACTCGTGCACGGTCGAGGTGAGGCTGACCGAGCGGTGCTCCAGTGCGCGCAGCCGTCCGTCGGCGTCGGCGCCGAGCCTGACACGCTGGACGGTGGGGCTGCGGTAGCCCGCGAGCGAGAACATCTGGCGGCGGGTCAGGACCACTCTTACCGGACGTTGCAGTACGGTCGCGGCCATCACGGCGGCCACCTGGTGGGCGCGGACGCCCTTGCTGCCGAAGCCTCCGCCGACGTGTTCGGAGCGTACGTGCACCGAGGCCGGGTCGAGCGAGAAGAGGCTCGCGAGTTCGCCGACGACCCAGGTGGTGCCCTGGTTGGAGTCGACCACCTCGAGCCGGCCGCCGTCCCAGCGGACGGTCGCCGCGTGCGGTTCCATCGGGTTGTGATGCTCTTCGGGGGTGGTGTACTCGGTGTCCAGGACGACGGCCGACGCGGCGAGTTCGGCGTCGAGGTCCCCCTTCTCCGTCACTGCCGGCATATGGCCGTCCAGCGGGTAGGCGTCCGGGTGCTCGCCCGTGAAGTCGACGTCGTGGGGCTCCTGTTCGTAGTGCACCACGAGCGCCTCGGCGGCCTCCCTGGCCTGCTCGGACGTCTCGGCGACGACCAGTGCCACCGGCCAGCCCAGGTGCGGAACCCGGTCGTGCTGGAAGACGGCGCAGGTCAAGTCGGGCTTCGAGCCCATCAGGCCGACATAGTCGGTCTCGACGCGCGGGGCGTTGCGGTGGTCCAGGACGGCCAGGACGCCGGGGAGTTCGAGGACGGCAGCGGTGTCGATCTCGCGGATGCGGCCGCGGGCGATCGTGGACAGCACCAGCCAGCCGTGCGCGAGGTCGGCGAAGGGGACCTCGCCCGCGTAGCGGGCCGCTCCGGTGACCTTGTCCCGGCCCTCCACGCGGGTGTGCGCGGTGCCGACGGAGGGTGCCGGTGTGGGTGTCCCGGTGGTGACGGTGGTCATCGGGCGGCCTCCTCGGCGAGTTCGGTCAGCACGGCCACCACGAGGTTGCGCATCAGGGTCACCTTGTAGCCGTTGTGCGTCAGCGGCCGCGCGGCCGTCAGCTCGGCGTCTGCCGCCGCGGCGTAGGTGTCGGCAGCGGCCGGCGCGCCGGCCAGGACCCGTTCGGCCGCGACGGCCCGCCACGGGCGGGAGGCGACCGCGCCGAGCGCCAGACGGACGTCCTGGACGACGCCGTCACGGATGTCGAGGGCGGCGGCGACCGAGCCGATGGCGAACGCGTACGAGGCGCGCTCGCGCACCTTGCGGTAGCGGGAGTTGGCGGCCGCGGGAGTGGGCGGCAGGGTGACGCCGGTGATCAGCGCGCCGGGCGGCAGGGCGGTCTCACGGTGCGGGGTGTCACCGACAGGCAGGTAGAACTCACCGAGGGGCAACCGGCCCGGCCCGTCCGCGGTTTCGTACGATACGACGGCGTCGAAGGCGGTGAGTGCGACGGCCATGTCGGAGGGGTGTACGGCCACGCAGTGCTCGGATGCGCCGAGGATCGCGTGGTTGTGGTGTTCGCCCTCGATGGCGGGGCAACCGCTGCCGGGGACACGCCTGTTGCAGGGCTTGGTGACATCGGTGAAGTAGCTGCAGCGGGTGCGCTGGAGCAGGTTTCCGCCGACCGTGGCCATGTTGCGGAGCTGTCCGGACGCGCCGGCCAGCACCGCTTGGGCCAGCGCCGGGTAGCGGCGCCGGACTTCGGGGTGCGCGGCCAGTTCGCCGTTGGTGACGGTGGCGCCGATGCGCAGACCGCCCTGCGGCGTCGACTCGATCTCGTCCAGCGGGAGTTCCCGGATGTCGACGAGTCGGGCGGGGCGTTCGACACCGGCCTTCATGAGGTCGACCAGGTTGGTGCCGCCGCCGAGGAAGCGTGTGTCCGGATCGGCGCCGAGCAGCGCGACGGCACCGGCGACGTCGGAGGCTCGCTGATAACCGAATTCCCTCATGCCACAGCCTCCTTGGTCTCGGCCTCGGAGCCGATGCGCGCCGCCGAGGCCGTTCCGGTGTCCGTACCGGCCTCGGCCGCCCGGGCCACCGCCTCGACGATGGAGACGTACGCGCCACAGCGGCACAGATTGCCGCTCATCCGCTCGCGGATCTCGCCGGCGGTCAGAGGTGGTGGTCCCGCTTCGGGCCGTACGTCGTCGGTGACCGCGCTCGGCCAGCCCGCCGCGTGCTCCTGGATCATCCCGATCGCCGAACAGATCTGTCCGGGAGTGCAGTAGCCGCACTGGAAGCCGTCCAGGTCGAGGAAGGCCTGCTGCACGGGGTGCAACTGCTCTCCGTCGGCGACGCCTTCGATGGTGGTGATCTCCCGGCCCTCGGCCGCGACGGCCAGTTGCAGGCAGGCGACGGTCCGACGCCCGTCGAGCAGGACGGTGCAGGCACCGCACTGGCCCTGGTCACAGCCCTTCTTGGTGCCGGTCAGATCGAGGCGCTCGCGCAGTGCGTCGAGCAGCGTGGTGCGGTGGTCGACGGGCAGCGTGTACTTCTCGCCGTTGATCTTCAGGGTGATGACACTGGACGTCGGTAAAGCCATGAACAACTTCTTTCGCTTTCCAGGACGGTTGTGGAGAGTGCGTCGAGCAGGCCGCTGCCGGGGTGGGAAATCGAAGGTGCGGGATGCTTGGGCCGAAGAAGGTGGCAACTGCTGACTGCCCCAGGGCGGCGTCCACGGCTACCGTGGACACAACCGGACAGCTGTCCGCTACCCGAGGAACCTATACGGACAGCTGTCCGGTTAGCAAGGGCGGGGTTCGGCCAGAACCCCTGAGGAGGACGAGTGCCACAGAAGAAGGCCCCGCTGCGGTCCGACGCACAGCGCAACCGCGAGCGCATCCTGGAAGTGGCACTCGTCGAGCTGACGCGCAGCGCGGACACCCCGCTCAGCGTGATCGCCAAGAAGGCCGGTGTCGGGCAGGGCACGTTCTACCGCAACTTCCCCAACCGCGAGGCGCTCGTCCTCGAGATCTACCGCCACGAGATGCGGCAGGTCGCCGGCAGCGCGGCTCAGTTGCTCGACACCCGGGCGCCCGAGCAGGCCCTGCGCGCCTGGATGGACCGGCTCGCCGAGTTCGCCATGGCCAAGGCCGGCCTGGCCGACGCGATACGTCAGGCCACCAGCACACCGGGAAGCCCGGCGAAGCCGGCCCACACGCCGGTGACCGCCGCGGCGGAACTCCTGCTCCGGGCCAACGAGAAGGCGGGCACGATCCGCCCCGGCGTGACGGCGGAGGACTTCTTCCTCGCCATCGCGGGTCTGTGGCAGCTCGACCCGCACGAGGACTGGCAGGCACGGGCGGCCTGGCTCCTCGACTTCGTCATGGACGGTCTGCGGACGGTGGCGCCCGGCCGGTGAAGGACGCTCAGCCCGCGGCGGTCCGGCCGAGGCGGTGTCACGCGCGGCCCTCGGCCGACATCGCTCCCCGCTCCCGCAGCCGGGCGGCGACCTGCTGTTGTCCGCCGCGGGACGCCGACCGGAGCGCCGACCCGACCGCCGACCGGGCCGCCGACCGGGCCGCCGACCGGGAGCGCGTCCGAACGGGTGACAGCGGAACGCTTCTGCTGCGACGTTCCGCATGCGAGGTGCTCGCCGGGAGCAGGGCTGCAGATGACCTTGGTCGTCCTCTCGAAACGAGAACTCCGTGCGTCTTTGGAACCCCGTCGCCGCCGTCTGCGGTGCCATCGCCCTGACCGCCGTCCTGGCCACGCCCGCCCAGGCCGCCACCGGCGATTTCGGCTACCAGTTCATCGGCCTGAACGGCCGGCCCCAGGCGGCCGCCCTGCACGACCCGCCGAGCGGTGAGTGCGTCACCCTGCCCGAAGTCGCGGACCCGGGCGCCTCCGAGCCCGCCTTCGCCCCGCACAACAACACCGACGAGTTCGCCGTCGTCTTCACCGGCTCCGACTGCACGGGCGCCTCCTGGACCCTGCGCCCCCACGGCAACCCGGCCACGGACCGCCTGAAGCTCCGCTCGGTGATCTTCCTCAGGCCCTGACCTTCTCGACCAGGGCCCCGGCACGCGGGGCCCTCCCCATGCTTCCCGCATTGCGGCCCGCCACCGGGCGCGGATCATTGATCTCATGACGGCTCAGGCCCAGATCCCGGGACGGCATCGCCGACGGACACCGGGAGCCTTGACGGTTCCGGGGTGAGCAGGAGGAACTCGACATGGCCGTGGCGAACGCCGAGGTGGAGGTGCTGATCGTCGGCGGCGGTCCGGTCGGGCTCACCGCCCGGGCGCTGCTGGAACGCTGGGGCGTGCGAGTGCTGCTGGTCGAGAGGCACCACGAGCTGTCACCGTTCCCACGGTCCCGGCTCGTCAACGTGCGCTCGATGGAGATCTACCGCCAGCTGGGGCTCGCCGACAGGATCGCTGCCCGCGCGTTCGCACCGGAATACGGCCGCATCCGCTTCCGCGACACCCTGCACGAGCGGGACTTCGCCACGGCGGCGATGGTCGGGGTCAACGCGCCGGTTCCCGAAAGCCCTGTGATCGGCGTGGTCACCTCGCAGGATCGCCTGGAACCCGCCCTGCTCGCCGCGGCAGAGGCGGAAGTGCGGTTCGGGGTCGAACTCGTCGGCCTGGCGGAAGAGGCCGAGGGCGTCGTGGCCCTGCTCTCCGACCGCCGACGCGGTGTGGAGACGCGCGTCCGTGCCCGTTACGTACTCGCCGCCGACGGCGCGAGCTCCACCGTCCGGCCGCTGCTCGGGATCGGCACCGCGGGCCCCGGAGCACTGGGCGGCTTCACCACCATCGTGTTCGACGCCGACCTCAGCCGCTGGTGCGCGCACCGGCCCGCCGGGGTCTACTTCACCCCGCACGGCTCCTTCGCCCCGCTCTACCCCGAAGGAGGCTGGGCCTGGTTCGGTGCCACACCCGAACACGGCACGGAGGCCGACTGGCCCGGCGTCGTCGCACGTGCCCTCGGACCCGGAGCGGACGTGGAAGCCGAGGTGCTGCGGGTCCAGCACTGGGTGATGAACGCGTTCGTCGCCGAGCGCTTCCTGCACGGCCGGACCCTGCTGGCCGGTGACGCCGCGCACGCACTGCCCACCATCGGCGGCCTGGGCATGAACACCGGCCTCGCCGACGTGCACAACCTGTGCTGGAAACTGGCGGGCGTGCTCCGCGGCTGGGCCGAACCAGGCCTGCTGGAAACCTACGAGAGGGAACGCCACCCCGTCGCCCTTCGCACGCTCCGGCAGGCGGTTGCCAACACCGAGCTCATGGTCCACGTACAGACCAGGCGCCGCGACCAGCTCGCGGCCGGCGAACCGATGTCGTCCGAGATCGAACTCCCCTGGTCGGAAAGGTACTTCGCCCAACTGGGTCTCCTACTCGGCGTCACCTACCGTTCCCCGGCCGTCCTCACGGGCAACAGTGCCCCGCCCGAACCGTCCGACGGAGACACGGACTACGTCCCCACCGCGGAGCCCGGCCACCGCATGCCCCACTTCTGGCTCGCACCCGGCCGCTCCACGCTCGACGCCCTCGGCGAGTGGTTCACCGTGCTCACCCCGGACCCCGCCCACTGGGACCGGCACACCGACGCACGATGGCCGGTGCGCGTCGAACCTCTTCCGAGGGAGCACGCCGACCTCTGCGGCATCCACCCGAGGGGAGCGCTCCTCGTCCGGCCCGACGGTCACATCGGCGCCCGCTGGCAGGACCGCCCGTCGACCGACGGCACCCTCCCTCGCGCGCTCGCCTCGATCACCCGCTCGGCACCCTCCTGACAGCCGACCCCGGCACCTGGTCGGCCACGGGAGTCGGACTCCGGCAATGACGGCGAGCGCACGCCCGATCGTCCGGCGGAACAAGCACCACGCCGATATTCGCTTGCGCACCGGCGTCACCCGGGTCAACGTCGCCTGGCACCCTGACGAAGGCGGAGAAGAATGACCACGCCGACCCACCGCGTCGACCACGAACTCATCGAGGCCGCGGCCCATGTCGCCCGCACCCGCTGCCGGGGCGACAACCACACCATGGCAGCCGCCGCCCGCGCCAAGGACGGCCGGATCATCACCGCGCTGAACGCCTACCACTTCACAGGAGGTCCCTGCGCAGAACTCGTCCTCATCGGCGCGGCAGCCGCCCAGGGGGCCTACGGCCTGGAGACGATCGTCGCCGTGGGCGACCGCGACCGGGGGGTTGTTCCGCCGTGCGGGCGGTGCCGTCAGGTCCTTCTCGACTACTTCCCGGCCCTCGAGGTCATCGTCGGCGCAGGCGACCGCATCCGCAGCGTCCTCATCACCGACTTGCTGCCCGAGAGCTATGTGTGGGCCGACCACCAGCTGGACGCGGAGCAGCCCGCGTCGGACGGGCTGGAGCCGGGGGCGCAGTAGGCAGAATTCGTTGCCCTCCTGGCCGGCAGGCAGGCCGACCATACGTGCTGCGCGATCGCGGCTTGTCGGGCGGGGATCGCTCCTGCCAGGCAGTGCCGGACGGTCGCCAGTCGGCGGTCGGCCCGGCACCGGCCGCGCTCGGCCTCAGGTGTCGGTGATCCCCGCGTCGTGGGCGAGAAGGCCCGCCTGGGTGCGGTTGACGCAGCCCAGTTTGTCCAGCATCCGCGAGACATAGCCCTTGATCGTGGCCTCGGAGAGGTAAAGCCGCGCCGCGATCTGCGCGTTCGACAGGCCCTCGCCGACACCGGCCAGCACCTGGACCTCCCGCTCGGTCAGCGAGCCGACCAGTTCGCGGGCGCGGTCGCGGGCCGAGAGCTTGTCCGTCGAGGCGGCGATGAGCCGGCGGGCGGCGGAGGGCGACAGCACGGTATGACCCTGGGCGGCGGTCCGCACGAGACCAATCAGCTCCTCCGGCGGGGTGGACTTCACCAGGAAGCCGGTCGCCCCGGCCCGCAGTGCCCGCAGCACGTACTGGTCAGCGTCGAACGTGGTCAGTACCACGATGTTCGGCGGGCCGGCCAGCTCGCTGATGCGCTGGATCGCGGTCAGCCCGTCCATGCCCGGCATGCGCAGGTCCATCAGGACGACGTCCGGACGGCTGCGCAGGACAGCCTCGACACCGGCCGCACCGTCGTGCGCCTCGTCGACAACCTCGATGTCCGGGGCCGAGCCAAGGATGGTGCGCAGGAACTCGCACACCATCGGCTCGTCGTCCACCACCACTACCCGGGTCATGCTCACAACTCCGATTTCGCGGTCGGGACGAACGCGGGCAGCGTCGCCTCGACGCTGAACCCGCCGTCGGAACAGGGTTCGGCACGCAATGTGCCGCGCACCAGCTCGATGCGCTGCCACAGTCGGGCGATTCCGAGACCGGAGCCGGTGCCGGCGAGGGCGCTGCGGGGGCCGCCGTTCGGTGGCGTGTTACGGACCGTCAGCCGCAGCTGAGCGTTGCCGTACTCCACACGCACGCTCACGCGGGCGCCGGGAGCATGCTTGCGTACGTTGGTCAGTGCCTCGCGCAGCACACGATAGGCGGTGCGCCCGACCACGGGTGAGGCCAGCGCCGGGTCGCCCTTCTCGATCAGTTCCGTCGGTATCCCCACGGCCACGGACTCGGCGACCAGATCGGCGAAGCCCGCCACCGACGGTGTCCGGTCGCCCTCCGGCGCGGTGCGCAGAATGCCGACCAGGTCCCGCAGTTCCTCCAGTGCCTGGCAGCCCGCGGCTCGCAGGTCCTCCGCCGCTCGCCGGGTGGGCTCGTCCGGTGCCGTCACCTTGAGAGCACCGGCCTGCAGCACCATCAGGCTCACTCGGTGGGTGACCACGTCATGCATCTCACCGGCGAGCCGGGCTCGTTCGTCGGTGCGGGCCTGCTCGGCCAGCAGATGACGCTCCCGTTCGGCGCGCTCGGCGCGCTCGACCAGGGCCCGCATCAGTCTGCGGCGGGTGTCGAAGTAGAGCGCCAGCAGCGGCCCGACGGCGGTTCGCAGCAGCCCGATCGTCATGTTCGGGACGGACGGCTCCCAGGGCCGCATGACGACGAGAGTGAACGTGGCGAGCACCAAGTACGCGGTGTGGCGGTTCCGTTGGTAGAAGATCGGGCCGTAGGCGGCGAGCACGGTGGAGAGGGGCGCCCACACCTGGCCCTCGTGAGCCGGTGTCAGCACCCCCGCCGGTGAGACCAGCAGCGTCACCGCGAGCGTGTACGCGCCGAGCACGCCGACGACGGTCAGCGGAGCGGTGCGCCGGGCGGCGAGCGAGGCGCAGGCGAGCGCCTGCACGCCCAGCATGACCCAGGCGAGTGTCCCCGGGTGGACGGGCCACCAGGTGGCTCCGGTCAGTGTCAGGCCGCTGTCGAGCAGCACGAAGGCGGCCGCGATCACGACGTCCACGGCGAGCCGGTGCCGGCGATACCACGGCCCGTCACACGCCCCCCGGTCGTCGGTCATAAGGCTCACGGTAGGCCATCCGCCTCAGGTACCCGCCCCGGCCGGCAGCACTGAATACCTCCGCCTCGGGCCGACCCTACGAAAGTCGTATGCCTGCCTCCTCGGGCAAGCCATCGTCGGGTGAGGAGCCAACCGCCGGCCCTGCCGCACCGTATGCCCACCGCCGTGGAATGGGGGCATGGATACGACAAGCGACATCATCACGACGACGCCCTGGCTCGGCCGCTACACGATCGCCACAGACCGTTCGTCCCTCTCGTTCAAGAGCAGACACGTCTTCGGCCTCCTGCCGGTGCGCGGCACCTTCGCGATCCGCGGTGGCAGCATCGAGGTGGCCGAACCGCTCTCCGGGTCACGTCTGCACGCGGAGGTCGACGCGCCGAGTTTCCGCACGGGCAACGCCCGACGGGACGCCGCCGTACGGTCGGCGAAGTTCCTGGACACAGACCGGTACCCGCTGATCACATTCACTTCCGACCGGGTGGATACCGCGGCTGTCTCCGGCACGCTGACCGTGTGCGGCGTCTCCCGGGCGGTCAGTCTTTCGCTCGTGCGCTGCGAGGTGCTCGCGGATGCCTTCACCGTCCGTGCCACCGCACGGATCGATCGCACCGAGTTCGGTGTGACGGCGGCCCGCGGCATGGCCGGACGCCACCTCGACCTGAACTTGGAGATCCGTTGCGTCCGCGGCTGACGCCCACGGCCGTGCGGCGGGCGATCAAAGGCGGCCATGACTGACGCGGTCGTGGTGGAGGACCTGCAGCTGGATGAGGGTGAACCGCTCCCCTAACCCCAATAGCCGGCGTGCACCGCTGCCGCCTCCTCGTACAGGTACGGCCCGGACACCTCCACCGTGTTCCCGCCCGACTCGAAGACCTGGCGGCACGGCAGGTCGAGCAGCGGTTCGTTGGGGTCCGCTCCCGCGAGGACGTTCAGCTCCGGGGCCGCGAGCGCGTACACGACCCGGCGGATGCCGCTCCAGTAGACGGCGCCGGAGCACATCGCGCATGGTTCGGTGCTGGTGTACATCGTGGCCTCGACGAGCTGGTCCGGCTCCAGCGTGCGCGAGGCCAACCGCACCAGATTGATCTCCGCGTGACCGGTGACGTCGCGTTCCGTCAGCACCGTGTTCTCGGCCGTGAGCAGGACGTTTCCCGTGGAGTCGGTCAGCAGCGCGCCGAACGGATGGTTTCCGTGGTTCCGCGCGCCGGCCGCGAGCTCGATCGCTGCCAGGAGGTGAGCTCGGTCCTGATCGGCCGGTTGGTTCGGCGATGACTGCATGGCACGCTCCTCAGCGGTTGAACACGGACGTAGGTTATACGTATGACTCAAGCTCCACCAGAGTCTTCACCTGCCCTTGGAGGACATCTAGAGACTCAGCGTTATCGCAGCGGCGACCCCGCCCAGACCGAGGGCGAACGCCGCCTCGCCCCAGCCGCCCGCGCCCCAGCGGAAGAAGCGGTCCAGGGCGAGGCGGCCCGGACCGATCGCCGCTACGGCGATGGCGACCACGGCGATGCAGACGTTGTACTCCACGCCGCCATGCTCGTCCCACAGGCCATTGGCAGCCGATACGGTCGCCATGGCATTGATCATCACGCCGATCAGGGCGGCGGCCGCGAGCGGGGTGAACAGTCCGAGAGCCAGCCCGAGGCCACCGAGGCACTCGGACAGGCCACCGATCGCGGCGAACAGCTTTCCCGGCCGGTAGCCGATGCTCGCGAACGCCCGGCCGGTCGCCGTCAGGCCGTCTCCGCCGAAGATCCCGAACAGTTTCCGCGCGCCGTGCGCGGCCATCAGCAGCCCGAAGGTCAGCCGGACCAGCAGCAGGCCCCAGTCGGCGGCGGAGGCCGTGGGTTCGCCGGCGGCGTGCGCTCCCGTCCCTGCAGGGCTCGAAAGACGTCGCAATAGGTGATTCGTATCCATGTCGATGCTCCGGTAACAACGCCGGAACGGGCGTTACCCCCAGCTCGGACGGACGCCGAGGCACCGGTCGGGCGTGAGCCCCGCGCTGCGTCGCGGAGCGTGGACCGCCTGGGCCGATCCTTCTGTTCCGATCCTTCCGCCGCGAGCGTGGTCATGCATCCGGGCGGGGCACGGAACGGCCCACGGGTCCCGAACGCGGTCGGGCGGTAGCCTGCTCGTGAGGGCAGCCATGGCCGATGAGGTACACATCCGTCTCCTCGGTGGTTTCGCCGTTGCGGTCGGGGACCGCCCGGTCGCCGCCGGGGCGTGGCGGCTGCGCAAGGCCCGGAGCCTGCTGAAACTGCTGTGTCTGTCACCGGGCCGTCAGCTGCACCGGGAACGGCTCTACGACCTTCTGTGGCCGGACCTCGACCGGGCGTCCGCGGCGAACAATCTGCACCAGGTGCTGCACGCCGTGCGGCGCGCTCTGACGTCCACGGGAGCGCCGGGGGACGTGCTCGTCCTCCGCGACGACATGGTGGTGCTCGCCCCCGACGGCGGTGTGCGGATCGATCTCGACGCCTTCGAGCAGACGGCTCGGCGGGCCTCGGACGGCGGCGGTGCCGCGGACTACCGTGCCGCGCTGGCTCTGGCCGATGCCGGGCTGCTGCCCGAGGACCGGTACGAGCCCTGGGCCAGCGAGGCGGCCGAGGCGCTGGAGGCGCGGCGGGCGGCGCTCCGGCTGGGGCTGGGCGAGACGCTGGAGCAAGATCATCACACGGCGGAGGCCCTCGACGTACTGCGGTCCCTGACCGCGCAGGAGCCGCTGCACGAGCCCGGTCACCGGGCGCTGATGCGGGTCCTGGCCGAGGCCGGACAACGGCGGGAGGCACTGGCCGACTTCGAGCAGCTGCGGGAGGCACTCCACCGGGAGACCGGCGCCGACCCCGATCCGCAGACCCGCCGTCTCTACCGTGAGCTGCTGGCCGACTCCGTCGAGGCACGGGAGCAGCGGCCGGCGGCGCCGCGGCACCGTCTGCCGGCGCCCGCGACGGCCCTCATCGGGCGGGAACGCGAGACGGTCGAGGTGGAGAAGCTGCTCGGGCGGGGAAGGCTGCTGACCCTCACCGGGGCCGGTGGCTGCGGCAAGACCCGGCTGGCGCTCGCCGTGGCGGCTCGTCGGGGCGACGACTTCCGGGACGGGGCTCGGTTCGTGGACCTCGCCGGGCTCGCGGAACCGCACCTCGTGCCCGAGGCGGTCGCCGCCGCCCTGGGACTGCAGCTGCCGCCGTCCGGCGACGGCCGGGAAGCGCTGATCGCACAGCTCGGCGGCCGCGAGATGCTGCTGGTGCTGGACAACTGCGAGCACCTGATCGACGCATGCGCCGCTCTCGTCTCGGAGGTCCTGGCCCGCTGCCCCGGCGTGCTGGTGCTCGCGACCAGCCGTGAGCCGCTGCGCAGCTACGGGGAACGTACCTTCCGGGTGCCTTCCCTGGGGCTGCCTGATCCCCGCCGGCTTCCGTCGGTGGAGGAGCTGGGCCGGTTCGCCTCGGTACGGCTGTTCGTGGAGCGGGCCGGGGACGCGGCCCCCGGTTTCCGGCTGACCCCGGGGAACGCGGAGGCCGTCGCGCAGATCTGTTTCCGGCTCGACGGCATGCCCCTGGCGCTGGAGCTCGCGGCGGCTCGGGTGCCCGTTCTGGCCCCGCGTCAGATCGCCGAACGGCTCGACGACGCCCTGGCTCTCCTCGGCCGGGGCAGCCGGCGCGGCGCGACCCGCCAGGAGACGTTGCTGGCCACGCTGGAGTGGAGTCACCGGCTGCTCGACGAGGAGGAACGGCGCCTGTTCCGCCGGCTGGCGGTCTTCGCGGGCGGGTTCTCCCTCGCCGCGGCCGAGCAGGTGTGCGCGGACGGTGTGCGGGGCACCTCGGTGCTGGATCTCCTCGGCCGGCTCGCCGACAAGTCCCTGGTGTGGGCGGAGCCCCGGCAGGACGAGGTCCGCTACCGGCTGCTGGAGACGATCCGGCAGTACGCCGCCGAGCGGCTGCGGGCCGCCGGGGAACCGGCCGCCACCGAGGCCAGACATCGCCGGTTCTACCTGGAGCTGGCCGAGGCGCGGGACCGCGAGCCGCCCACCGGCATCTGCGGAGCCACCTCGCTCGAGCTGGAGGCCGACTACGGCAATCTCCGGGCCGCCCTGCGCTCCTTCCTGCGCCACGAACCGGACGACGCGCTCCGCCTGGCCGTGGCCCTGCGCTCGTTCTGGCCCGAACGGGGACGCCTCGCCGAGGGCCGGCGCTGGCTGGAGGACGCCCTGGCTGCCGCACCGGAGCCCTCCCTTCCCCGGGCGAGGGCGCTGATGGGGCGCGCCGTGCTGGCCATCCGCCTCGGTGACGGCTCCCCGCTGGAGGACATCGGCGAGCAGATCGTCGGCATCCACCGGCTGCGGGCGGACCCGGCGGCGCTGGCGTACGCCCACCTGCAGCAGGCGATCCTGCTGTGGATGCGGGGTACGTGGGACCGCGCCCGCACCGCCCTGGACCTGGCCCGTGCCCTCGCCCGCGACGCGGGCGATCCCTCGGTGCTCGCGGCCGCCACACACCTGGAGGGCGTCTGTGCCGTCTGCCGGGGTGAGAACTCGATCGCACGCGAGGCCTGCGCCGAGTGTCTCCGGCTGCTGGACGACGTCCGGGGCGGGAGCGGGCCGTTCTTCCCGGTGATGACACCGGGCTACGTGGTCGAGGACGACGAGGCGGGGCAGGTGTCGCTGTTCTACGAGGAGACGGTGCTCGTCGGCCGTACGGTCGGCCCCGCCCGGGCGCGTGGCTACGCCCTGGCCACTCTCGCGTGGGCGAGCCGCTGTGACGGCGACACCGGCGCCGCCGTCTCGGCGGCCGAACGCAGTGTCGACTGTTTCCGCACGCTCGACGACCCGCACGGCGAATCGCTGGCCCTCAACATCCTCGGCAACATCCACCGGAACCAGGACCGCCACGATGCGGCACGCAAACACCTCGAGGCGGCTCTCGCGGTCCGGCGCCGGCTCGGCGACCGCCGGGCCGAGGGCATCACCCTCGGTTGCCTGGGCCTGCTCCACCTGGCCGCCGGGGACACCGACCGCGCGCAGGCGACCCTGTGCGATGTCCACGCGGGCTTCGAGGAGACCGACGACATCCCGGGCACCACCAACACCCTGCTCCACCTCGGGCTCGTGGCCAGGGCCGCGGGTGACTCGGCGCGGGCCCGCACCCTGCTGACCCGCGCCCAGCAGCTTGAACACGTCGCGGGGTCCACCTGCACCGTCGGCTGGGTCGCCCTCATGCTGGCGCGGCTGCTGTGGGAGGAGGGCGATCGCGAGGCGGCCGAGGCGGCAGCCACCCGTGCCGGTGTTCTCTTCGCCGACCTGGGCGACAAGCGCGGCCCGGCCGTCCTGCGGCGCACGCTGCCCTGGTCGTCCTCCGGTCAAAGCGGCTGCTGAGTGGATGCTAAGAGGTGCTGCCTACGGTCGTGAATGTCAGCCCGCCCGACACACACCAAGGAGCCGACCATGTCGATCGACACGGCAAAGGGCATCCTGGGGGACGCCACCGTCGCCGAACTGGAGGCAGGCCTGCGCGGCACTGTCGTCCGTCCCGACGACGCCGAGTACGACCAGGCCCGCGCGGTCTGGAACGCGGCACATGACAAGCATCCGGCGCTGATCGTGCGGTGCGCCGGGACCGCGGACGTGATCCGAGCCGTCGAGTTCGCCCGCAGCCAGGACCTGCTCGTGGCCGTGCGCGGTGGCTCCCACAGCATCGCCGGGTTCTCGACCTGCGACGACGGCATCGTCATCGACCTGTCGCCCATGAAGGGCGCCTTCGTGGATCCGGTGCGCCGCCGGGTGCTCGCCCAGACCGGTATGACCTGGGGCGACCTCGACCACGAGACCCAGGCCTTCGGGCTGGCCGTGACCGGTGGCCTGGTCTCCTCGACCGGCATCGCGGGCTTCACGCTCGGCGGCGGCGTGGGCTGGCTGCTGCGCCGCCACGGTCTGGCCTCCGACAACGTGACGGCGGCGGAGGTCGTCACGGCGGACGGCCGTGTGGTGCGCGCGGACCAGGACGAGAACCCCGAGCTGTTCTGGGCCCTGCGGGGTGGCGGCGGCAACTTCGGGGTCGTGACCTCCCTGGAGTACCAGCTGCACCCGGTCGGGCCGCAGGTCCTCGCCGGCCTGATCGTCTATCCGCTGGAGCAGGCCCGGCAGGTGGTCACGGGCTGGCGTGAGCTGACCGGGAACATGCCCGACGAGCTGACGACCGTGGTCAACTTCACCACGGCGCCCCCGCTGCCCTTCCTGCCGCCCGAGGTCCACGGCACCCGCATCGTGGTTCTGGTCGGCATGTACGCGGGTGACCCCGCGGCCGGCGAGGCGGCCGTCGCCCCGCTGCGGACGCTGGGGACGCCCATCGCCGACGTCATGGGCCCCATGCCGTACACCGGCATGCAGACACTGCTCGACCCGCTGTGGACGGCGGGCGCGCACAACTACTTCACGTCGGCGTTCATCGAGCCGTCCGACGCCGCCCTCGACGCCGTACTGCGTCTCCACCTGACGACGCCCTCGCCCTCCAGCGAACTCCATCTGCACCATCTGGGCGGTGCCTTCGCCCGCGTGCCCGCCGAGGCCACGGCCTTCAGCCAGCGTGATGCGAGCGTCCTGTGCAACGTGGTCGCGCGGTCCACGGACCCGACCGACTTCGACGCGCAGATCGCCTGGGCGCGTGGCGCCCGTGCGGAGATCGCCCGCCACGGACGCGGGACCATGTACGTCAACTTCACCGGCGACGCGGCCGAGGACAAGGTGCGTGCCTCGTACCCCGACGCGGTCCACGAGCGGCTGGTGCGGGTGAAGGACGCCTACGATCCGACGAACCTGTTCCGCCTCAACCAGAACATCCGGCCCTCCAAGGCGGCCTGATCGACCCTCTGGAGCTACTGTCCATCGCGCGCTGACCGGGGTCCGCTCCCGGTCGGCGCGTCTCGGCGCACAGCTGATGCCGCGCTGGTCGCCGCATCCTTCACAGGTGCGCTGGATCATCTCGTAGCAGGACGTGTCCAGGGCTGGTACGACGAGACCTCCCGGTGATCATGCAGATTAGGTGTCCTGCGTCCGCTCTCCCTCCGCCTGGGACGGCTCGGTCCTGGGGACATCCGGGTGCTGCTCCATGGCCGCGCGCTCGGCCGGCTCGTCGCGCTCGCCCTCGGCCTGGGAGGGCGTGTGCGAGTACAGCCAGGCGTCGTAGTCCGAGGCTCCGGTCTTCATGACGGGCCCCCTTTGCTCGCCTTTGTTCACTCACCTTCCATACTCCTCCGGGAGACACGGCAAGGCGAGAGCAGCTCGTACCCCGATTCCGCTGCGGAGGACATCACCAGCTCCGATCCGCAGGCCGGCGGCAGCGAGCTGTTCGGGTCTCCAGGGTCAGCCGATCGAGCCGATCGACTGCCAGTCGTTCCACCTCCCGTGCCACCACGCGTTGTGGACCAGCCCGTCGGTGCCGATGGCGAAGAGGTCCATCTGGTCGGAGTTGCGGCTCTGTGCCGCGATGGGGGTGTCGGGGGCGAAGGTGCGGGTGCCGATGGGCTGCCAGTCGTTCCACTCACCGTGCCACCACGCCACATACACCCGGCCGTCCTCCCCGACCGCGAACACGTCCATCCAGTCGGGGTCACGCGTGAGCGTGGCCAGCCGTGTCCCGGTCGTGAACCTCCTGGTGCCGATGGGCTGCCAGTCGTTCCAGCTGCCGTGCCACCACGCGTTGTGGACGAGCCCGTCGGTGCCCACGGCGAACAGGTCCATCTGGTCGGAGTTGCGGCTCTGCGCGGCGATGACGGTGCCCGGCGCGAAGGTGCGTGAGTAGATCGGCCGCCAGTCGTTCCATTCGCCGTGCCACCACGCCACGTACACCCGGCCGTCGTCGCCGACCGCGAACACGTCCATCCAGTCGGGGTCACGGGTCAGTGTGGTGACCTGGGCTCCCGTGGTGAACCGCTGCGTGCCGACGGGCTGCCAGTCGTTCCAGCTGCCGTGCCACCACGCGTTGTGGACCAGCCCGTCGGTGCCGATGGCGAAGAGGTCCATCTGGTCGGAGTTGCGGCTCTGCGCGGCGATGACGGTGCCCGGTGCGAAGGTGCGTGAGTAGATGGGCTGCCAGGCGTTCCAGCCCCCGTTCCACCAGGCGACCCGTACCACTCCGTCCGCGCCGACCGCGAAGATGTCCATCCAGTCGGGGTCACGCGACAGGGCGGTGATCGGGGTGTGCGGGACGAAGGTGTGCCCGGCGATGGGCTGCCAGTCGTTCCACCGGCCGTGCCACCAGGCCACCCGTGCCAGGCCGTCCCCGCCGACCCCGAAGACGTCCATCCAGTCGGGGTCACGGGTCACGGTGGCGATGTGGCCGGCCTCCAGCGCCGCTCGGTGGCAGAAGGAGAAGAGCCCCGAGGACACGTCACGGACGACTTCGGTCATCTCGGTCCACGTCGGCACGTACTCCGTGCTGAACTCCACGAAGAATCCGTGGACCTTCTCCCTCCCGGGGTCGTCCAGGTGCCGGGCGTAGGCGTAGTCGTCGACCGTGCCGGCAGTGACATAGGTGACCACGCCCTGTTCGGGTCGGTACGCCGTGCCTCTGACGGCCCTCAGCCCGTCGGTGAAGGTCTGGGTCAGTGACTGCACGATTCCGAGGTCGGCGGCGGGAATGTACTCCCGGTAGGCGGCCTCCAGGGGCCGGTCGGGATGAAATGTTCGGGTGACACCGCGTTTTCCGTCGTACGCGGGGTTCCGGAAGTTCATGTCGGGATCGGTGATCTGGTTGTCGTCGTTGTTCCAGTTGTAGCCGAACACCTGGGTGTAACTGTGCACGTCGACCTGCCAGCGCACCCGGGGATGGGTGTCGAGCAGGCATTTCACGTTCAGGGTCTCGGCCTCGGAGAAAGGCCTCGGCCCCTGGTACACCTCGTAATCGTTCGGGTCGGCGGACGTGGCTCCCAGCACCTCACCGCCCTCGCTGCTGGGCGCCCAGTGTTTTCCGAGATCGAAGAGGAAGTCGTAGTTGCGGTTGAGGTCGACACCGCTCACCTCGGGCACGCCGTAGGCGGGGTTCCGGTTCTTGCGCCAGTCGCCCTTGCGGTACTGGCTGTGGTGCCGGCCGTCGGGGTTGACCATGGGGAAGACGAGGAGGTGCAGGCGTTCCATCACGGTCCGCACCTCGACGGGCGAGATCTCCCGGCCGCCGTAGCGCAGGCCCGTACCGTCCCGGTAGGCCTGGAGGAGGTCGGCCGCGAGGTTCACGAGGATCTCGCAGCCTCCCCACTCGCGGGCGTGCTGCCCGCCGAGCAGCAGTACCGTCGGGCGGCTGTGATCAGCTCCGCCGCCGAGCCGCAGGGCGTGGCTGACGCGGTGCGCTTCGGACGCGGTCCGTTCGGGGAGTTCGATGAGGCGGCAGAGATCGCCGTAGGTCGCCGCGAGGTTGCGGACGGCTGTGTCCACCTCTTCCACGTTCAGATAGAGGTCGCCCAGGCCGGTGCCGCCCGGCACGCCGAGCCCGGAGGGTGCCGTACCTTCGGCGAATCGGTTGCCGCGGCCCACCTCCTTCTGCCGGTCGAGCCAGTACTGGGTGTTGTCGTCGACCACGTCGACGGTCAGGCCCCGGGCCCGGACGGCGTCCAGCCGCTCCACCGTCGCGTAGACCTCTGCGCGCACCGTTCCGGACTCGTCCCGCTGCACCCCGCCCACCGCGCGTACCTGCGACGTGGTGAGCGCAGCCTGCAGTCCCTCGTAGTCCGGAGCAGACACTTGGGCGCGTTTGACGCGCAGCCAGGGTGCGGCGGCGTAGCAGGAGTTGAGGTTCTCCAGCGCCCATGCCTCGCCGGGGTCGCTGCGCAGCTCGCGGTAGAAGCCGGTGCCGTCGATGGCCGTGTCGATGGCCTCGGCGAAGGACCGCAGGTGCCGCAGGTAGGAGCTGAGGACGACGAGGGTGCGGGCGAGGTCCGTACGGTCTCCGCGCCGGCGGTGGATGTCACAGCACTCCCGCCCCGCCACCACCGACTGCTCATGCCGCCCCGCCGCCGAATACCGGTTCGCCAGGTTCTCCAACCCCCAGGCCAGATCCGGCTCGTCCGCCAACTCCCGGTAGATCGACACGCCTTCCCCGGCCGCCGCCACCGCCTGCTCGTACGCGGCCGCGTGAGACTCGTACGAGCTGAGGACGATCAGGGTGCGGGCGAGCTCCGGACGGTCTCCGCGCCGGCGGTGGATGTCACAGCACTCCCGCCCCGCCACCACCGACTGCTCATGCCGCCCCGCCGCCGAATACCGGTTCGCCAGGTTCTCCAACCCCCAGGCCAGATCCGGCTCGTCCGCCAACTCCCGGTAGATCGACACGCCTTCCTCGGCCGCCGCCACCGCCTGCGCGTACGCGGCGGTGTGCTGGAGGTACGCGGAGAGGGTGATCAGGGCCTCGGCCAGTGTGGGTCGGTCACCGAGTCGCCGGAGGATGTCGCAGCGTTCACGGGCCGCCGTCACGGACTTGTCGTACTGTCCGGCCTCCGAGTAGCGAGCGGCAATGTTCTGCAGCGCCCATGCCAACTCGGCGTCGCTGTGCAGCTCGCGGAAGATCGAGACGGCCTCTTCACCTGCCGAGACGGCCTCCGGCAGGCGGCCAGCGTTGCGCAGCAGCGCCGAGAGTCTGATCAACGCGCGGGCAAGGTCGGGCCGGTCTCCGGCCTGTCGGCAGCGCTCGACTTCACGCTGAGCCTCCTGCAGTGGGTCGTCGGCGCCGGCACTGATTCCGGTCATGTGTTTCCCCCCGGTCCGTACGGCGGTGGTCAGTCGCCGTCCTCGCCCCGAGGGCGTGCGCCCTGGGGTGCGGTGCGGGTGTGTCGGTGAGGGGGTGCCCGAAAAACGCGAACCTCACTCGGACAGTCCGCCAATGCGAGCCGAAAGGCCTCTCCGAGTGCCGAGTTGGAGCGTGAAGCGGGCATGCTAGGGCAGCACTCAATTCCTGCAAATACTTTGCCGTTGCTATAACCTCGAAATGATTAACCACTTTCAGCCAATCACTCCTTTCCGGCCATTTTCCAAGGCGTCGATGCATGCAAATCAAAGCCGCAAAAAGCCAATTGACGCATAACTTCGCGGGCCTTTACGCTGGTCGTCGACCATGGGGGATACGTGAGCGCACATTTGTGTTGCTCAGCGCGGGGGTGCCGTGTGGTGATCAGCAAACTCGACGGAGCACTTCTCTCTCGTCTCCGGACCCTTCAGGAAATCGCCCGCCGAGCCGAAGAGACCGCCGGACGAGCCGCGGCGCAGGCCGCCGAGCAACCCGTTGCCCTCAGGGACGCAGCTGTGGAAGCCGCCCGGATCGCGGCCGAGGCCGTGCAGGCCGCGGGTCAGGAGCAGATCCGGGTTCTGACGCACATCGAGGGGGACTTGGCGGCCGCGGAGAGCGCCGGCCTGTGGACCGAGTTCCGCACGGCGCGGGTCGCGGTCGGCAGAATCGCGGTGGCCGACCTCGAAAACGTGGCCGCGGTGACCGACGTCGTCGCAATCCACGGTGACCGGCCGGTACGTCCGCTTCGACGGGACCGGGCAGCGCCGGCCCAGCCGGACGCGGAGGCGCTCACCGCCTCCGGCACACCGGCCGCGGACATCGCAGACACCCACGCCGAGGCCAAGCCGCCGTTGCCCGACGGGGTGACCGGGAAGGGCACACTCGTCGGCGTCATCGATTCCGGCATCGACATCTACCACCCCGCCTTCATCAAGCCGGGCAGCAGCCCTCCCCGGACCCGGATCGTCTCACTGCTCGACTTCACGCTGCGTCAGACCATCGAGTGCACCGGGAATCCGACGGGCTCCGTGGTCCTCACCTGGCTTGCGCCCGGGGCCCAGGCGCCGGGCATCACGCCGTCGCTGGCCTTCCCGTTGCAGGCGGCCAAGGTGCAGGCCGCGCTCGAGGCGTTCGCCTCGATCGATCCGGGTGATGTGAACGTCACCGGTGGTCCGCTTCCCGGGACCCCGGTCGTCGTCGACTTCACAGGCCACTACGACGGCAAGATCGTCGAGGAGATCGGCCTGCAGCCCTCCTTCACCGGGGGTACCTCCCCGAAGATCGCCGTCCGTCGCGGTCGCGTGATCACCGAGGCGGAGATCAACACAGCGCTCCAGGCCAGCCCGCGCGTCCCCTTCGTGTCCCGCGACGGCACCGACCACGGCACCCATGTCGCGGGCATCGCCGCGGGCGTGGGGAAGGCGTCTCAGGCCTGCTGCAAGCGTGACCAGCCGATCGGTGTCGCACCGGACGCCGACCTGGCCATCGTCAGGGCCCTCACGAAAGGTGACATCGTCTCGGGTGCCACCCACATCTTCGGCCAGTCCTGGCTCGCCCCCGGGGTGTTCAAGAAGCCTGCCGTCGTGAACGTGAGCCTCGGCTCCCTCGGCAGCGCGGCCGACGGCTCCGACCCGACCGACCTCGCACTGGACGACCTGCTGGTGGGAACCAACGCGCGATCCATCGTGGTGGCCGCCGGGAACGAGGGCGACTCCTATCCCATGCCGTCGCCCACCAACACCACGTTCACCGTACCGACGTATCAGCGCGGCGGTGGGCAGCACGCGCGGGGTTTCGTCCCGGCACGCGGGACGACGGTCCTCAAGCCGCTCCGTTTCTTCGTCGAGTTCGCGGACAACCGGCCGGACTGGTTCGACCTCTGGTACGAAGGCCCTGGGGAGCTCGCCGTCGATCTGTACGGGCCGCCCAGCGCCCCGGGCGCCGTCTCGGCCACCGTGGGACCCCATCTCCACCCCCAGCTGACCCCCAGTCCGAACCCGAAGAACACCCAGGTCGACCTCGGCGGAACCGGGGGGCATCCGCTGACGTACACGTACTACTCCGCCGTTCCACCGAGCGGCAAGCGCCATCTCCGGCTGATGATCTCTCCGCCCGCCGGCCAGGACATCACCATGGGGTCATGGGAGATCGAGCTGCGTGAAACGGCGGGGTTCGACACATGGTTCGACGTGTGGTTCCTGGAGGACAAGACAGATCCGGCGGGGCGGTTCGACACCGCCAACCAGGACCGCAGCAGGACGGTCACCTCTCCCGGCACCGCGCGCCAGGTGATCACCGTGGGGTCCTTCAACCCCGAGGACGACCGACTCGCGCCGTACTCCAGCCGCGGACCGACCACGGACTCGCGGTTGAAGCCGGAGCTGTGCGCCCCTGGAGAACAGATCACCTCGGCCAAGAACGGCGGAACCCCACCCGACGGCCTCTACGCCGTCGACAGCGGCACCAGCATGGCCTCCCCGTACGTCGCCGGAGTCGTGGCCCTGATGTTCGAGGTCAACGGCATTCTGGACCAGGGGACCATCGTCTCCCACCTCATCAGCACCTGCGACGACCCGGTGCCTCCCGTCCCGCCGGGCCGCCTGGACAGCGGCTGGGGCAAGGGCCGGGTCAATCCCGAGAAGGCGGTGAACGCCGTCAGGGCGGCCTCCGCCGCGCGCCGCGCCGCCACCCCGCACACGCCGGACGAACCCCTCGTCCTGCCCGTCGCCGCCTACCCCGCCGCGCGTGTGCCGTTCACGACCCGGGTACGACAGGTGCGGTCCCGTGTCGAAAGCACTCCTGCCGGGCGCCATCTGGCCTCGCTGGTCGCCACGCACCAGCCGGAGGTGCAGCGGCTGGTCACGGGCGACCGGCGGGTGACCGTGGCCTGGCACCGGATGCACGGGCCGCTGCTCGTGCGGCTGTTGCTGTTCAGCGAGCTGTACCCGGACGCTCCCGTGCCCCGCACCCTGGGCGGGAAGTCCGTAGCCGACGGACTGGCCCGGCTGCTCGAAGAGTTGCACCGTGCCGGGAGTCCCGCGCTGCAGGCGGGAATCACCGCCCACCACGCCTTCGTCCTCGCCCTGCCCGGAGCCCGGCTGTCCGAACTCGGCGTACCCACGAGCGAGGTGAGCTGACATGGCGGCCGGGACGCTGGAGCTGCTGGCCCGGGAGATCGCCCGGGCGCTGCAGCCCCTGGAGCAACGGCTCGGTGCGGAGCAGCGGCAGCGCTTCTTCAAGGAGCTGGGGCTGTGGCTGCCCGGCGGACTGGATTCCGCCGCGGGCGCCATCGGCACGGTGGCCGTACAGGCGGCCGGTCTCGCAGCCGCCGTCGACGAACTCACCAGGGCGATCGAAGGGGACAGCACACCGGAGATCGTTCGGGCGGGCACGTCGCTGCTGGGGACTCTCGGCCAGGTGCTCTCGGCGATCGGCACCCTCGGCCCGGCCCTCGAGACCACGGTCGCAGCCGACCAGTACCTGACGGACGTGCAGCGTGCCCGACTGGCCGCCGAGGTACGGCAGTTGCCCAAGCGGCTGCTCGACCACACGCTGATCACCCATCTGGAGGGCCGAAGCCGAGAGACGGTCGACGCGCTGACGCTCGTCGGCATCGTCGAGAACATCCCGGCGATCTACGACCCGGGGGATCCGACGCGGCTGCCCGTACGGCGTCGCGTCCTGCACCTGGACCGCCTGCTCGGCCTCCTCACCGATCCCGCCGGACTCCTCCGCGACGTCTTCAGTTTCGGCACGCCGGAGTTCGACGGCCTGGCGCTGTTCCGCGTCGTCGCCGAACAGCTCATCGCGCGGGGGCGGCCCTATCTGTACCAGGGACCGCCCGAACAGCCCGACCTGCCACCGACGTTCGACGTGCTCCTGACGCGGCTGATCGTCGACAAGTCGACCGCACCGCCGTCCTTGTCCGTTCAGACCGGCGGTGCGTCGGCCGCAAAACTCTCCACCACGGTCGAACTCAGCCCGCTCTGGAAGCTGGCTCTCGACGCGACCGCCACCTTCGACGCCGGGCTGCGGGCCGTCGTCACCCCGCCCCTGGCGATCGCCTTCCGCCCCGAGGGCGACCTCGCGCTCTCCGCCGAGCTCACCCTGGAGGCGCGGCACGCGGACGGCAAGCCCATGCTGCTCCTCGGGCGGGCCGGCGGCTCCCGCCTGGAACTGGGGCACTTCGCCGTCGCCCTCGGACTCCACGCCGAGGCGACCGCGAGTGCCGACGTCACCGTCGAGCCCTCCGCACGCCTGAGCCTCCAGGGCGGGCACCTTCTCATCGACCTCTCCGAAGCCGACGGGTTCCTGCGTACCGTCACCCGCGGAGGGAGGATCGAGTCCGACGTCGACGTCACCGCACTGTGGGCGGCGTCCTCCGGGCTGCGGCTCGAAGGCAGCGGCTCGCTGGATCTGTCGATCCCTGTGCATCTCGAACTCGGTCCCGTCGAGGTCACCACGCTCTACCTCAGCGTCGGGATCGGCGACGGTCCCTCGGTGCCGGTGGAGATCTCGGGGGCGTTCACCGCGGAGTTCGGCCCCGTCAAGGCGGCCGTCGACCGGGTCGGGCTCGTGGTGACGCTCGGTTTCCCGGCGGACGGTGGGGCATTCGGACCGCTCGACCTCGGGTTCCGGTTCAAGCCTCCGAACGGTGTCGGGCTGTCGGTGGACGCCGGGGTGATCTCCGGCGGTGGATACCTGTACGTCGACGCCGAACGCGGCGAGTACGCGGGCGCCGTGGAGCTGGAGTTCGCCGGCTTTCTCCAACTCAGGGGAATCGGGCTGATCTCCACCCGGATGCCGGACCGGCCCGACGGATTCTCGCTGCTCGTCGTCATCACCGCGGAGTTCGGCACCGGGATCCAACTGGGGTACGGCTTCACGCTGCTCGCGGTCGGCGGGATCATCGGGCTCAATCGCGTCATGAACCTCAGGGCGCTGACCGAGGGCGTGCACAGCGGGCGTGTCGAATCGGTCATGTTCCCGCGGGACGTGGTGGCCAATGCGCCGCGGATCATCAGCGATCTGCGGCAGTTCTTCCCGCCGGAGGACGGGAAGTTCCTCATCGGGCCGATGGCGAAGATCGGTTGGGGGACCCCGACGCTGGTCAGCGTCTCGCTGGGCCTGATCGTCGAGATCCCCGGGAACCTGGCCGTCCTCGGCGTGCTGAGGTGTGTGCTGCCCACCGAGCAACTGCCCCTGCTCGTACTGCAGGTGCAGTTCATCGGGGCCGTCGAGTTCGACAGGTCACGGCTGTGGTTCTACGCCCGGCTGTTCGAGTCGCGCATCCTGTGGATGACCATCGACGGGGGAATGGGTCTGTACGTCGCCTGGGGCGACAGCCCGGATCTCGTGCTGTCCGTCGGTGGGTTCCACCCCTCGTACAAGCCGCCCACGCTCCCCTTCCCGGTGCCCGACCGGCTGTCCGTCGACATCATCAACATGCCCGGCCGGCTGATCCGGGTCTCCGGATACTTCGCGATCACCAGCAACACCGTCCAGTTCGGAGCCGAGGCCCTGCTGCGCTTCGGGTTCGAGGACTTCGGCATCGAGGGGCACGTCAGTTTCGACGCGCTGTTCCGATTCTCGCCGTTCGCGTTCGTCATCAGCGTGTCCGCCAGCGTCACGCTCAAGGCGTTCGGTGCGGGGATCTTCGGCATCGACCTGAGGTTCCAGCTCGAAGGCCCGTCGCCATGGCGGGCGCACGGGCGGGGCTCCATCTCCCTGCTCTTCTTCGAGATCTCCGCCGACTTCGACATCAGCTGGGGCGAGGAGCACAACACGACGCTCCCGCCCGTGGAGGTCCTCGCGCTGCTCGCCGGTGAGATCGCCAAGACCGAGGGGTGGGAGACCCGGCTGCCCACCGGGAACACCCGAACCCTGGTCACCCTGCGCCGGTTGGCGGACACCGAGGACCTGGTGCTGCACCCGCTCGGCACTCTCTTCGTACGGCAGCGGGCCGTTCCGCTCGGGGTGCGGATCGACCGGGTGGGCGCGCAGCGGCCGAGCGACGGCAAGCGGTTCACCATCGTTCCGGACCCCGCCGGAGGGCTCGTCCGGCTCTCCCTGCCCGACGAGAAGTTCGCGATGGCCCAGTTCCAGGACATGGACGACGCGGCCAAACTCTCCCGGCCCGCCTACGAGGACCAGGACGCGGGCCTCGAACTCAGCGCCGCCCCCGATGCGCTGGCCACTCCCCGCGCGGTACGGCGCAGCGCCCGTTACGAGACGCATGTCTTCGACTCCCGCAAGCCCCACACCCGGCCGGTCCCGAACTCGGCGGCGGCTGCGGCGCCCCGGGCCGTCGTCGCCTCCGGAAGCCGGACCAGGCGGTTCCAGAACGTGGACGCGGCCGTGTTCCGCCGGCTCCTCGACGGCAGCAGCACCAGCCGCTCGCCCCTGTCCCGCACGGAGGCCGGCCGTCGGCAGCCGTTCGCGGCCGAGGACACCGTGCGCGTGGCGGCGCAGCGGTTCGTCATCGCGTACGTGCGCAACAACGTCCAGGCGTTCCCGCCACGCGCGGGACTGAGTGCGACCACGTTCCGGTCCCAGGCCACGGCCGAGGACGCGCTCTCCGACTGGATCGCGGCGGATCCGGGACTCGCCGGGAAGCTGCACGTCATCCGGGAGTCGGAGGTCTCCGCACCACTCGCGGCGCCGGACACCTGGACGGCCGCCGCACCGGCGCCCTTCGCCGCGGCGGGCGGTGAGGCCGTCCGGCTCGCGGGCGGGGTCGTGCTGGTCGCCGGGGGGCGGGACGAGACGGGTGCGCCGGTCGCGTCCGCCGCGCTGTTCGATCCCGTCGGAGGGGTCTGGGAGGCCGCCCCGGACATGGCGGCGGCCCGTCAGGGGCACACGGTCACGCTGCTCGCCGACGGCCGGGTGCTGGTCGTCGGAGGGCTCGGCACCGACGGCGAGGTACTCGGCTCGGCCGAGGTCCATGACCCGGTGACCCGCGTCTGGAGCACGGTCGCGCCGCTGCCGGGCGCCCGCTTCGGTCACAGCGCCACCCTCCTCGGCGACGGCACGGTGCTGATCGCCGGCGGCTCCGGGCCTCGCGGCGGGCAGGGCCACGCCTCACTGGCGTCCGCGGAACTGTTCGACCCCCGTGCCGGGGCCTGGGCCGAGAGCGAGCGGCGGCCCGCTCCCATGGGCGACGCCCGGTCCGGGCACCGGGCCGAACGCCTGACCGACGAACGGGGCCGAGTGCTGGTGGTCGGGGGTGCGCTGCACACCGGAGCGGGGCGGGCGGCCCTCGCGTACTGCGAGTTGTACGACCCCGGAAGCCGGACCTGGACGCCGGCCGGCAGCCTCGCCGTGCCGCGCACCGGCCACCAGGCCACGCTGCTCGCCGACGGGACCGTCCTGGTGACCGGTGGCGACCCGGACGGCACCCCGCCCGGTGCCCGGTTCTCCAGGGCGTGCCAGGTCTCCGTGGAGCAGTACCGCCCGGACACCGACACCTGGGTCCCGTGCCCCGGCCTGCCCGTCGCCGGACGCGGCCGCCACCGTGCCGTGGCCCTGCGCGGCGGCGGGGTCCTGGTGTTCGGCGGTACGCCCCGGCGCGAGCCGGCCTCGCCCGGGCTGCGGGGCGCGGTGCTCTACGACCCGGCGGCGCGCACCTGGACGGCCACCGGAGGCCTGGCCACCGGCCGTTCGGAGGCGGTGGCCGTCGAGCTGGCCGACGGGCGGGTGCTCACCACCGGCGGGCTGGTCCGCTCGGGTCCCGCCACGCCGGACGGGAGCGACGCCGTCACCGCCACCACCGAGCTCCACACGCCCTGACCCCCCACGCCCCACCACGAAGGGTGCATCCACGATGACCAGTCCCACTCCGGCGGCCGTCGGCAGCTGGACGAAGACCGGCGCCCTGCCCGCGGCGACCGGCTGGCACGGGCAGGACGACGGTGCCGTCCTGCTGAAGAACGGCAAGGGCGTGCTGCTGGTCGGCGGCTCCGACGCCGCCTCGGCCGCCACCAACCGCACCGGCGTCTACGACCTGACGAAGCGGGAGTGGAAGGCGGGCAGCCCGCTCGCCCTCCCGCGTCGCCTGCACACCGTGACCGTGCTCGACAGCGGCAAGGTCCTGGTCACGGGCGGGACGGGCGGATCCGGTCCGCACGCGGCCGGGCTGGCCGCGGTGGAGCTGTACGACCCGGTGCAGGGGACCTGGAAGACGGTCGCCAGTCTGCGTGAGGCCCGGTGGGGTCATGCCGCGGTGCTCCTGGAGGGCGGCAAGGTGCTGGTCACCGGCGGGTGCACCAGCCGCTCAGGGGACTCGGTGCGGGCGCTCGCCTCGGCGGAGATCTTCGATCCGAAGGGCGACCCGGACGATCCGGACAAGGGCTCCTGGACCCCCGCCGCGCCGATGACCGACGCCCGGACCGGGCACTGCGCCCTCGTCTTCAAGGGCGGCAAGGTCCTGGTGGCCGGCGGCACCGCGCCCGTGTCCCCGGCCGGCGAGGCCGCGCTCGCCTACTGCGAGGTGTACGACCCGGGTGCCGGCCCCGCGGGTGCCTGGACGCCCGTCGCGAGCCTGTCGGAGCCCAGGAGCGGCCATCGGGCGGTCCTCGCCTCCGACACGGCCGCGCTGGTCGTCGGCGGGGCGACACCGGGCACCGCGGGCGACGGCACCTACGACCCGTACGCCGAACTGACCGTGGAGCGTTTCGACCTGGCGTCCGGGAAGTGGACTGCGCGTCCGTCGACGCCGGGCGGCCGGGCCCTGCACCGGGTGGTCCCGCTCGGCCCGGCGAAGTTCCTCGTCGTGGGCGGCACCACCGACGGCGGCAACGGCATCGGCTACCAGAGCGCGCTGGTGTACGACGACAACGGGCCGGGCGGCTGGAGCACGGCCGCGGGCCTGGCCGAGGGCCGCTGGGCGTTCGCCGCGACCGCGCTCGGCGCGGGCACGGTCCTGGTCACCGGCGGGGTCCTCGCCTCCGGTGTCGCCGCGGCGGACCCGACGAAGGCCGAACTGACCATGACCACCGAGGTCTTCACGCTCACCGGAGGCGGCTCGTGAGCGGCGGCGCCTACTCCTTCCTGCCGTGGCTGCGCTCCGGCATCGTCACCCGTGTCACCGAGGCGCCGACCATCCCCTCGACCAGGGCGACCATCCCGGTCAGGCTCATCGTGTCCGGGGACCCGCTCCAGGGGTCCGACCCCCTGGAGAAGCCGGTCGAGCGGCGCGTCCAGCTCTACGGTCCCGGTGACGTCGTCGGCGTCGACCCGCGCGCGATCTCCCGCACCGAGCCACGTCCCTGGGTCACCGACGTCGAGCCCAACTACCTCGCGCACATCGAGTTCTACGCGGAGGACTTCCTCTGGCGCTACAGCCCGGCCGCCCCCGAGGCGACCGGCCGGCTCAAGCCGTGGCTGGCGCTGGTCGTGCTGGAGGGTCCGGGCGATTCCGGTGAGCCGGGCGAGTTCACGGAAGGGACCGCGCCGGACCGCCCGCTGCCCTTCGTCACCGTCACCGACCCCGCGCGCACCCTGCCCCACCCGGACCAGCTGGGCGCGTGGGCGCACGTGCACGTCAACGGCGAACTCGACGGCGCCGTCGTCTCGGACGAGCCGCGCATGCCGGCCGTCGTGGACGCTCTGCGCGCGGTCCTGCGCGACCGGCCGGACGACGCCTGCTGCCGGCTGCTGTGCCCCCGGCACCTGCTCCCGAACCGGCCGTACCACGCCTTCCTGGTACCGGCGTTCGAGACCGGCCGGCTCAGCGGTCTCGGCCTCCCGCCCGTCCTGCCGGCCGACGCGAAGGCCGACTTCCCGGCCTGGGGGCGCGGCTATCCGAACCAGCCCGCCGCCGGGCAACTGCCGTACTACCACCGCTGGTTCTTCGCCACGGGTGACGCAGGCGACTTCGAGTACCTGGTACGGCAGCTCGTGCCGGAGCGGCCCGATGTGCGCGTGGCCCGGCGCGATGTCGACGTGCGGCAGCCGCCGGGCGCGAATCTGCCGCCGATCGACACGCCGGAAGCGCTCGGCGGCGTCCTGAAGCTGGGCGGCGCCCTGCGGGTGCCGGGACGCGAGCGCGATGTGTGGGACAACTGGGACGGCTGGTTCCCGGCCACTGACCCCTCACAACCGCCTCCCCCGGACCACCCGCATCCCTTTCAGGAGGCCCTCGCCGGGCTGGTCAACCTGGCAGACGCCTACCTCGACACCGCCCCGGCCGAGGCGCACGCCCGGCTGGCCGCCGCCGCGCCCGACGGTGCGGCCCACCCGGTGGTGCCCGGCGCGCCGGAGGTGCGGATGCTCGCGGGTCAGGTCGACCCGGTCGTCACGCCGCCCCTGTACGGCAGGTGGCATGCGGCGACCTCGCGGTTGCTGAGGGAGCGGGACGGTACGCCGGTCCCGGAGCCACGGAGCCGGAACTGGGTGCACCGGCTGAACCTGGACCCCCGGTTCCGCATCGCGGCGAACTTCGGCACCCAGGTGGTGCAGGCACACCAGGAGGAGTTCATGGCGGCCGCCTGGGCGCAGATCGGGGAGGTGCTGGAGGCCAACAAGCGGATCCGGCAGGCCCAGTTGGCCCGCGAGGTGGGGCACGCCCTGCAGAAGAAGCATCTCGATCCGCCCGCCACGCCGGCCGGCGGTACCGCCTTCGCAGCCGCCGCCCCGTCCGGCCGCGCGCTGCGGCTGACCGCCCCGGCGGGTGCCCGTGTCACACCGGAGCCGACGAGCGCGGCGCTGCTCGCCGCCGCGGGCCAGAACCTGGCCGTCGGCTTCCAGCTCGCCACCAGCCGCGTCGGCTCCGCGCCGGTGTCGCCCGCGATGCGGCGGATCACCCGGCCCGGCTCCCGGCTCATGCGGACGCTGGCCTTCGGCACGGCGTCCCCGGACGAACTGCCGGAGAAGATGGACCGGGACACCGGGGCGGTCACACCGGCGCCCGTGAAGACCACACCGCCGGCCGTGGTCACCGCGCAGCGACTGGAGGACCTGCTGCGCCCCCAGGCGCCGACCCGGGCGGCCGCCGACGACCCCGACGAGATCAAGCGGCTGAGGACCAGCGCCCAGTTCGTCGTCACCCTTCCCCGCGAGGGAGTCGTGCCCCCGGCCGGCGGCGACCACGACAGCCTCGAGGGCGCACGGTTCAAGGACGGTCTGCGGGACCTCTACCGGGCACGCGCGGACGCGGAGGCGGGCGCCAGGGCCAGGGAGCGCGACCCGCTCGGCGTGGACCTGACCGTCTCCCGCCTGCTCACCGGACTCCGCTCCGACCTCACCGTGCCCAGGGACCTGTTCCACTCGGCCCGCGTTCCGGAGCGGCTGCGGAGTTTCACCGACCGGTTCCTGGAGGTGATGGCGTATCCGGTGATCGACCTGCCGATGTTCCAGTCCCTGATCGACATGTCGGTGGACACCTTCGTACCGAACCTCCGGATGGTCCCGCCGAACTCGGTCACCCTGCTGGAGACCGACCAGGAGTTCATCGAGTCGTTCATGGTCGGGCTCAACCACGAGATGGCGCGCGAGCTGCTGTGGCGCGAGTACCCCACCGACCAGCGGGGCTCGCCCTTCCGGCAGTTCTGGGACCCGCGCCCCGCGCTGGCGCTGCCCGGCGAGAGCGCCGAGCAGCGCCGGGAACGCCTCTACGACATCACGCCGGTCGCCGGCTGGGACCCCGGCTCTCGGCTCGGCACGCACGACAACCGCGACCAGGGCGTGCAGGAGCAGGAACTCGTCCTCGTGATCCGCGGCGACCTGCTGAAGAAGTACCCCACCGCGGCGATCTACGCCCACGCCGCCGACTGGGACAGGGACGAGGACGGCACACCGCGGCCGGAGCGGGAACGGGTGCTCGCCACGTTCCCGGACTCCGAGCACCCGCCGCCGGACAAGGTGAGGCTGCCGATCTACGAGGCGAAGGTCGAGCCGGACATCACCCTGCTCGGCTTCGATCTGACGGCCGAGGCGGCACGCGGGCGCGTCCCGGACGACCCGGGATGGTTCTTCGTGATCAAGGAGCGGCCCGGCGATCCACGGTTCGGGGCCGACGAGGAGGGCCAGGGCACCGATGCCGTCGAAGTGTGGAACGACCTGTCCTGGAACGACATCGACCCGGGCGGATCCCGGTTCATCACCCTCGACCCGGCCGTGCGGCAGCCGCTGGCGCCGTTCGACGGGTCCGAGGACGACCAGGAGAAGGAGGAGCAGCGCCGCGAGGACGTGTTCCTGCCACGCTGGGACGAGACGCTCGGCTCGGCGGACATCGCCTACATGCTCTTCCAGGCTCCCGTACTGATCGCCGTTCACGCGCAGGAGATGCTGCTCGATGCCGCTGAGTGACGACTTTCCCGTGCTGCTCGGACCGGTCCGGGTGGAGACCCGGTTCACCGAGACCGAGCTGCTGGTGCGGGTGTTTCCCGACGAGTGGTGCGTCTCCACCGAGGAGACGGTGCCGAGCGACGCCGAGTTCGGGGCGCTGTCGGCGTACTGGACGGCGCTGTGGCGGGCCGCGGGGCGGCAGAACGCCGAACATGCCGCCTGGCAGGAGCTGACCGGGCGCGTCCCGGTCGGCCGGGCCGCCTGGCTCACCGACACCTGCCGGCCCGCCAACCCGGGCGACCGGCCCGCCCAGGTGCAGGCCGAGACGGCGGTCCTGGTGATCGTCAGCGAGGCCGCGTTGCCCGCCGCCGACCGGCAGCCCACCGTCACGTACTGGACGTCGGTGTGGCGTGCCCACGGTGACCGGTCCCGGCTGCGCGCCGCCGAGGTCGCGCTGCTCGCCGCCGTGGGCGCCGGCCGCGCCGACGCCATCCGCAGCCGGCCGCCGTCCGGGATCGACGCGGCGCCGGTGACGCCGTACGAGGGTGTCGTGGTGGCCTTCCTGGTCCTGCCCCGGCCGCAGACGGCCGCCGACTCCTGGACCAGGCCCGCCAGGGCAGCCCTGCTGCCGGACCGGTTCACGGTGTTCGGGTACGTCGGCGACGACCTGGTGCTCACCGCCGACGGTGCCCCGCTCGCCCGGCAGGAGCTGGCCGTCAGCCCCGATCCGGGCGAGCAGAACCAGCTGAGACTCGACGAGAGCACCGGCGTGCTGAACGTGCCCGACGAGCTGCTGTGGCTGGTCGACTTCCGCGAGGCCGTCCGGATCGGCATGGGACTGAGGATCCCGCTCGACGAACGGACCCAAAACGGCCTCGACCGGCTGGTCGTACTCGGCCTGCGCGAGGGGCCGACGGCCGAGCGGAGTGCCCAGGACCTGGCAGACCTGATCACTCGTCAGGTGCGCAGCTCGACCGGGTTCGCGTTGCTGCCGCAGGGTACGCCGACCAACAACACCGGGCAGGCGCCGGCCGGCCAGGACGAGAGGACGGCGGCCGAGGCCGGACTGCGCAGCCTCCGGCAGGGCTTCGCCGCCGCACCCGGCGACTGGCGCGGCCGCACCGACGGGCAGTGGTTCGCCGAACTCCTCGGCCTCGACCCGGCCGTGCTCATCGGGGTGCCGAACGCCGACGGCACCGACCAGCGCGACGCCCGCGCCGCGAACACCGCGCTGTGGCCCGCGACCTGGGGAGCGTTCCTGGAGGGCGCGCTGCACCCGGTCCTCTCGGCGGAGGCGGTGGCCGAGACCCGCGAGTTCTTCCTGCGGTACGTCTCCGGGCGCGGCCCCGTCCCCGCCGTCAAGGTGGGCCGACAGCCCTACGGAATCCTGCCGACCACCGCCTTCTCCCAGCTCCGGTGGCCGGACTCGGCACACCGGCGAGCCCTCGGCCGGATCCTCGACGTGGCGCAGGACGCCTGGGAGACGGCCACCGGCAAGGTGGCACGCGTCCTCGGCGACGACGAGGACCCGCCGCCCGGCTACGACCCGCACCAGCGGCTCCTGGACGTCCTGGCGCTGCACCCGACCTCCGCCGAGTACCACCAGCGGTACGCGCTCGGCGTCGAGGACTACTACAACCGGGAGAACCTGGCCGCCGCCGGACCCCACGCGCTGGACCTGCTCAGGAACGAACTGCGTCATCCGCAGCCGATCGCCGACCTCCTGGCCCGCTTCGGCCACCAGGTCGAAGACCCGCTGCTGGACGGGCCCGAACTGGTCCGGCGGCTGTTCGCGGGCACCCAGTACCCGCTGGCCGGCCCGCTCGTCGACGACCGGCCGCTGTCCGAGACGGCTCCGGTGCGCGCCTGCACCCCGGGCCCGGACGGCCGGAACTACCTGCACTGGCTGGCCGAGACGGGGCGCACGGACCTCGACGCGCTGCGCCTGGAGGACGGCTTCACCGACGGGCGGCCGCCCGCTGCCGTGCTGTACCTGCTGCTGCGGCACGGGCTGATGCTCGGCTGGGAGGACGCGGCCCGCCGGCTCGCCGTGACCGCCGGACGGGCGCCCGCGCCGCCCGTCGACCCGCCGTTCGTGCATGTACGCCTGCGCCGTCCGCCGGAGCCGGCCGAGCCGCCGAGCGAGAGCCGCTGGCGCCTGCTGTACGCGCCCGATCCGGCGATCACCGGGAACCCCGACGACCTGGTGCACCGGTACATCCCCGAGGTGCTCGCCACCCGTCAGGAGACGGCCCGGCTCAAGGAGCAGACCGACGCCGTCGAACTGCTCGCGGACCTGCCGACCGCACGGCTGGAGCGGGTCCTCGCGGAACACCTCGACTGTGCGACGTACCGTCTCGACGCCTGGCGTCTCGGGCAGGCCAACGAGGAGCTGTCCAAACTGCGTTACGGCACCGGCACCCCGAAGCGGGGGCTGCACATCGGTGCCTACGGCCTGCTGGAGCAGGTCCGGCCGCGCAAGCCGACCACGATCAGCCGGGTGTCACTCACCGGAAAGCCCGCCGAGGTGTTCAGGACCGACTCCATCGCGCAGGACAGCCGCAACGGCGGGTGGATCCACGCCCCTTCGCCCGCTCAGGCCCGTACCGCGGCCGTGCTCCGCGCCGGGTACCTCGCCAATGGATCGCCGCAGAACAAGGACGCGTTCGCGGTGCACCTCAGCTCGGAGCGGGTCCGCCGGGCACTCGCCCTGCTGGACGGGCTGCGGCAGGGGCAGTCACTGGGGGCTCTGCTCGGCTACCGGTTCGAGCGCGGACTGCACGAGGGGCATCCGGGTGTCGAACTCGACAAGTTCCTGCCCGCGCTGCGCGGCGCCTTCCCGCTGCGCGCGGGCAAGCTCTCCGACGCACCCGTGACGGACGCAGGCACCCCCGTGGACATCGACCTGGTCGAGGCCCGCAACGTCGTCGACGGCCTCGAACTGGTCCGCCGGGCCACCCGCCAACCCGCGGCGCCCACCTACCCGTTCGGCGCCGAGCACATGCCCGAGGCCAGCACCACCGAGCAGGCCGCCATGAACACGGAGGTGCGGCGTCTGCTCGACCTGCACGACGCGCTCGCCGACCTCGCCGTCGCCGAGGGCGCCCACCAGGCCCTGCTCGGCAACCCCGAGCGCGCCTCGGCCACGCTCGACGCCTACGCCAAGGAGGGCTTCCCGCCCGATCCGGCGGTCGTGCGCACACCGCGCAGCGGGGTCACCCTCACCCACCGGCTCGGTCTGCTGCTGACACCCGGGCTCCGCCCCGACCACGGCACCACGCACTTCGCGGGCAACGGCCCGCGCGCGCAGGCCGAACCGGCGCTGAACGCCTGGCTGCCCGCCCTGCTGCCCGGCCAGCTCGACGTCGCGGTCCAGGTCACCTGGACCGACCCCGTCGGCGGACAGCAACGCAGCCGGGTGGTCACCCAGTTCGACCTCGGCCTGCAACCGATCGACCTGCTGTGGGCGTTGCGCCCGGCGGGCGAGACCGGTCGGACCGACCTGGACGACCGGATCATCGGCGCCGTGGTCAGCCGCGACCGGCCGCGCCCCGACGCCGTGCTGACCATCAGGTACACCGAGCGCGTCCGCGGCAAGCTGACCCTGTTCGAGGTGTCCTCCCTGGTCGACACCCTGCGCTCGCTGCTGACCACCGCGCGTCCCCTGCGCCCGACCGACCTGCGGGCGGCGGCCGGTCCGAGTCCCGCCGCCGCAGCCGACGACGAGGCCGTCACGGTCCCCAGGGAGCGCCCCGCCGCCGTACGCACCGCCCTCGACGCCCTCCGCAGGGGCGTCGACGCCTACCTCGCCGACCTCACCCCGTTCCTTCCGGCGCCACCGGCCGTCCCCGCGCGCGGTGAACTCGTCTCCGGCATCGACGACTTCCTCGCCCGCTACTGCGGACTCGTGGCCACGGCGAGCGGGTTCGGCATGGTCCGCAGCGGCTGGGGCGAGGTCGTCGAGTGGCGGCGCGGGGTGTACGCGGACCTGCTGGCGGCCGTCGCCGTCGCCGCCGACCGGATGGACCACTCCCGCACAAAGGCGGACGCCCTGATCAGGGCCTACGACGACCTGCCCGGCTCAGCCCCGGACGACCAGCGCTTCGCCCTGCTGGAACAGGCCGAACGCCTCCTCACCACCACACCCACCAGCCCTCGCCCGTCGAGCCCGGCCCGGTTGCGGACCACCGTGGCGCTCCGGCGCGGCGAGTTCGCCCACCGGCTGGACGGCCTCAAGGACGTGGCCACGACCACGGAAACCACGCTGAACGGCCTGTTCGCCGAAGTCGCCGCTCTGCTGCCGCTGACCGCGTTCGACCCCATCGGCCTGGACCCGGGTCCGATGGCGGACCGGGTCGTCACCTTCGCGCGCGACCTGCTGCAGCGCGCCAAGGGCCTGCGCACGGAGATCCGCGAGCGGCTCGACGGCGCCGACCGGGACCTGAAGGCGTACGACGACGCCGTCACCGGACCGGACAGGGTGAAGGCCGCAGTCGACGCGGTCAAGGCGATGATCGGCGAGGACGTCCTCGTCGTACCCGAGTTCAGGCCGACCGCGGACCTCGCCGACGACTGGCGCAGGGCGCGCGGCGACAGCACCCGGCTGACCGCGCACCTCACCGCGGAGCACGACTATCCCGTCGACGACTGGGTGCACGGCGTCGCGCGGGTCCGGGAGAAGCCGCGGCTGTGGGAGAAGGCCGTCCACCTCGGCGACGCGCTGCGCGGTCCCGGCGGTCTGCTGGGCAACCTCGACGGCTGGCAGGAACCGCAGCTGACGCCGGTTCAACTGCCCCACCGCGAAGGCGACTCCTGGCTGGCCATGGAGTTCGGGGCCGGTACGCGGATCGTGGAGGACCGGCTGCTGTTCACCGCCCACTACGCCTCGCAGCCCCTGCTGGGCGGCGGCAGCTGGTGCGGGCTGCTGCTCGACGAGTGGACGGAGGTGGTCCCGGCGGCCGAGGAGACGACCGGGATCGCCGTGCACTACGACGGCCCGGACTCCGAGCCCCCGCAGGCCATGCTGCTGGTGGTGCCGCCCGTGCGGCGCGAGAACGGCACCTGGCTGCGCTCCGACCTGCTCGCCGCCGTCAACGAGACCTTCGCCCTGGCGAGGATCCGCGGCGTCGAACCGCACCACCTCGACGACACGGCGTACGCCCAGTTCCTGCCCGCCACGCTGATCTCGGCGACACGGCAGCCGATCACCATCTCCACCGATCTCGCGGTGTCCAACCTGCGCTGGAAGGCCCGAACCCATGACTGACATCGACTTCCGTGCGGCGAGCCCGGCGGCCGGAGGGCCGGACCGTGCCTGAGCCGCGTATCGACGACCTGCGCAAGGCCCTGGACGAGCGCGCCGCGCCGACGGTCGGCCTGTGGAACCGGCTGGAGGGCCGGCCCCGGACCACCGACTTCGACCGTGCCCTGCGTGTCGAGGTGCGGGACGCGCTGTGGATGCTGACCCGGCAGTGGCAGCTCGGCGAGTTCCACGGCACGGACGGCGGCTCACCGGTCACGGCCACCTACTCGGTGGCGGCCACCCGGCCCGGCCGGTTCAGGCCGGCGGCCGCGCACACGAGCGTCGAGGACCTGAAGGACGACCGCCCGCTGGAGACGATCGCCGAGCGGCGCCCGCTGCCCTTCGCGGCCGGCGCCGATCCGCTCGCGCTCGACCTGCGGCTCGCGATCGGCCGCCGCTGGCTCAAACTCGTCGGCGCACGGCCGCGGCTGAACGTCCTCTCCCTCGGCATCCGGCAGAAGTACATCGACCGCTACCCGTTCGCCCTGCCCGCCCCGGACGTCCCCGCCGACACCCCGCGTGTCGCCCACCCCGAGGTGTGGTCCGAGATGCAGGCGGTGGCCGGGCGCCGCATGGACGGGTACGCGTTCTATCTGCACCTCAAGGGCGGCGGGGACGCCTCCGCGGGCATCGGCGGGCTGCTGGGGCTGCACCGGCAGGAACTGCGCAGCCTCGGTGCACGGCTGGTCGCCTGGTTCGACCGGCTCATCGACCAGCCGGTCGTGAACCCGGCCCTCGGCACGACCAACGCAACCTGGGACCCCACCCGCCTGGAACACCGCTTCTCGGTCGCCGCCGGCACACCCGAGATCGGCGGTGCGGGCGCCGAGAAGGTGCTGACCGCGCAGGAGTACCCGGGCGGCACCCTCGGCTGGCAGGATTTCTCCCTCGATCCGGAGCACCCGCTCGGCGGTACGGCCCCGGACGCGGTGGAGTTCCACCGTACGGTCTTCCCGGCGCCCGTCCGGTTCTCGGGGATGCCGCTGCCCCGCTGGTGGGCCGTCGAGGACGGCCGTACGAACTTCGCCGCCGTGACCCCGGACAGCACCGACCTGGCCCGGCTGGTCTTCCTGGAGTTCGCGCTCGTCTACAGCAACGACTGGTACCAGCTGCCCTGCGCCCTGCCGGCCGGGACGTACGCCTCGGTCCGGGGGCTCGCCGTGACCGACGTCTTCGGCGAGAAGCTGTGGATCACCCCGGCGGGCGCGGGCAGCGATGCCGACTGGCAGCGCTGGTCGATGTTCACCCTCGGCACCGTCGGCGACGACGACGTCCCCGCCGACACCGGTCTGCTGCTGCCGCCGGGCGCCGTGGTGGTGGCCGACGGCCCGCCGCTGGAGGAGGTCGTCCTGGCCCGGGACGAGAGCGCGAACCTGGTGTGGGGTGTCGAGGCGACCGTGCCCACCGCCACCGGTACGGCGCGGCGCGGCACCGAGATCTCCGCCGAGGAGCTGGCCCACCGGCTTCGGCTACGGACACCGCCCACCGTGCCGGAACCGTCGGCGGCCGTGGCGTACCGGGCCATGAACTCCGTACCGGAGCACTGGATCCCGTTCATCCCGGTGCATGTGCCGGGTCAGGACCGGGCGATCCGGTTGCAGCGGGCCGCGATGCCCAGCACCGTCACCGGGCTGCCCGTTCCGCCGCGAACCTCACTGCTGCGGCAGGGCCTGGACCAGGGGCAGCAGTACTACGTCAACGAGGAGGAGGTCCCGCAGAGCGGCACCCGGCTGTCCCTGGCCTACAACCGCGCCCGCTGGCGCGACGGCCGTGTCTGCGTCTGGCTCGGCGCCCGCCGGGGTCTGGGCCGGGGCGAGGGCTCCAGCGGGCTGGCGTTCGACTTTCTGGCGGACACCACGCCGCCCGGCACGGGAACGGGTGCGTCAGGGGCTTCGTGACACCGCATCAGGTGTGGACCTTCTCGGTCCCATCGGGCACTCTGCATCCTCGGAGTCACACCGCCCGCGCCAGGCGGCACCCCCCAACTACCGAGGGCTGTCCACATGTCGATAGCACCAGTTGTCCTGCGTCTTGCCGCAACAGCCGCGGGCCTTCTGCTCGTGGCTGCACAGACGGCAACGGCGTCCGCAACCACGCCGCCACCGCGTTCGCCCGCCGCTGTGCCGGCCTCGGACACCTGGACCGCGCCCTTGTCGACCCAGGGCCGCTACATAGTCGACGCGCAGGGCAACCGCTTCCGGCTCAAGGCGGCCAACTGGGACGGCGCACAGGGCTCGTGGACGGGCAGCGGCAGCATCTCCGACCCCGCCAACCATCACGCCGGCCAGGACTCCTACGGCATTCCGCTCGGCCTCGACCGCGTCCCGCTGGACGGGCTGCTCGCCGACTTCCACCAGCTGGGCATCAACACCATCCGGCTGCCGTTCTCCAACGAGATGATCCACAGCACGACCCCCGTGCCCGACAACGCCGTGAGCGCCAATCCCCAGCTGCGGGGCAGAACGCCCCTGCAGGTCTACGACGCCGTGGTCGGCGCGCTCAGCGACAGCGGGTTCGCCGTCATCCTCAACAACCACACCAACACGTCCCGTTGGTGCTGTGGGGTGGACGGCAACGAGCGGTGGAACAGCGGACAGTCCACGCAGCAGTGGGCCGACGACTGGGTCTTCATGGCCCGCCGTTACGCCGCGGTGCCCCGTGTGGTCGGCGCCGACCTGTACAACGAGGTGCGACGCGACGTCCTGGACGACCCCAACTGGGGTCTGGGCGACAACCACGACTGGTACGCGGCCGCCCAGCTCGCCGCCGACCGGATCCTGACCGAGGCCAACCCCCGTCTCCTCATCGTCGTCGAAGGCATCAACTGGACCGGTGTGCCCGTCGACGGGCTACCGCACGGCCGGCCGATGCTCACCCCGGCCCGCACCCTGTCGCACACCCTCGTCGACTCCCACAAGCTGGTGTACTCCGCCCACTTCTACGGTTACACCGGCCCCCGTCACAGTGGCGCCACCGGCATCGGCGAGACGCACGACGCCCGCTATCAGGATCTGACCCGTGACCAGCTCGCCGCCGCTCTCGACGACGAGGCGTTCTTCGTCGAGGAGACCGGCCGGCACTACACCGCGCCCGTGTGGGTGAGTGAGTTCGGCATCGGGAGCAACGAGACGAACGCGGCGGCCCGAAGCTGGTTCGGCAACGTCACCGACTACTTCGCCGACCACGACGCCGACTTCGCGTACTGGCCGCTGGTGGGCTTCGCCGGCCACGACGACTGGGCGTTGCTGCGCTACGACACCGCCGGGCACCGCGACGGCATCCTCGACCCGGGCGACTGGCGCGGTACGGCATGGCAGCACCTCATGTCCGCGCCGAGCACGACCGGTCCCGTCGCGGCCGTCCCGGTGTGGCGGATGCTGAGCACCGACCACGCCGACGCGGTGGAGTCCCTGCGCGTACGGGCCACGGGAGACTGGGATGCGGGGGCCCATAGGGCGGCCTGCCCGGACGGGCTGCGGCTGATCGGTCTGAGCCACACCACCGGTCGCGGCCTGTGCACCGACACCGGCGCGGCGGACCTGCGGACCTCCGCCGCGGGTCAGACCGTCGTCGTCGACGAGCGGTACGTCCCCGCGGGCGGCGACTGGGCGTCCGGGTACACCAAACTCCAGTGCCCGCAGGGCGGTTTCCTGGCCGGTTACAGCCTGCGCGGGGAGCGTGTGTCGGCGGCCCTGTGCGTACCGGGTCGCACCGCGCTGTCGGGAACCGGACGCACCGTGTGGTTCGACCGGTCCGACAACCGCCCCGCCGACGGGGCGGGCGGCGACTTCGCCTACGGCGACTACAAGGGCCAGTGCGCGGCGAACGAGTACGCGGCCGGGATCGCCTTCACGACCCGCTTCGGCAGCCGTCCGGGACCCGCCGCGCTGCTGTGCCGGACGCTGCCCTGAGGAAGGCCGCGCGAAGAGGCCCCTCAGGACGACGGATAGAACTGGCGGGCCCAGTGGCGGAACAGGCCGATGCCCTCGTCGTTCGCCGTGAGGCGGGGGCGCGGCTCGTACCGTTTGGTGTTCCAGGTCCTCAGGTCCTGGCGGACCTTGCCGACCGCGGTCCTCAGCATCGCCCGGGCGAAGGATCGGTGCAGGCCGTGCCGTGGGAGCGACGCTCCGGTGGCGTCCGGTGCGCGGAGGTCCGCGCAGGCCGTCGCGACCAGCATGTGGGTACGGCGGGGCCCGGTGGGTGTGTGCATGGCCCACAGGTAGCCGACGAGACCGAGCGAGGGCTGGGGCAGCTCGACACGGAGGTAGCCCAGCCCGGCCATCAGGAGCGTGTGGTCGGCCCGGAGCCTCTGCCTGAGGGCGGTGGGCCGGTCCGGTCCGGGGCGCAGTCTCGTGTGCAGGAGGGGGCCCTGGGTCGTCGGCGGTCCGACTTCCTGCCCGCCCCTTCGGTGCGGGACGGGCAGATGCCGGTGGTCCACCGTGTTCTCGATGATCTCCTGGGGGTGGGTGCGCACCTCCGTGCTCCAGGCGGCCGTCGGAACGACTCCGGCCTCTGCGGTGTCGGGGACTTCCCAGGTCGGCGCGGCGCCCTCCGGGCCGTACCAGGCGAGGACGAGGCCGTTGCGCTCGCTGAGGGTGTGGTGTTCCGCGCGGAGCCGGCCGCCGCGGGTGCGGTGGAGGACGATGTCCTGGTCCAGGAAACGGCGGGTCAGGACACTGCCGGGGGCCAGTTCGCGTGCGTGCGCCAAGTAGAACCAGCCGCTGGGGTAGGGCAGTTCGTCCGTCGTCGTCATGGCCGGCAGCCAAACACGGGGAGAGACGTCGAAGATCACATACCCGGCAAGGTCACTCGTATGAGGTAGCTTCGGTCCTGTCTCCGGATCAGGAGTCCAGCGAGGAGGCTCCCCATGATGTCGCTCGATCTCCATCCCCTGTTCCGCAACAACCGTGACATCGAACTGGCGCTGCGGCAGTTCGTCTTCAAGGCCAACCACTCGGGTGAGCCGGTCGCGGAGATCATTCCGGGCAAGGGGTCGGGACAGCTCAGGGCGCGCGTCCTCGCCTTCCTCGACCAGAAGCACATCAGGAAGCTGTACGTCCGCCGGGAGGTCGACTCCGGCAACACCGGGCGCATCCTCGTCTACTTCAAGTGAGCCGACGGCCCCGGCCCCGGATCAGTCGACGAACTCCATCGCCGGGTACCGGGGCGAGGGAGCGTCCAGCAAGTGGTCTTGGCGGCCGCGCAGCCAGCGGTCGAAGAACGCGGAGACGTAGGCCTCGTCGGTGCGGACGGCGGTGGCCGGGTCGATCGTGCCGATGTCCTGCGTCTGTGTGGCCGGTGGCAGACCCAGCTGCGGGAGCAGGGCCTCCGCGTCCGTGAAGGAAGCGTGTTCGGCGCCGCGCAGTCTGAGCTGACGGTTCCAGCCCGGTGTGTGAGCCCGGAACGCGGTCCAGCCGGGGCCCGTGTCCGTGGGGCCGTCCTTGCCCATGAGCAGCAACGGCCGGGTGAGCCCGTGCTCGGCCACCGGCATCGGCGTGCCGTCGAAGTTGGTCAGGTTGCCGTCCATGTCGATACCGGCGGTGATGCGCGGGTCGGTGTCCATGGCCGTGGCCGTCGCGGTTCCGCCCAGCGAGTGGCCGAACATGCCGACCTTGGTGAGGTCGAGCGCGCCGGCGAGGCCGCAGGGCAGCGGGTGGTCGTCCACGTCGGGGTTCAGGCCGGCGTTCAGCAGGCCCAGTCGGTCCAGTACGAAGCCGGTGTCGGTGTTCCGGACGCGGAGGGCCTTCCTGATGAAGGCGTCGGGGTCGCCCGGGGTGACCATGGTCGCCAAGGAACCGTCGGGGAACTCCACTTCCGGTGATTCGTAGGTGTTGTCGATGGTCACCACCACGTAGCCCCTGCTGGCCAGGTCCGTGACCAGAGTGGTGCCCCAGGTCCGGGGTTCACCGAGGCCCGGGGAGTAGATCAGTACGGGCCGCTTCCTGCCGGCGTCGGCCACCGGAGCACCCTGCGACGCGTGCGTGACCGTGGCCGCCCAGTCGGCCCGCCCGGCCGGCAGACCCAGCCCCAGGTAGTCGTCGGCGGTCACCGAGTCGAAGTGGGCTGCCGCCCTGGGCAGCATGTAGGGCGCGGCCGGACGGCCGGCTGCGCGCGTCGCGGGGTAGTACACGCCGACCATCAGCTCGCGGTTGCTCCTGCCCTCCTGCCAGGGGTCGTGGCGGGAGGTGTCGGCCAGGTGCAGCGTCACTTCACCGACCTGGAAGCGGCCTGTAGGGGCCGGTAACCGCATCCGGGCAGGAGGTGCGGCCGGTCCGCGCTGCGTCGCGGCCTGAGCGGGAAGGAGCGCCGTCAGTGAGCCGACGGCCATGACCGCGCAGACGGCCACCGCCCGCAGGCCTCGGTGCTGATGGGGTCGACGCCTGTTCGGCTGTGCCTTCGTCATACCGCCCATCGTGGGGGCTCGGCTCCTGCCCGCGCATCGGGGTGATCCCCCACTCGAACCCGGAGGTCAGGACGTGCACCCCCTCCGGGCAGGGCCGGACACGGCCGGGTGTACTCGCGGGCCCGTTCCGAGCGCTGGCTAGAATGAGCCATGACATCGAACTCCATACATTCTGCAACCAGTTGGTCCCGGCGGCGCACTGCACTTCTGGCTTCTCTGCTGAGTGCGGCGGCCCTCGGATGGACCGCGGTTGCACTGAGCGTGCACACGACCGGCTCGACCGCACCGGACCCTGACAGCGTGACCGACGCTGATCTGGCCCGGCTGGGCGCTGCTGTGATGGCCGGTGTCGCGGCGGTGGCTGCCGGACTCTGGTGGCGTCACTGGGCGACCATGAGTCGTTCGGTGAGCGCTGGAGGCTGGGCGCGGGGGGCGTTCGCTGTCTCTGCCGTCCATTCGCTGTTCGTCGTACCGGTGATCGTGTTCGCCTCCTGGGACTGGAAGGCCCTTGCGATCGTGTTCACCTGCGCGGTGCTCGCTGCCGGTGTGCGAGAGGCTGCCAGGGTGACCGCACCGGCTGCTGAGGCCTTCGGCCTGGGGTGACACCGACGCAGGCCGCTCAGCGATGACGGGTCTGCCGGAAGGCCGTCCGGTGCCGGCCCCGGCGTGAAGTCCCCCGGGCCGCAAACGTCAGTGGCGCCCGGCCACGTAGTCGCTGACCGCGTACTCGGCCTCGTCGTCGACGGCGTTCGCCGACCAGTCCAGGGTGATGCGCAGTGGGTAGCCCATGGTCGAGTATTCCGCCTCCGCGGTGTCCGCGCCGTCGCGACGGGCCTGTTCCAGTTCCTTCAGCAGCCCGCCGATGGTGGGCACCGCTCCGGGCGACCGCTTCACCACCCTGCGGCCCGGCTCGTCCAACCCCACCGCCCGCACCGCTTTCCCCTTCCGCACGGTCACTCGGAAGGTGCCGATCAGGAGCCGCTCTCCCCCGCTCGACTTCAGGGTGTACGTGTACGCCGACGGCTCCTTCCAGGCGGTACTCTCCGCCCGCGCCGCTCTGTTGACCTCGGCCTCCCCCTGGCACGCGGCGGTTGCCCAGACAAGGCACGCCATCAGTGCGAGGCGTGGCAGCGCGGACCGGGGAACCAGCCGGACGGATCTCATGTTGGGGCCTCTCACCTGCGCGGGCTGTTTCTCCTTCGACGCCGGAGGACCGCCGTTCGTTCGCCGGCCGGCCTGAACTTCGGTTCAGGACCGGGCGGTGGCCGGGGGCAGAGTCCGTCGCACGCGGATGCCCACCGCCGTGACGAGCACGACCGCGCACGCCGTGAACACCAGACCGGCCCCGCGCAGCCCCAGCGCCAGCGTCATGGCGCCCACCCCCACGACCGGCAACGAGATCCCCACGTACGCGACGACGAAGAACGCCGAGATGGTGGCGCCTTGGTGCGCCGGGGGCGCCGCGGTGCTCACCTCGGTCAGCCCGGCGCGGAACGCCATCCCCTGCCCCACACCACCGGTCACCGCACCTGCCAGCAGCAACGGGAAGGACTCCAGCAACAGCGAGGACGCGATGAGGAGGAGTCCGACGACGAGCACCGTACAGCCCAGGGGCAGGGCGCGGCGCGGACCGACCCGTCCCATGAGCAACTGGCCACCGGTCGAGGCGCAGAACACGCAGAAGACGACGCCCCCGGCGACCGCCAGGTTGCGCTCCCCCAGCGTCTGCGTGAGGAAGGCCGGGGCGACGGCCGTGAACAGGCCGAGCATGGCGAAGCCCGCGAAGGCGGCGAGCGCACAGGGGGTGAACACCCCGCGCACCTCCGGCGGAACCCTCATGCCCTGAGGTCGCAGCGACGGCCGAGGAACCGTGCGGCGTACGGTCTCGGGCAGCAGGCAGACGACCGCCGTGGCGACCGCCAGGAGCACCAGGTGGGTGGCGAACGGTAGCTTGAGCGGCCACGGGGCGTACTCGGCGAGGAATCCGGAGACGAGCGGGCCGAGTCCCAGACCGCCCATGTTGGCCGCGGTCGCGGCCAGTCCGGCACGGCCGCGTCTGCCCGGCGGGGCCAGTTCGAGTACGGCCGCGGTGCCCGTGCCACTGAGCAGACCGGCCGAGAAGCCCGACAGCACCCGGCCGGTGTACAGCAGCGGCAGTCCGGCCTCGAAGAGGAAGCACACCGCGCTGAGGGCGGCCAGGCCGAGTGCGGCCAGCAGCACCGGCCGCCGCCCCAGCACGTCGGAGAAGCCGCCGGCGACCAGCAGGGCGGTGATGACGCCCACCGCGTAGACGGCGAACACCACCGTGACGATCAGTTCGGAGAACCCGATCTGCTCCCGGTACAACCCGTACAGCGGTGTGGGCAGGGTGGTGCCCATCATTCCGATGGCGAAGACGCCCGCCGCGGACTTGTACCCAGGGCGTCCGCCACCCCGCCGGCAAGGCTCTGCGTCGCTGCTGATCACATCCCACCATAGGCATCGGCTGCCGGGCGCGGTGCGCCCCGCAACGCCGTGCCGCGCCGTCCGGTGCCGCCACGCCCGGCCGGGGGTTCAGCCCCCGGATGCGGGACACCCCGGCAGGGACTCAGCCCGCGAATGCCGGATACCCCGGCAGGGGCGCGGCCTGCCACCCTCCGGCGACCTTCCGCAGCAGCAGTTCCATGGTCTCCGTGAACGCCGGGAACTCCTCGATCCCGCTCGCCGTCTCCCAACGGTGGCGCAGTACCTGACGCATCGTCGGTACGGGACGCCGGGTCCGGTGCATCGGCCGGTCGTCCGCGGCAGCGGTGCGCGGGAGCAGCGCCACTGTCACGTCGACCGTCCAGACCGCGATCGCCCGGCGCATTCCGGCCTCCCACACCGCGTCGTCGGCGAGGTCCGGATAAGCGGTCACGACCTCCGTGCGGAAGGCCTGCTCGATCTCCTCGGCCAGGCCCGCGGGAAGCCTGAAGACGCACCAGCAGCTGGAGAAGGGCATCCGGCAGTAGGCGGCGGTCAGGAACACCGACTGGAAGCAGGCCGCCTCGAAGTCGATCAGTCGCAGACCGTCCGCGGTGAGCAGGTTGTTGTCGGGGCAGGTGTCCCCCGGAGTGAACGCCGGGTACTCGTCGCCGCCCGCCGTCCCGATCCGGGCCAGTTCGGCCGGCAGTTCCGGTGGCGCGGTGACTGCGGCCTCGGCCAGCAGCGGGAGCAGGTCGGCGGCGTTCCGCCCGATCCACGGCTCGTCCCCCCAGGACGGCAGCCCCTTGTCGTACCGGGCCGCCAGCCGGGTGAAGTCGGCTCGCCTGTGCACGGACGTCGCAGCGAGTCGGCCGAGCCCCGCGGCCCAGGTCGACAGGCCTTCCGCGGCGGCCTTCGGGTCGTCTCCGAGCAGCACGTCCGCCAGCGTGGGCGCAGCCCCCAGATCCTCCATCACCAGCAGCGGTACGTCGGTGTCCACGCCGAGCAGTGCCGGGCCGGCCACTTGAAGGCCGAGCCCGGCGGCCTCGGAGGTGAATGAGCGCAAGGCGTCCGGCTCGTCGGTGAACGACTTGACGATCACGCTGTCGCCGGTCGCGGTGCGGCAGCGCACCACGGTACTGCGCCGGCTGCCGCCCAGGTCGACGGGATCGGAGAGCCGGGTGCCCAGCAGATCGCCGGCGGCGCGGAGGATCTGATCCATCCCGGCATCCTGTCATCCGCTCCGGCCGGCGGCCCGGTTCCGTGCCGGCTAGACCAGGAAGGCGTTGACGCGGCCCGCCGCGATCTGCTTCTTGCCCGTGACGGGCTGCGCGACGGCGGCCTGGGGCGTGGAGGAGTTGACGCTCCAGCGGTATCCGGCGAAGAGGGACGTGTCGGGGTCCGCGTAGAAGACCATGTGCCCGTAGCCCACACCACTGTGCTCGGAGTAGGTGGAGTTGTCGTCGGCGAGCTCGGCGCGGCTGTCCGGGTACGAACGGTAGCGGTCGACACTGGACTGGCTGGTGAGGTCGGGCCCGCCGTGGGGGCTGTTGGTGCAGTCGACGATCTGGAAGAGGTGCGGGACGACCCCGGTGATGCCCAGCTTGCTGTCGACGGAGGAGGCGTAGGTGCCGAGGTAGGCGCGGATCATCACGGTGTGCCCGGTGTAGGGGACGCTCTTGGCGTTGGGGTCGTAGTCCCAGGCCACGATGTCACCGGGACGCAGGTTCACCGGCTTGGTCACCGGGTCGATGTGCGGCACGTCGGAGGCGTTCAGGAAGCCCGCCTGCAGATCCTCGGCGTTGGGGAACGAGGCGGTGCGGGGCAGGCCGTCCTTCGGCGGGAAGTACTGGTTGAAGTACGCCGTGGTGGCCCAGCCGTACGCGGTGTCGGCGCCGTAGGAGCGCTGCAGCAGGCTCGTCATGAACGAGGCGCACTGGGAGAGGTTCTCGAACTCGTCGGGGTGGCCCGGACGACCCCAGGTCACCTGGGTTCTGCCGAGGTTCTCACCATTGGTCTGTTCGACGTTGTACCGGTTGTGGTCCCACTGGTTCGTGCGCAGCCGCAGGTACTCGACCAGCGTCTCGGCCTCCAGCAGGTGCGGCGGCTTGAGCTGGTAGAGCGCGGCGCTCGCCGGCTCGGCCGCGGCGGCGCGGGTGGGCGAGATCAGGGAACCGGCGGACGCGGCGAGCGCCAGCCCGGCGCTCCCGGTCAGCAGATGACGACGGGACGGAACCGAAAAGGACGACGTGGACACATGACCCCCCTGGTATGCGGACGGCGAGGACGGTCGGGCCTCGCCTTCGATCGCCGGACGATACCAGGCGATCTGATCTTGGTCGGGGCCCGCCCGCCCTGACAGTGATCCAGATCAGGCAGTACACGGACGACGTCGCCGTCCCGCTCCTGCGCGCAACGCGTATCGCGCAGCGAACAACGCACAACCACGTGACCGGGCCTGGGAGTTGATGTGCGAAGCTGTCGCGAACCGTTCGTGCGTGGGGCCGTGGCGGTCGTCGAGAGGAGCGCGGTGTGGGACAGGACGACGGCTTCGGCGTCAGGGAGATCGACACCAGCAGGCCGCACCCCGCGCGGATCTACGACTACCTGCTGGGCGGCAAGGACAACTACGAGGTGGACCGGCGGGCGGGCGACGAACTGGCCGCCGCCGCACCCGAGGTGCGCATAGGTCTGCAGGCCAACCGCGCGTTCCTGCGGCGCGCCGTCCGGTACGTCGTCAGCAGCGGGGTACGCCAGATCCTCGACATCGGCACCGGGCTGCCCACTTCGCCGAACGTGCACGAGATCGCCCACGAGCTGGCGTCCGACGTCCGCGTGGCCTACGTCGACAACGATCCGATCGTGGCCGCGCACGCCAACGCGCTGCTCAGCAGCTCCGGGGCGACCAGTGTCGTACTCGCCGACGTGCGCGACCCCCTGGCCATCGTGAACCACCCCGAGGTCCGCCGGGCCATCGACTTCGACCGGCCGGTCGCGCTCCTCCTGGTCGCCGTCCTCCACTTCCTCACCGACGCGGAGAAGCCCGCGCAGGCCGTCGCCGCGCTGCGTGACGCGCTTCCGGCCGGCAGCTGTCTGGTGCTCTCGCACGCCACCGGCGACTTCGCCGACCGCAGCGCCGCCCAGGCCGTGTACAACAAGGCCACCGCCACGCTGAACCTGCGCTCCCGCGCCGAGGTCGAGGGGTTCTTCGACGGCTTCGAACTGGTCGATCCCGGCCTGGCCCAGGTCCCGTTCTGGCGCCCGGACAGCCCGCCTCCCCCGAGGTCGGCCGAGATCGGCTTCTACGGAGGGGTGGCCCGCAAGACCGCCTGATCCCAAGGTGGTTCGGGAAGCATGGGCAGTCCCGGCCGGTCGGCGTTCACCGGTGGCGAAGCGTGTCCCGGGCCGGGGGTGCGCGAGTGATCATGGGCGGATGATCGAGGACCGACTTGCGCAGGTGTTCGCCGAGGCCGGGTGTCAGGGCAGTGTGGCCGTCCTGGACGTCGACGGTCCCGGGCGGGTGGTGCTGGGCGACGACGAGTTGATGGTCGCCGCGTCCACGTTCAAGATCGCGGTGGCATTGGAGTTGTTCTGCCAGGGCTCCGAGGGCGAGTTGGACCTGGCCGAGCGGGTCCGACTGTCGCCGTCGCGGGCCACGCCGGGCGGTCAGGGCTTCTGCATCTTCGAGGACGAGGCCGAGGTCTCGCTGCGTGATGTCGCCCGGATGATGGTGACGATCAGCGACAACACCGCGACCGATGTGGTGATCCGTCGGGTGTCGGTATCGCGGGTTCACGCACGGCTGGCCGGGTTGGGCCTGGACCGGATCCTGTTGGCGGGCACGATCCAGGAGGAGTTCGACGCGATCGGCCGCGATGCGGGCTTCGCCGGGTGGGCGGAGATGAACCGTGCGATGCGCGAGGCGGGCTCGCCCCGGGACACCGACCGCATATGGGAGCGCGCGCTGTCCACTCCGTCCCTGCGGCCCGGGCGCATCACGAGCGCGACGGCCGGGCAGATGGCCGCCTTGCTCAGGATGATCTGGCGGGACGAGGCCGGGCCCGCCGACGCCTGCGCCGCGGTACGGACCGTCATCGGTCAGCAGCGGCTGACCCGGAAGATCGCCGCGGGGTTCGGTGCCGAGGTGCGGGTGGCCGCCAAGTCGGGCACGGTTCCGGGATGTGTGAGCAACGACGCGGGAGTCGTGCAGTTCCCGGACGGTTCCCGCTTCGCGGTGGCGGTGTTCACCAGGCCCAGCGGCCCCGGTACGGGGACACCTCCGGCCGATTCCGTGATCGGCACGGCCGCCCGGCTGGCCGTCGAGCATCTGCGCCGGTTCAGGGCTGCCGGGTGATCGGCCATCGCGCAGCAGCGATGCTGTGAGGGCACGCCCGGCCACCGACAGGCCGGTGGAACTCCTTGCCCTTCTGTCCCGTTCGCGTGTCCGCTCAGCCCTGATGAGGAGCATTCCGGCCGGGCGCGGCAGTCTCCCTCCTCACCCGAGCCCGGTCGAGGCACCACGCGCCGACACCCACCAGTACGGCTGCCGCCAACCCGTACACCGGCAGCCACAGAGTGGTCGTGGCCGAGAGGCAGTCGGCAACAGCCTCATGGACCTTCGCCTCCTGCACCTGGGCCAGGGCGGTTCTGTCGCGGCCGACCAGTCCGGCCAACGCGGCCTCCGCCTGGATGCCCGCGTACTTGCCCAGTTCGGGACACACGCGTCGGGTGCCCGGCATCGGAAACAGCCACGCCGAGCGCTGAAGGGCGGGCGCGATGGTGATCGCCACGCACAGACCGACCACCAGTGAGAACGCGGCCAGATTCCTCATGTACGTGGATCCGAGGCCGGGCACCCATGTCGGCAGCCGGTAGAAGGAGAAGACCACCGCGAGAAGCGTCACCCCGATGTAGCTGGCGAACCATTGCCAGGAACCCTGCGCGAACGCGGCCGTGAGAACGGCGGCGAGCGCGATGCCGATGACCCCCGCCCCACCGGAGGTGTCACGGGCCGCACCAACGGATCTCGTCTGCCGGGCTTCTTGAAGTCTGGGGCGATCGTCCATGATCTCTCCTGCAGGGTCCGGAAGCCCTCAGCATCGGGTCACGGTGCGATTCGGCACGGAGCCATGCCGAGCCGGTCCGGAGGCCCCGCCCGATTGGCCGGGATTCCAGGCCGGGCGCGGCCGCCGGCGAGTGACGCCCGCTCGCCCTTCCGTCGTGACGGATCACTGGCAGGCCGGGCTCCCGGCCGCTGCGGGGACGGACGGGTTTCGCCACACGAACACCTCGGTGCTGGGCCCCCGTTCGCTGAAGCGGCCCGTCGGGGAGGACGAGCGCAGCAGGCGGCGCAGGTCGGCCTCGAAGGCGTCACGGCGCGCGCCGAACAGGCCGGGTGCGGAGTACGACATCGAGAAGGTCCAGGCGACGACGTCGTCCTCGCTGCGCTCCAGTACCTGCCCGCCGGGGACGACATGGCGCTCGGGCCCCAGGTATCCGGCGCGGGCGATGACGGCCGCTTCACCGCCGGGTGTCCCGTCGGGCAGCACCCCGCGCCCGGCACGGCGGACCGGCCCCAGGTACTGCCTGACCAGTTCGCCCACGGCGCCGTACGGCACACCGGGGTGGGGCAGGCCCTCGATGCCGGGCTGCTCGCCCTTCAGGTCCGAGACGTGCACCAGCGCCCCGCCGGGCCGGAGCATGCCGCGCACGGTGGCCGCCACCAGGTCGCGGTCCATCCAGTGGAAGGACTGGGCGAAGACCGCCACGGTGAAGGTGCCGAGGTCAGCCGGGAGATCCTCGGCCCGTATCCGCAGCCAGCGGTACTTGGCTGCCCCGCCCACGGCCCCGCCCATGGCGGCGACCCGGCGGGCGGCTTCGTCGAGCATGCCCGGGTCGGGGTCCACGCCCACGACTTCGCCGAACAGGGGCGCGAGAGGCACGGACAGGGTGCCGGGGCCGCATCCCACGTCGAGGAGCCGCCCGTTTCCGTCGAGCCCGAGCACATCGGCCAGCACTGTCACGAGGGTGGGCGCGTACGGCAGTCTGCCCCGGTCGTAGTAGGGGCCTGCGCCCGCGAACAGTGTTTCGTCCCACACCCAGTCTTCGGTCACGGAAGCATTTTCCCCGTGTTCGGGGCGCGGGGTACGGTGTTTGCAGGTGGGGCGCGGAGCGACACCAGATGCTCAGGGAGACCCTTCTGCACGTCGCGGGACTCCACGAAGGTAGGTTGATCGCCATGAGTGACAACGTGTACTTCGACATCAGCATCAACGACGAGCCGGCCGGCCGGATCGTTTTCAAGCTCTTCGACGACGTGGTTCCCAAGACCGCCAAGAACTTCCGTGAGCTGGCCACCGGTCAGCACGGCTTCGGTTACGCCGGTTCCTCGTTCCACCGGGTCATCCCGCAGTTCATGCTGCAGGGCGGCGACTTCACCAAGGGCGACGGCACCGGCGGCAAGAGCATCTACGGCGAGAAGTTCGCCGACGAGAACTTCACTCTGAAGCACGACCGCCCGTACCTGCTGAGCATGGCGAACGCCGGCCGGAACACCAACGGCTCGCAGTTCTTCATCACCACGATCGTCACCGACTGGCTCGACGGCAAGCACGTCGTCTTCGGTGAGGTCGTCGAGGGTCAGAAGCTCGTCGACCAGATCGAGGGCCTTGGCAGCCGGAGCGGCTCGACCAGCGCGAAGATCGCGATCACCGCGAGCGGCACGGTCTGACCGACGCTCCCCCGCACCGGCGGGTGACGCGAACGCCCCGGTGACGACGCCGGTCGGTTCTCACCTGACCGGCCGTCTCACCGGGCGTCGCCCTGTCCGGGGCCGTCAGTGCGCGAAGACCGTACTGGCCAGCGCCACATGGACGGCGGTGCCGCCGAGGATGCTCAACAGGGCGTTGCGGCGCCACAGATGCAGGCCGACGGTGACCGTCAGGGCGGCCAGGGGGGCCACCACGCGCGCGTGGGTCACCGGCAGGTCGCGCAGACAGTAGACGACCAGGATCACCATGATTCCGGCGGGCATGCGCGTGCTCAGGTACTGGACCGTACCGCTCGCCCGCAGCGGGGCGAGGGCGGCGAAGGGGAGGGCCCGCAGGGCCCAGGTCACCGCGGCGGATATCAGGACCGCGGCAACCAGATAGGTCGTGTCAGGCATGGCTCGGCTTCGTGCTGGTGATGAGGTGCCGGGCCAGGAGTCCGGCGGTGAACAGGGCGAAGGCGACCGGCAGCAGCTGACCGGGGAAGAGCAGCCGGGCGGCCAGGGCGCTGACGAGGGCGAGCAGCGGGGTGGGCAGATCGCCCCGCCGGTCACGGACGGCGTCGAGCGCCAGCACGGTGAACAGGGCGGTCAGGGCGAAGTCCAGCCCGGTGACGCTGTCCGGGACGAGGGAGCCGAGCAGGGCTCCGGCGGTGGCGCCCCCGGCCCAGTACAGGTGCATGAAGAGCTGCAGCCAGAGAATGCGCCGGCTCGGCCAGGAGCGGGCCTGTTGCCCGGCGGTCAGGGCGTACGCCTCGTCGCACAGGGCGAAGGTGCTGTATGCCTTCCCGAGCCGTCCCTGCACCCGGTCCAGCGGGAAGGACAGGGCGTAGAAGACGTGCCGCAGGTTCACCAGGAACGCGGACACGGCGATGGAGACCAGCGGCACGGCCGCCGTGACCATGCCGATCAGCAGGAACTCGAACGATCCGCCGTAGATGACCGCGCTGGACAGTCCTGCCCACCACCAGCCGACTCCGGAGTGTGTGACGAGCACCCCGAAGGCGACGCCGAGCGGGACGAATGCGAGACCCACGGAGGCGGAGTCCTCGAACGCGCCCCGGGCCGCGGAGCGAGGCCGGGGAGGCAGGGTCGGCGCGGGCGAGGCCGGGCCGTCGGCGACGGCAGAGGATGTTCGCATGAAGACATTTTAGGAAATATGGCACGTCATATGGTTGCCGATAATGTCCGTACCCTGGACTCATGCGCAATGAAGTGAAACTCGACGCCATCGATCGGGACATTCTGTTTCACCTGCGCCAGGACGGCCGGCTGACCAACGTCGAGCTGGCCCAGCGGGTGGGGCTGACGCCGCCGCCCTGCCTGCGCCGGGTCAAGCGACTGGAGGAGGCGGGTGTCATCGCCGGGTACCGGGCCGTCGTCGACCCCGAGGCCCTCGGCCGCGGCCTCGAGGTCCTCATCGACGTCGAGGTCAGCGCCAACGACCGCACGACGTTCCTGGAGTTCGAGGACACCGTGGCCGCCTTCGACGAGGTGATCGAGTTCCGGCGCATGTACGGCCGCCCCGACTACTTCGTCCGCGTCGCCGTCGCCGACCACGCCGCCTACGAGTCCTTCCTCACCGAGAAACTCAGCGGCCTGCCGTGCGTCCTGCGCATCGACTCCCACCTGACCATGAAGACGATCAAGTCGGGTGCCTGACGGCCGCTCCCGCTCGGGAAGTTCTCCGGGTGGCCCTCCTCGGCATGTCCGGCCGGGCGATTCGACGGCTTTCGTCCGATCATGTCACCAAAGACTCATCGAGGGCCGCCCGGGCGAACCCGGCGGCGGACGACCGTCGGCGACGACGCCTGGTGCGGCGAGCACGGGAGGAACCCGTGAGGCAGTGGCGGCGCGGCCTCCACCGCGCTTGGGAGTGGCTGCGTCTGCGCGCCCTGCTCCAGCACGGCCGTGAACTGGAGCTGATGCACCGGGCCATGGGGTTCGCCACGCTGGCCCTGGTGACGCTGGCTCCGCTGCTGATCACGGTCGCCGCGGCCGATCCGCTGGTGCGGGGAGGCTTCGCCTCGTGGCTCACCGACGGCATGGGACTGTCGGGACAGTCCGCCGAGGCTCTCACCGGCATCATCAGCCCCCCGCGCAAGGTCATCGGCACCACCAGTCTGCTGAGCCTGATCCTGCTCGCGGTGTTCGGCGTCTCCTTCGCCGGCAGCGTGCAGAACGGGTACGAGCGGATCTGGGGTCTTGCCTCGGGACCCTGGCACCGGGTCTGGCGACAGGTGACCTGGCTGGCGGTACTGACCGCCTACCTCTATCAGGAGGTGCAGACACGGACGGCGGTGCACGGTACGCAGCGGATCTCGCTGTCCGTGCTCAGCGGGGTGCTGTTCTTCTGGTGGGGCCAGCGCTTCCTGCTCGGGGGCCAGGTCCACTGGCGCACCCTGCTGCCGGGCGCGATCGCCACGGTCCTCGGCCTGGTCGGCCTCAGGGCCTTCTCGTTCCTCGTCTTCGCCCCGCTCATCGTCACCAACGCACTGAACTACGGCGCGGTCGGGACCGTGCTGGTGGTGGAGTCGTGGCTGATCGGCGTCGGGTTCGTGGTGTACGGGGGTGCGCTGTTCGGCCGCTGGTTCGTCGAACACCACTGGATGCCCACCCACGAGGAGTGAGTGGTCCTTCAGCCGGTCGAGGCCATGACCTGTGGGCCTTCGAGGTTGCGCGTCATGCGTTCCAGGACGCTTACAGCGGCGCCGTACTCCTCCAGCGAGATGCCCGCGATGACCGCCTCCCGGAAGAACGCGACCCTTTCGGTGACGGTGCCCAGGCGGGCTTCGCCCTGCGCGGTGAGGGTGAGGAGGCCCGCGGCGGAGCGCGTCGCCCAGCCGTCGGCGAGGACGGTACGGATGGCGGCGGCGAGGGTGATGGTGTCGGCGTTGGCGCCCAGGGTGGTGTGGACATCGGTGTCGGCGGCTCCGGGTGCCGCGCGGACGACGTTGAGGACCTGCCAGGTCAGGCGGGTGAGGCCGTACTCCGTGAGCAGGGCGTCGAGGTGCCGGGTGAGGGCCTGGTCGGTGCGGTTGAGCCAGTAGCCGATGGGTTTCATGACAGGGCGGGCTCCTTCGGATCCGGAGTGAGCAGAGCGGGCCAGTCCTGGGCGGCCGCCCAGTCGGCGAAGGTGTGCCAGCCGACCTCGGGATGGGCGCGGCGCAGGCCGGTGACGTCGACGTCGAGGCCGGTGGTGGTGAAGTAGGAGAACATCTCCGCGAGGTCGTCCGAGTGGGTGCGGACGTAGGACAGGGGCACCTCGCGGTGCGTGACGGGACGGCCGGTGGCGGCGGACAGGGCCGCGGCGATCTGGGCGGCGGTGAGTTCGTCGGACGCGATGTCGACACGGCGGCCGGTGAAGACGGACCGGTGCTGCAGGACCAGGGCCGCGAACGCACCGATGTCGTCGGCCGGGATGAGCGTCAGGGGGCGGTCGGCCGGCATGGGCCAGGCGAAGGTGTTGTCGCGCAGGCCCTCCAGGGTCCAGCCGGACGCGAAGTTGTCCATGAAGGCCGCGGGGGCGATGACCGTCCAGGGGACGCCCGTCGTCCTGAGGTGGCGCTCGATCTCGTCCTTGCTGTCGTAGTGCGGGATGCCGGTGCCACGGTCGGCGTGCGCCGCCGACGTGAACACGATGTGGCCGACCCGGGCGGCCGCCGCCACGTCCAGCAGGGTCCTGCCCTGGCGGACCTCGGTGGCGGTGTCCGTGCCGAACGGGGTGGTCACCGCGAAGAGGGAGTCGGCGTGGGTGAGGGCGGCGTCCAGGGAGGGGCGGTCGTCGAAGTCGGCGTACCGGACGTCCGCGCCGAGCCGGCGCAGGGCCTCGGCCGACGGTGCGGCAGGGGTGCGCGTGAGGGCGCGGACCCGGAGTCCGGCGGCCAGCAGGGCGCGCGCGGTGGCCCCGCCCTGGGCGCCGGTCGCACCGGTGACGGCGATGGTGGACATGTGGGCTCCTGAAAATGCAAGGCAGCGCGTACCTGCGCTGCACATTAACTGCGTCACGAAGAGAATAGCCCACATCTTCGCTGCGTCGCGCAGATAAAAACTTGTGAAGTGGATCGCTCTCGCGCCGGGCCGGCCCGTGACAGGCCCGGCCCTCACTTCATGCAGTCCCCCGAGCCCGTGAACTCGGGGAAGCGGCTGTTGCCCTCCCACATGAGGACGGACCAGCGGGTGTACTGCCACGCCTTGTTGCTGCTGTACTCGGAGACCAGCTTCCGGCAGGCGGTGGTGGTGACGACGTCCTGGAAGTTGTCCCGCTGGGCGCGGCCGATCATTGTGCCGTCGGGGTCGTGCATCCACACGTACGCAGCCTTCTCGACGGGATCGAAGCCGAGGCTGATGTCGTTCTGCGCGGCCGCGGGATCCACCCCGTTGCCCTCGGCGACCCGGACCTTCCAGGCCGCCGTGACGGCCTTGTCGGTGGCGTCGGCGACGCGGATCTCCGCCCGGTCGCTGCTCGGTATCTGTGCGGTCGCCATGCCGGACTCGTCGCCCTGCCACTGCCCGGCGGTCAGGTTGTAGCACCCGTCGGTGGCCTCGCCGAAGCCGAGGATGTTCGGCTCGGGATCGGTGTCGGAGTCCTTCCAGAAGACCGAGTAGCGGCCGTAGGGCCAGGCGGTGGGGTCGTCCGCGAGCCGGCGGGCGAGGGCGGTGCAAGCCGCCATCTCCCCGCTCCTGCGGAACACTTCCTGCTGGTCCTCGGGAAGCTGGGAGATCGGGCCGCCGGTCACCATCAGCGTCTGTGCGCTCTTGTTGAAGGTGACCGTGGGCTCCATGAAGGCCATGTTCTTGGTGGCGAGCATGGTCCTGATGTCGTCCCGGACCACCGTCGCCACGTCCGTCTCGGCCGCGGTGCTCGCTCCGGTGCTGGCTCTCCACTCGTCGTCGCCGGGCTGGGTCTCGTCCCCGGCACGGGTGAAGGCGGGGTCGGTCACCCCGGCGAGCGGGTCGGCCGGGACCGCTGCCCTGCGCGGATCGACCGCCGGCTGCGCCGGTTCCGTCGTCCCGTCGGGCGCGGCGGAGCCGGTGTGCTGTGCGGTGTTGTCCGCGTGCGCGGCCGGGGACGCACCGGCCGTGGCTCCCCTGGTCTTCGCCGCGCGGTCGTCCCGCCCGCCGGGGAGGGCGATGACGGCGCCCGCGAGAGCGCCGGCCACGGCCGCGGCGACGAGGACGGTCGTGACGGTCCGCCTGCGGGAGGACGGTACCGCCGGGGCGTGCCAGCGGGGATCGTCCAGGGTGGGCAGGTCCCACCGGGCCATGACCGGCGCACCGGCACGGGTGGGGCCCAGGTCCACCTCGCCGCCGACGACCTGGGTGGCCTGCGCCGCGAGCAGCCCTGCGCACTTGTCCGCAGCCGTGACGGCGCTCGTCCGGTCGGCGGGCTCCTTCGCGAGGGCCGTCTCCACGATCTCCCGCAACTCCCGCGGAACTCCGTCCAGATCGGGCTCCCCCGACATGACGCGGAACGCGACCGCGTCCGGCGCGCCGGCGCCGAACGGGAGACGGCCGGTCGCGGCGTACGCCACCAGCGCGCCCCAGGCGAACAGGTCGCCCTCGGGTCCGGCCGTGCCGCCGCGGTAGTACTCGGGGCTGATCCAGCCGGGGGTTCCGGTCAGGACGCCCGTCCGGGTCACGCTGGTGCCGTCGGCGGCGTGGGCGATGCCGAAGTCCAGCACGCGGGGCCCGGCGGGCGTGAGGATGACGTTCTGCGGCTTCACGTCCCGGTGGACCACACCGGCCCGGTGAATCGCCGCCAGCGCCTGGGCCGTGCCGGTGGCGAAGGCGTACAGGGTGCCGCCGGTGAGGGGGCCGTGCTCGGCCAGGTGCTCGTTGAGGGTGGGGCCGGGAGCGTAGGCGGTGGCCAGCCAGGGCGCGGCGGCTTCGGGATCGGCGGCGAGCAGGGGCACGAGGCAGGGGCCCTGCACCCGGGCGGAGAGCTGGACCTCGCGGCGGAACCGGGCCCGGAACTCCGGGTCCTGGGCCTGCGCGGGGTGGATCACCTTGACCGCGACCCGGAGTCCGTCGTCGGTGAGGCCGGCGTGGACCGTGCCCATGCCGCCGGAGCCGAGACGGCCGATGATCCGGTACGGGCCGATGCGGGCGGGGTCCCCGGGCTGGGCAGGCCGCACCCGCCCGCCCGCGCCAGTAGTGCTCACGGAACTCCCCCCAGGAGCATGCCGATGGACCGTGCAGAAGACGTGGAGAATGTGTATATCACGCAGATGGTTGACGTCGGCACACGTTCTCGGGGGGCGGGCGGGCCACACGGTCACGGCAACACCCACCCCGTCCGACGCACCGTCAAGCCGCCACTTCCTGGGCGTCGTCCCGTACGCGGCGCGGAAGGGCCGGCCGAAGTGACAGTCGGACTCGCCCTCCCGCACGGGCGGGAGGGCGAGTTCCGTGGCGTGCGGTCAGCTCGTCGCGCGGACCGCGTCGCGGATCAGGGCGGCGACCTCCTTGGGCCGGGACACGGCGACCGCGTGGGACGCGCCCTCCAGCTCCAGGACGGTCGCTCCGGCCCGCTTCGCGCCGTAGCGCTCGACCTCCGGGTTGATCGCCTCGTCCGCGCCGGCGACCAGGGCCCAGGACGGCTTGGTCTGCCACGCGGCGGCGGAGGCGGTCTCCTCGAAGGCCGCGGCGGCCAGCGGACGCTGGGCCACCGCGAGGACCTTGGTGACCTCGGGGGCCACGTCGGCGGCGAACACCGACGGGAAGGCATCCGCCGCGATGGTGACCTCGACCGCGTCCTCACCGTCCGGGCCGGGGTACGTCCACTGCTTCAGGTTGCTGACCAGCGGCGAGAGCGGGAAGCGGCCCTGCAGCTCACCGAGGCTCTCGCCCTCCTCGAGGACGTAGGCGGCCACGTAGACCAGCCCGACGACGTTCTCGACGGTGCCGGCCACGGTGATGAGCGCACCGCCGTACGAGTGTCCGACCAGCACGACGGGGCCGTCGATCTGGGCGACCACGGAGGCGACGTAGGCGGCGTCGGAGGCGAGGCCGCGATGGGGGTGCCCCCGGTTCGAGCGCCGCCGAGAACTGGGGGAGGGTTGGGCGGCGCGACGACGGGGATGCCCTCGCGCTGCAGTTCCTCGATGACCCCGGACCAGCTGGTCGCGTCTGCGAACGCGCCGTGGACGAGGACGACCGTGGGAGTGGAGGCGGTCATGTGGGTGCGGTCTCCTCGGCTTCAGGCGGTGTGCAGGGCCGCGTGCAGGGTGCGGGCGGCCAGGGTGATGGCGGCTTCGGCGGCGTGGGTGCCGCGCAGGGCGTTGAGCATGACGAAGTCGTGGATGATGCCCTGGAAGCGCACCGCGGTGACCGGCACGCCCGCCTCGCGCAGCTTGTTGGCGTAGGCCTCGCCCTCGTCGCGCAGGACGTCGGCCTCCGCGGTGATGACGAGGGCCGGGGGGAGGTCCCCCAGCTGCTCCGCGGTGGCACGCAGCGGGGAGGCGGTGATCTGCGCCCGTTCGGCCTCGTCGGTCGTGTACTGGTCCCAGAACCACTGCATGCCGTCGCGGCGCAGGAAGTAGCCGGTGGCGAACTGGTGGTAGGAGCCGGTGTCGAAGCTCGCGTCCGTGACCGGGTAGAACAGCACCTGCTGCGCCAGCGGGAGGCCGCCGCGCTCCTTGGCCATCAGGGTGAGGGCGGCGGTCATGTTGCCGCCGACGGAGTCACCGGCCACGGCCAGCCGCGAGCCGTCCAGGCCCTTGGACGCCCCCTGCTCCACGACCCACCGGGCGACCGCGTAGTTCTGCTCGATCGCGACCGGGTAGCGGGCCTCCGGCGACAGGTCGTACTCGGGGAAGACGACGGCCGCTTCGGCACCGACGGCGAGTTCCCGCACCAGGCGGTCGTGCGTGTGGGCATTGCCGAACACCCAGCCCGCGCCGTGGATGTAGACGATCACCGGGAGGATGCCGGAGGCGCCCGCGGGCTTGACGATGCGTGCCCGGACGCTGCCCGTGGGCCCGCCCGAGACGGTGATCCACTCCTCGTCGACGGCCGGCTTGTCGATCTCGCCGGACTGCACCTCGTCGACCGCCTTGCGGCCCTCCGCCGGGTCGAGGTCGAACAGGTAGGGCGGGTTGGCGGTCGCGCGGGCGAAGTCGGCGGCGGCCGGTTCCAGGACCGGCTGGACCGGGGCTACGGCATCGGACATCGGTTCTCCTCGGATTTCGGGGGCGCCGGATCGCATGGTGGATCCGCTGAGTACTCCGGCGCCGCTGAGCGCCACCGTAGATCCGCCGGGCGGAGGGCAATTGCCCGTGAGCGAACGGTCAGTGTGCCGACAGCGCACGGATTCGCGCGGCGCTGCTGCGGGCGCCCTGGAGGGAAGGGTTCGGTGCACCGGGAGGAAGCAGCGTGCTAACGGCTCGCGGAGTCCCGCCACTCGCGCGGGGTCATCCCGTACGTGGCCCGGAAGACGCGGCTGAAGTGCGTGGCGCTGGCGAAGCCCCAGTGGCCCGCCACCGCGGCGATGGTCCGGGTCCCGCGGGAACGGTCGGCGAGTTCGCGCCGGCACTCCTCCAGCCTGCGCAGCAGGATCCGCCGGCCGACGGTGGTTCCTTCGTCGGCGAAGAGCTTGTGCAGGTACCGCACGGAGATGTGGTGGGCGCGGGCGATCCGCTCGGGGGACAGCTCCACGTCACCCAGGTGCAGGTCGATGAACCCGAGGATCCGGGACACCAGGGCCGACTGGTCGGCGGCGGCCGCCCTCCCGGGTTCCCGCAGGTGCTCCGTGGCGAGGGTGGTGAGCAGTTGCACGGCGTTCCAGGCGAGCATGTCGCCGACCGTGGCCCGCGACGCGACGGCGGTGTCGGCGAGGTCGGACAGGAACGGCGAGAGGAGCGAGCCCATCCGGGAGTCGCGGCGCACCGGCACCCTGGTGATCCGGTGCAGGTCGCGGTCGGCGAGCCCCAGCAGTTCGCGTGAGAGCAGGAACGTCTGCGTACGGCATCCCTCGGGGAGGTCCAGCACGGGCGGGCGGTGCAGGTCGTAGAAGCAGATGTCGCCCGGGCCGAGTCGGCCGTCCACGGACGGTTCCTGCACTAACACCGGGCCGCCGCCCCGCACGCCCACGAAGAGGAAGTCGCCGCTGTCCCGGGCGATCCACCTGCGGGGCCCTCCGGTGAGGTCCGGCCCGGCGTACGGCGCGCGTTCGCGGGGCAGCACGGCGGGGGCCGGGTCCGTGATGAGGATGTCGAGTCCCATGGCCCGTCGCCACACCGGTTTCGGTTGCGGTGATCTCAGGTGTCCGCCGCTCGCCTCGATGCCGGTCGTCGCCGTCATCCGTCGTCGCCTCCGCTCTGTCGTCACGTGAAGCGGCGATGGAGAGGGCCACTTCGCCGGGAGCGTAGATCGCGGGATGTGCAAAAAGAGTGACAAGGAAGTGAGGGTGCTACTCGGTGAGTTCGGTGGCGAAGGCCCGCAGCAGCTCGTGCATGGCGTAGTGGCCGGGCGCGGCTTCGGTGACGAGGTGCGCGTCGGTCAGCTCGACGAGGAGGGTCCCGGCCTCGCGCACCGGCAGGTCGGCCAGTGCCGCGGCGGTACCGGCCGTGACGAGGGGGCCGGTGTGCCGCGGGAGGAGCCGGAACAGCCGGGCGCCCCCAGCCGACAGGGTGCGGTAGGAACAGCCGAACGCGGCTCGGGCGTCGGCTGCCCCTCTCGCGGAGGAGAAGGCGTCGAGGCTGCCGTGGGAGGCGCGGAGTTCGGCCGCGAGGGCGGCCAGCGGAAAGTCTCTGCGGCTGGCTGCGCGTGCGGCGACGACGGCGAGGGCCAGCGGCAGCCGCCCGCACCGCGCCACGATCTCCTCGGCCGCCTCGGGTTCGGCGGTCACCCGCTCCGAGCCGATCCGCCGGGCCAGGGCGGTGCGTGCGTCCGCCGCGGACGGCAGGTCCAGGGGCAGCGGGCGTGCGCCGGCGGCGATCAGGCCGGGTAGTCCGTTGCGGCTCGTGACCACTGTCAGGCAGCCGGGCGAGAGGGGCAGCAGGGGGCGGAGCTGCTCGGTGTCGGCGGCGCCGTCGAGGAGGAGGAGAAGGCGGCGGCCCGCCAGCAGGCGTCGGTAGAGGCCGGCGAGCTCGTCGACGCCTTCCGGCATCCGCTGGACGGGCACTCCGAGGGAGGCGAGGAGCTGCCGTAGCACCTCGGCGGGGTCCAGGGCGGACCGGCGCGGGTCGAAGCCGCCCAGCTCCACGTGGAGTTGGCCGTCCGGGAAGCGGTCGGCGGCGCTGTGCGCCCAGTGGACCGCGAGGGTGGTCTTGCCGATGCCCGCCATTCCGCTGATCAGGACGGTCACGGGCCGGTGACCGGTTGCCGCCGTGGCGTCGGCGAGGGCGCTCAGCGTGTCGAGTTCGGTGCTGCGGCCCGTGAACACGGCGAGATCGGGCGGCAACTGGGCGGGGCGGACGAAGGGTTCCGGAGAGTGCGGTCGCGCCGACGGCGTGCTCCGCGCGGTGATGTGCCCGGCGGGCCGCACCTCCTGGCGCAGGACGCGGGCATGGGCCGCGCCCAGCTCGGGACCGGGTGCGACGCCCAGCTGAGCGGCCAGGTCGCGCCGGACGCGCTCGTACACGGCCAGCGCCTCGGCCTGGAGACCACAGGCCGCCAGCGACATGACCAGTCGGGCGTGCAACGACTCGTCGAGCGGCTCGACTTCGGCGGCCCTGCGCAGGGCGGGGAGCACCTGCTCCGACCTGCCGCACAGCAGGGCGGCGTCCGCCGCCATCTGTGCGGTGCGCACGATGTCCCGCTCCACGGCCGCGAAGTGCGGGTGCGCGCGGGTGGCCACGGGTATCCCCGTCGCCACCGGACCGCGCCAGAGGGCGAGGGCGTCGGCGAAGTGCCGTACCGCCTCCTCCGGCCGTCCGGTGGCGGCGGCCCGCATGCCCTGCCGGGCGAGGTCCCGCAAGCGCAGCAGGTCGACCTCGTCGGTGTCCGCCTCCAGCACATAGCCACCGGTTCGGCCGAGCAGGCGCCGTCCGGGCGCGCGCGGCGGCAGGCCCGGTTCCAGCAGCCTGCGCAGGGCACCGACGTAGCGGCGCACCACGTTGCGGGCACTGGCAGGGGGCTCCCCGGACCACAGCACCTCGACGATCTCGCTCATCCGCATGGGCCGGCCCGGCTGCACCAGCAGCAGCCCGAGCAGGGCCCGTTGCTGCGGGAAGCCGAGATCCAGCTCGGTCTCCCCCCGCACCACCCGCAGGGATCCGAGCACTTCGAACCGCATCACTTCACCGAGCCCCGTCCCGCACGGCCACACACCACCGGCCACCGACCGCTGTCCGCTGTCCGCTGTCCGCTGTCCGCCGACCACCCATTACCGCCGCATCGCGCGTGTGCGCGCCGCTCACACCGCGCCGGGCCATTCGTCCCGTCCGTCGAGTCTGGCCCGGACCCGGTCGGCGTCGGGGTGGCCGAGGGCGGTGAGAAGGGTGAGTGCCTCTTCCCAGGCGGCCCGTGCGCTGTCGCGGTCGCCGGTGGCCAGGTGGGTCTCGCCGATGCGGGTGAGCGTGTCGGCCTCCGGGTAAGGCACCCCGAGCGCGCGGTACAAGGTCAGCGCGTTGCGGTAGCCCAGCAGGGCGTGCGGGTGGCGGCCGAGGTGGTGGTAGGCGTAGGCGATGCTGTCCCAGGTCGCGGCCTGGCCGTAGCGGTCGCCCAGGTCCTGGAGCAGGGTCAGGGCTTCGAAGCAGTGGGCGAGCGCCTTCCGGTGCTCGCCGAGCAGGACGTGGTACCAGCCGACGGAGTTGAGGACGCTGGCCTGCGCCGGTCGGTGGCCCGCGGTGCGGAACAGGTCGAGGGCGAGCCGGTTGTGCCGCAGGGCTCCGGCCAGGTCGCCCTGCTGCTCGCTCGTCCAGCCCAGGCTGCGGTGGGTGCCCGCCCGGCCGGCCAGGTCACCGAGGCCGGTGAACAGCTCCAGGGCTCGTTCGAGGTGGGTGCGGGCCTCCTCGTGCTGTCCCAGTCTGCCGGCCGCCCGGCCGAGGCCGCGCAGGGCGCGGGCCTCCAGTGCGGGATCGGCGAGCCGCAGCGCGGCGTCGTGCGCGGTGCGCTGGGCGGCCAGTCCGTCGTGCCAGTGGCCGCGCCGTTCGAAGTACGGCTCCAGGGACCAGGTCAGCAGACACGCGAGCCGGTCGCGTCGGGAGGCCACCGCCTCCTAGACGACGGCGGGCAGTACTCCGTACTCGGCACCGAGCCAGGCCAGGGCGTGGCTGTCGTCGGCGAACGGTTCGGCGTGCGTACCCTCCGGCAGGGGTGGGAGATCCCCGCTCGGATCGAGGAGCGCACCGGCGGCGTGGGCGCGGTGCAGGTAGTACGCGAACAGCCCGTCGCTCGCCTCCTGGCGCTCGCCCTCGCCGTGGTGGGCCTGGAGGAGTTCGGCGGCGTGCGCGCGGAGCAGGTCGTGGAAGGCGTAGCGGCCGGGCGTGGGTTCGCCTACGAGGTGGACGCCGGAGAGTTCGGCGAGCAGTGGTCGCACCTGACGGAGCGGCAGTCCGGCGAGCGCGGCCGCGGCGGCCGGGGACGCGTCCGGGCCGGGGTGCAGGGAGAGGAGCCGGAACAGCCGGGCGGCCTCGGCCGACACGGCGCGTACCGACCAGGAGAACACCGTGGCGACGTCCGCCGAGGTGTCGGGCCTGGTGAAGGCGTCGAGGCTGCCGTGGGCCTCGTGGAGTTCGGCGGCCACGGCAGCCAGCGGGAAGTGCGGGCGGAGGGCGGCGCGGGCGGCCACGCAGGCGAGGGCGAGGGGCAGCCCGGCGCACCGGGTGATGATCGCGTCGACCGCTGCGGGTTCGGCGGCGATCCGTTCCGCGCCCAGCCGGCCGGTGAGGAACTCCCGCGCCTGGCCGGTGTCGAACGGCCGCAGGGTCAGGGAGCGGGCTCCGTGGGCGGCCACCAGGCCGGTGAGTTCGTCCCGGCTGGTGACGATGGTGAGGCAGCCGGGCGCGCCGGGCAGCAGTGGCCGTACCTGCTCCGCGTCGCGCGCGTTGTCGAGCAGGACGAGCACCCGCCGTCCGGACAGCATGCTGCGGTAGAGCGCGGCCTGAGCGTCCAGGCCCTGCGGAATGTGCTCCGGTGGCACCCCGAGCGCATCGAGGAAACCGCGCAGGGCCTCCCCCGGACCGGTGACCGCCCCGGACGGTGCGAAGCCGCGCAGGTCGGCGTAGAGCTGGCCGTCCGGGTACCGGTGGGCGACCCGGTGGGCCCAGTGGACGGCCAGCGTGGTCTTGCCCACCCCCGCCATGCCGCCGAGCGCGGAGATCAGCACCGTCCCGGCGTCCTCCGCGCCGCCGGAGAACGAGCCGAGCACCTCCGCGAGCTCGGCGTGCCGTCCGGTGAACGTGGCCAGGTCGTGGGGCAGTTGGGCGGGTACGGCGGGGTGCGGGCCCGGGGCTTCCCGGGGCGGTGTGCCGGCGCCCCGGCCGGTCGCCTCGTGCAGCGCGTCCCGCAGTTCGGGGCCGGGGTCGATGCCCAGCCCGTCGGCGAGGCGGCCGCAGGCGGTCCGGTACGTGTCCAGCGCCTCGGCGCGGCGGCCGGTGGCCGCGAGGGCCAGGACCAGGCGGGCCAGCAGGGGCTCGTCCAGCGGGTGCGCGGCGGCGGCCTGCCGGAGTTCGGGCAGCACCCTGTCCGGTACTCCGGCGTGCAGTGCCGCGTCGGCAGCCTCGCGCACCGCGGTGAGGCGCTCGCGCTCCGGCCCGCCGACCGAGATGCGGTCGCGCACGTCCGGGGAGACTCCGGCGGCGACCGGTCCGTTCCACAGCGACAATGCTTCGGCGAGCAGGTCCACGGCCCGTGCGGGCGACCCCTCGGCGGCGGCCTGCCGAGCTTCGTCCCGCAACTCGCGGAAGCGTAGGAGGTCCAGGGCGTCGCCGTCGGTGACGAGCCGGTAGCCGCTGGCGCCGCGCACCAGGCGGCGGCCCGACGCTCGCGCGGGCAGCCCCGGCTCCAACAGACGGCGCAGGGAGCCGACATGGCGGCGGACGACGTTGACGGCCGTGCGTGGCGGGTGCGGGCCCCACAGCGCGTCGACGATCTCGGGCACGGACACGGGCTGGCCTGCACGAAGCAACAGGAGGGCCAGCAGTGCCTGTTCCTGAGGTCCCCCGAGTGCCAGCTCGCGCTCCCCGCGCCAGACCCGCACCGGCCCCAGCACCGCGAACCGCACGGCCGACTCGTCCGGCATGACGCCCCCCTCCGGTCTGCCTCCCCGGACTCGACTGTACGTCACCCGATCAGTGACCGAGAGTTACCGCACCCCGAGATCCGCGGAACTTCCGGCATCATTGCGTGCAACCATTCGCCAGGGTTCCGTGTCTCATGCCATAACAGCATGACTCGACCAAGGGGGACATCATGCGAAGAATTGGGGCAGTTATAGCAGCGCTCCTTCTGGCGGGCGCAGGGTTGGGGACGGCGTCGAGCGCGACGGCCGCCACACAGGCGACGGCCTGCCCGACCGGCTGGGGCAGCGGCGACAAGGGCGGTTCCACCGCAGGCGCCGTGCCGCTCGACGACATCAGGACCGGTCGGCACGCCTGCTACGACCGCATGGTCCTCGAAGTGCCCGGCGGGGGCCGTTCCATCGGCTACTCCGTCAGGTACGTCCACCGGCTCCACCAGAGCGCCAGCGGCCGGGTCATCCCGGTCGGCGGTGGGGCGATCCTCGACGTCCACATCGGCGCTCCGAGTTACGACCCGGAGACCGGCGCGGTGACGTACCCGGGACGGGTGGGCCACACGCTTCCCGGCGTGAAGGTCAGCGGGTACCGCACCTTCCGGGACACCCGGTTCGCCGGCAGCTTCGAGGGCGAGACGCAGGTCGGTCTCGGAGTCCGGGCCAGGCTGCCGTTCCGGGTGATCCAGCTGTCCGACCGTGTGGTGATCGACGTGGCCCACAACTGGACGGGCAGCCGCTGATCACGGGCCGCCCGCAGGCTTGCCCTGCCCTCCCGAGTCTGATTGGGTACCCGGCACCCCGTACCCACGGGGTACGGCAGGCGGGAGGGCGGGCGGCGTGCGGCCGACGGAACGACAGGACACCGAGGGGCTGTTGCCCGACGGACTCGGGCAGGCGATACGCGGGACCGCCGAGGACATCGCCACGCTGTTGCGAGGCGTGCCCGACACGGCGGTTCCCGTACCGGGGTCGGCGTGGACCGTCGGCGAGGCGGCCGCACACCTGGCCCTCGCCAACGAGCTGATGGCCGACCTCGCCGCCGGGCGCGAGCGCCCCTACGGCGACGGCACCCCGCAGAGCCTGGCCGCGGCGAACGAGGACTCGCTCGCCGCCTTCGGCGAGCGCCGGGCGCAGCCGCTGGCGACGATGATCGCCGAGCAGGCCGGGGCGTTCCTGGACGCCATGACGCGGACGGCCACCGATGCCCCCGCACCGACCACGCCGCTGGGCCCCATGAACCGCGGCGTCCTCGCGTCCTACCTGCTCACGCACATGCTCGGCCACGGATACGATCTCGCGCGCGCCGTGGGCCGCCCGCACATGGTCGACGGCCCGCGCGTGAGCCTGTGCATGCCGTTCATGCTCTCGGTCATGCCGCGCGTCACGAACACCACGGCCACCGCCGGTCTCACGGCTCGCTACACGGTCAGGCTCCGCGGGGGCGAGACGTTCGGTGTGGCCTTGGCCGACGGTGCCGTGCAGGTGACCCCGGGGCCGCCGCAGGGCCGCTCGGACTGCACCATTCTCATCGAGCCCACCGCCTTCCTGCTCGTCGCGCTGGGGCGGCTCAACCCGTGGCGCGCCATCGCCCGGGGACAGATCCTCACCTGGGGAGCCAAGCCCTGGCTGGCGCCCCGATTCCCGAACCTGTTCACCGCGCCCTGAGCCGTCTCAGCCCTTGGACCGGGTGGCTCCGAAGTGGGTCTCGTGGTTCCAGACGTGGGTGCAGGAGGGGCACTGCAGGTGCAGCAGGCTGCCGGTGTTGGACAGCAGGTAGCGCCAGTGGGAGCGGCACTCGCCGCCCTGCGCGCAGGTGGCGCACTGCCGGCGGTCGTCGCAGTTCGGGCAGTCCACCCAGGCACGGCGCCCGATGTCGGCCTGCGGATCAAGCGGCAGCATCGCCACCCCCGCGCCTGGGGAGCACCCCGGCCGCGACCAGCTCGTCGTAGATCCGCTGCTGCTCAGCGTCGAGGCCGGAGTACAGCAGGTCGTACGCCTCCTCCTCGCCGCGCAGCGCCGCGACGGGGTCCCAGTCGGGCCCCAGGGCGGCCAGGGCGTGCGTGCGCCGGAGCATCTCGTGCGCGGTCAGGTCGACGACGAAGTCGACCGGCTCGGACGCGCTCACCGCGGCAGGCTGCTCGTCCGGCTCGCCAGGAAGGATGGGGTCAAAGGAGGACATACAACCGAACGTAGGTAAGCCTTTCCCGCCACGGCAAGAGCAGGTGGGGGAAGTCACAGCAGCTCACTTCAGGATGTTCACGGCTCGCGCGACCACCAGGACCACGGTCACCAGGGACACCGAGGACTGGAGCATCATCAGCATCTTCGCCCACCGTGAGAGGGGCATCACGTCGGTCGGGCTGAAGGCGGTGGAGTTGGTGAAGGACAGGTACAGGTAGTCCAGGAACGCCGGCTCCCAGTCCGGCGGGGCGACCTCCGGGCTCTGCATCTGCACGAAGAGGAAGTCGGCGTGCTGCTGCCGGCCGAGGGCCCGCGCCATCGGGCCGCCGCGGTCCCACTCCCAGTACCAGAGCGCGAACACGATGACGTTGGTCAGCCAGATGCCGCCGCCGGTCAGCAGCAGCGGCACCGCGTCCTTCCCCGCCCGGCCGCTCACCAGGTCCGCGACGAGCCTGAGGGCCGCCAGGCCGTTGGCCAGGCTGATGACGGAGATCAGGCCGAGGCCCAGCCACCGCAGCCATCGCGTCCGCGGCTCGACCCGTCGGGGGTTCGCGGCGATCAGGCCGGCCAGCAGCACCAGCTCCAGCACCGGCAGCGCCCAGTACGGCTGGAGCGCGAGCCGGTGGGGCAGCATCAGCTGCAGGGCGACCGCCACCAGGATCACGGCGGTCACCGCCCAGCGCGGCTCCCCGCGCGTGGCCCGCCGCCACGCGGGGACCAGATCACGTTCGCCGGCCTCCAGCAGTCGCTCGACCCTGGCCAAGCTGTTCTCGGCGTCGCCCATGTCATCGGTCATGGCGACGATTGTCCCGCTCGGCGGGCCGCGCGTCGGAGCGGGTGCCGGGCACCGGGCTTACAGGCGCTGACCTGCGGTTCAGCCGCTGATCAGGGCGGTGAACCGGGCGGTGTCGATGTTGCCGCCCGAGGCGATGACGCCGATCCGCCGCGGGAGGTTCCCGACGCGTCCGGCCAGCAGGGCCGCCAGGCCCGTGGCGCCGCTGGGCTCCAGGACGATCTTCAGGCGCTCGAAGGCGAACCTCATGGCCCGGACGATCTCCTCGTCGCTGACGAGCGTGACCGTGTCGACCAGGCGCCGGTTGATGCCGAAGGTGATCTCCCCGGGGGTGGAGATCGCCTGGCCGTCGGCAATGGTGCGCGGCACGGGAATGGTGACGCGGGTGCCGCTCTCCAGTGAGCGCTTGGTGTCGTCGCCCGCCTCGGGCTCGACGCCGATCATCCGGATGCCCGGGTGGAGGGCCTTGGCGGCGGTGGCGCTGCCGGCGATGAGGCCGCCCCCGCCGACGGGCACGACGAGGGCGTCGAGTTCTCCGGTGTCCTCGAGGAGTTCGAGGGCCGCGGTGCCCTGGCCGGCGATGACGTGGGGATGGTCGTAGGGCGGGATCAGGGCCAGGCCGCGGTCCTCGGCCAGGGCCTCGCCGAGGGCGGTGCGGTCCTGGGTGTAGCGGTCGTACGTGACGATCTCCGCCCCGTATCCGGCGGTGGCCTCCATCTTGGAGCGGGGGGCGTCCTCGGGCATCAGGATGACGGCGCTGGTGCCCAGTTCACGGGCGGCAAGGGCGGTGGCCTGGGCGTGGTTGCCGGAGGAGTAGGCGGCGATCCCCTTGGCCAACTGCTCGGGCGTGAGCTGGGCGGCCGCGTTGTAGGCGCCGCGGATCTTGAAGGCGCCGATCCGCTGGAAGTTCTCGCACTTGATGAACACCTCGGCGCCGACGAGGGCGTCGAGCGTGCGCGAGGTGAGGACGGGGGTGCGGTGGGCGATGCCCTTGAGGCGCGCGGCGGCCTCACGGACGTCGTCGAACGTTACGGGCGAAGCGGCGGCCATGGCGTGTCCTTGGAGTAGGGGGCGGGAGGCGGTCGGGGACCGCGGCGGGCGGGCTACCAGCCGCCGACGCGGTTCCAGACGCCCTGGATCGTGGGCGTGGGGCCGTCGGACCGGCTGCCGTCGACGACGTGGTAGCCGTGGTGCTGGGCCGCCGTGGCGCAGGCGTGGTTGGGCAGGACACGCAGGCGGGTGCCTACGGGCAGGTCGGGCAGGTGGGATCCGTCACGTGCGGAGAGGGTGCCGTGCTCCTGGCTCGCGCCGCTCATGACGAGCCCGGGGATCAGCCGCCCGGCCAGGTCGGTGACCAGGCCGTAGCCCTGGTCCTGGGCCTGGGCGGAGGTGCCCCGGTCGCGGGACATGGCCATCCAGCCGCCGTCGGTGATGATCCACCCGTACTCCGGGCGGTGACCTATGACGGTGACGACCACCGACAGGGCGAGGTCGTCGAGGTCGCAGACGCCCAGGCCGGCCATGACCAGGTCGAAGAAGACGTAGTTGCCGGCGCGCAGTTCGGTGACGCCGGTGAGGTCGTCCGCCGCGTGGGCGGTGGGGGTGGAGCCGACGCTGACGACGGGCACGGGCAGCCCGGCGGCCCGCAGTGCGTCGGCCGCGGCGACGACGGCGTCGCGTTCGTTCTTCGCCGCCAGGCGCCGGTCCTCCGCGGTGTGGGCGAAGTAGGACTCCCCCGCGTGCGTCAGGACGCCGTCGAGGCAGCCTGCCTCGTGCAGGATGCGGCCGATGCCGACGAGCCCGGGCGCGTCGGGCCTCAGGCCGCCGCGGTGGCCGTCGCAGTCGATCTCCATCTGGGCGGGCAGGGCGATGCCGGCTTCGCGCGCGGCTGCGGCGACGGCCGTCGCCTGTTCGGTGCTGTCGAGCAGGACGCGCAGCGTGACACCGCGGCGCAGCAGGGCGATCACACGGGGCAGCTTGTGGGGGTCGATGCCGACGGCGTAGGTGATGTCCGTGTAGCCGGCGCCGGCGAACGCCTCGGCTTCGGCGAGGGTGGAGACGGTGACCGGTCCGGGTGTGCCGTCGTGCAGGAGGGCTGCGACGTCGAGGCTCTTGGCCGTCTTGACGTGCGGGCGCAGGGTGACCCCGAGGCGGTCCGCGTGCCGGGCGAGCCGTGCGATGTTGCGTCGTGTCCTGTGCACGTCGACGACGGCGAACGGGGTGTCGGGGTCGGCCAGGTTCCGGACGGCCGCCGATGGTGTGGTGGTCACAGGGTCATGTCCAGTCTCTTCAGAAGGGCCAGGCCGAGGTAGAGGTCCTGCAGGCCGATGCCGGAGCTGTCGAAGAGCGTGATGTCGGCGTCGTCGGCGCGTCCCGCGGCCCGGCCGGTGAGGACCTCGCCGAGCGGGGTGAGTGGAGTTTCCTCGGGCGCGTGCTGGCTCTCGCCCATGCGGCGGGCCTGCTCGGGCAGATCGCAGAAGACGCGCGCCATGGAGAACAGTCCGGGGTCCAGTTCCCGCTTGCCGGGAGCGTCGGCACCCATGCAGGAGATGTGCGTGCCGGGCCGGACCCATTCGGCCTGGAACAGGGGCGGGGCTTCGGCAGTGGCGTTGGTGGCGGTGACGATGACATCGGCCCGGGCGCACGCCTCCTCGGCACCGGTGACTGTCGCCGTACGGCCTTCCGCCGCGAGGTCGGCTGCCATCCGTGCGGCGCGGTCCTTGTCGCGGCCCACGACCAGGACCTCGCCCACGGGCCGGACCCGGCTGACCGCCCGCACCTCGTAGGCGGCCTGGTGCCCGGTGCCGAACACGGCCAGCGTGGTGGTGTCGGGGCGGGCCAGCAGATCGACGGCGAGGGCGTCGGCGGCCGCGGTCCGGTAGGCGTTGGCCCTGCCGACCTCCAGGACGGCGGCGATCCGGCCGACCCTCTGGTCGAGGAGCAGCAGGGTGGAGTGGTGGCGCGGCAGTCCCTGCTCCGGGTTGCCGGGCCAGTAGCTGCCGATCTTCACCCCGGCGTGTGTGGCGGAGGCCGACGGCTTGAGCGTGAACCGGTTCCTCGGGTCGGATCCGTGGACGGCCAGACTGGGGAAGACCGCGCCGTCCACGGTCGCGGCGAACGCCTCGCGGGCGGCCTGCAGTGCGAGGTCCTCGTCGACGACCGCGGCGGTCTCTTCCTCGGTGATGTGCAGCAGACCGCGGTTCATGAGTGGCCCTTCACTTGGTGTAGTTGTAGACGGTCGCGCGGGACACGCCGAGCAGGTCCGCGATCGTCTGGGCGGCATCTCGCGAGTCGAAGTAGCCGTCCGAGTGCAACTGCCGTACGAGCGCCCTCTTGCCGTCCCGGCCCAGCGACCTCGGGGTGCCACCACGTTCCGCGGCGAGCTCCTCCACCGCCTGACGCAGCTCCCGGGCGTTGCGGTCGCGCAGGGTCTCCAGCGGCTGTTCACGGTGCTCGGCGTCCGTGGCGACCAGGTTGGACAGCGCGAGCGTGACCGGTGAGAGCACGGAGACGTCCAGGTTCAGGCACAGGGCCGCGATGTACTCGCCGGCGCTGTTCCTGATGCCGATCGACGTGCTCTTGGCCGGGCGGCCGTCGGGGAACCGGTTGGGGTAGTTCTGGATGACGCTCGGGTACTGCGGGTCGGCGATGCGGGCCAGTCCCAGCTCGGTTGCGCTATCGCCCACTTGCCGGCCTGAGAGGTTGTTCTCGATCGCCCGGATCGCGTGTTCCGGATCGCGCAGGTCGTGCAGGACCACCTCGCACAGCCCCGGGAACATCCGGCCCAGCGCGACGGCGATCTTCTCCGTCTCGCGGATGAGGTGCTCGTCCGCCTCGGCCCCACCGGTACGCATGACGTGCCCCTCCCACACAGCACTTCGACTATTTTTCCAACTCTGGACAGCAACCCTAAGCGGTTGCGCTGTCGCCGTCCAGCAGCCGGCCGTCGAGGCCGCCGCTCCTGCTCGGCGCGGCTCCACGTGAGGGTGGGAGAGCGCGCACGAGTGCCACGGATGCCCGTACCGTCGTACACATGCAGTCCAGGGCGCCCCGCCCCACAGCGGAAGCAGGAGGAACCACCGCGTGACCAGCCGTGTCACTCTCATCTCACCCGCGACCACGCGCTCCCTGCGGCGAGCCCGTTTCGACGACGGCGACTCGATCGAGGAGAGCGCGGCGGCGCGTGCCGGGTCGGCGGCCGGGTCCCTGCCCGCAGCACGCCGCGTTCTTGCCTCCCCCAGCGTGCGCTGCCGGGAGACGGCCGCCGCGCTCGGCCTCGACGCCTCGGTGGAACCGGAGCTCTCGGGCCTCGATGTGGGCCGGTGGCGAGGGCGGACGCTGGACGAGGTCGGTGCTGCCGAGCCGGAGATGGTGGCCCGCTGGCTGGCGGATCCCGGGTTCGCACCGCATGGCGGCGAGTCGGTTCGGGAGCTGTGTGCACGGGTCGCGCGCTGGCTGGACACGAGTGGAGGGGCGGACGTGCGGACCGTCGCCGTGGTGGAGCCCGAGGTCGTACGGGCTGTGGTGGTGCACGCGTTGGGCGCGCCCGAGGCGGCGTTCTGGCGCCTCGACGTTCCGCCGCTCACGGCGGCCGAGGTCACCGGTCGTTCCGGACGCTGGAACGTGCGCCTCGGACACGGCCTCGGCCGGCCGGGCGACTGACGGCGGTCAGGGAGTCGCGTCCCGGTGGCGACGCAGCAGTGCCGCGATCGCGCACCGCAGGCAGTCGGTGTCCATGCCGCCGGTCGTGCCGTGGTCGCCGTGGCAGTCGGCCGTCGCCCGGCGGCCCGCTGCCTCGTCCGGGGTACGGCAGACGGCCGTGGGGGCACCGACCAGGGCCTCCAGCTCGTCGAGAAGTCGCTCGGTCCGCTTGACCTGCTGGGCGAGCACCCGTACGCGTGCGCTCTGGCCGCCGATCTGGCGTCGGCTGGCCACGAGTTGGGCGTACTCCTCCACGGTCAGGGCCACCGCCTCACGACCGCCGAGAGTGATGTGGCGCGGTTCGGGACGTTGTCTGGCCACTCGGCTCCTCCGCTCGTCGCCTCCGCCGGTGTCCCGGAAACGCGAGAGGGCCCCCGGACGGTTCCGAAGGGCCCTCTCGTGTCCTGAACGGATCAGTGCGTGGCGGGAACTCTTCGCCCGGACGCGGCGGCCGCGGGCTTGGGGTTCAGCTGCCGCTCGGCCAACTCGCCGAAGAGCAGGCCGAATCCACCCCACAGGACGGCCTGGATGGCCAGTGCGGAGAGGCGGAACCGCCACAGCAGGGTGGCCGGGAAGTCCTTCGGCACCTCGTTGATGACGGGCAGGAACTCGTAGGCCAGGCCGATCACGACGGCGAAGGCGGCCACCGCGACGACGGTCGCGTACCAGGTGCCCAGGGAAGGCGCGAGGCGTTTGCCCAGGATGGTGGCGGCGACCGCCAGAAGCACGCTGAGCAGCATCATCAGGAAGTACAGGGTCGTCCGCTTGCCGATGGTGTCGGGCTCGCCGACCGACGGCGGGTTGGCCGGGTACTTCAGGAACGGTACGACGTAGACGGCGAGCAGTGCGCAGCCGGACAGCAGCAGCGCGGTCGCCCGCGGGCTGAAGCGGCCGACACGGCCGAGCGCGACGCAGAAGGCGAGCGCGGCGATGCCGCCGAAGGCGACCCCGTAGACGAGGACACCGGTGGCGAGGCCCAGGGTGGACTGCAGTGAGCGGGAGACGACCTCCATCTCGTGCTCGTGGGAGTGGGCGTCCTCGAAGCTGATCGCGCTGTCGACGCTCGGCTCACCGAGGAGGTAGGCGACGACGAGGGCGAGCACGCCGGCGGCAAGGCCGGCGAGCATGCCCCGCACGAGAAGGTTTCTCACGGTTGTGGAGTTCATGGTCGAGCGGCGTCCCTCGCGTCAGTGGCAGGGGAAGCCGAGCAGGTGGCGGGCGTCGTGCACCCACTCGTGGACGTCCGTGCCGTTGAACACGGAGGTGGCGCCCTGCTCGGCGCCGACGAAGTACAGCAGGACGAGCATGAGGATGCCGAAGAAGACCGCCCACGGAGCGATCGCCTTGAGCGGCAGCGTGGCGGGAACGGCGGGGGTGGTGGCTGTCGGCTGGGCGACGGTCTGCGCCATGGCAGGACCTCCTCTGGGAGTTCGCGTCCCATCTCGGTGGTGCACATGACGACGGCCACGGGTCTGACTCACGGGACACCCAGGGGTGTTCCGCATACAGTGGCGCGACCGTGCCGGATTTCCACCGGCTTCCGTCTCGCCGTCGTCGATATCGGACAGACCGTACCGCGTGGCGCGTGCATGGCCAAGACCGCGTGGTCCGTCGTGATCTTCCTCTCGCGTCGGCCGCCGCGATGACGGCGGGTCAGGCCCGCCGGGCTGTGCGGCCCGGCAGACCTGCCCCGTCCTCGTACAACTAGCCGCGGCGGCCCGACGGATCGGGTGCGACGGTGTCCCGGTCCTGGCCGGGAACCGAACCGGCGTCCGGAGAGCCGGCACCGGCCGGCACTTCCCGTGCCCGGTCCCCATGGCCCGGCCACCATGCCGCGTGGCCGATCAGCGCGGTGAGGCTCGGCGTGAAGAACATCGCCATCACGAAGGCGGCGACGGCGATACCGAAGGAGACCGCGAAACCCATCTCCGTCAGCAGCGCGTTGCCCGCCAGCATCATCGTGGCGAAGGTCGCCGCCAGGATGAAGCCGGCCGCCGCCACGGTCGGCCCGGCGTGCCGGAGCGCCATGCCCGCCGCCTCGCGGGGCTCGCGGCCCTCGCGGGCCTCCTCGCGGAGCCGGGCGATCATCAGGATGTTGTAGTCGGTGCCGATGGCGACCACGAACAGATACATGATCACCGGGAGCATGAACATCAGACCCGAGTGTCCCTGCCCCGCCTGGAAGATCCAGACCGTGGCGCCGAGGGTGGCGCCGAAGCCGAGACCCACCGAGGCCATCAGGTACCAGGGGGCGACCACACTGCGCAGCAGCAGCCCCAGGATGATCATGATGAGGAGGGCGGCCACGGGGAAGACCGTCCGGTAGTCGTGGTTGACCGCCGTGGCGATGTCCTTGTAGATCGAGGACATGCCGCCGACGACGGCTTCGGTGCCCTCGGGTGCGTCGGAGTGTGCGACGTCGCGCACCTCACCCACGGCATCGATCGCCTTGTCCGTCGACGCCTCGTACTTGAGGGTGACGGTGATGTCGGCGGTGGTGCCTGCCTTGTTCAGCTGGGTCAGGCGGGCGTTCGCGACGCCGTCGACGGCCCCGAGCTTCTGCGCGTAGGCGTCCAGGCCGGACTTGTCCAGCTGCTTGCCGTCGGTGCTGGACACGAAGACGTCGGTGGGTGCGGCGGCGCCCGCCGAGTACGCCTTCTGCATCTCGTCCTGGACGACCATGGACTCCTTGGTCTTGGGCATCGAGCCCGCCGCCAGGTCGAACGTGGCGTTGAAGCCGAGGGTGCCGAGCGACAGCGCGACCAGGACGAGGCCGGAGAGCGTGGCGGTCAGCCCCGGGCGGCGCTGCACGCCCCGGCCGAGGGCGGCGAACCGGGCGTTCTCCGGCTCCCGCTGCCAGGACTTGGAGGGCCAGAAGACCTTCGGTCCGATGAGCGAGACCACGGCCGGGATCAGGGTCAGGCCCGCGACCAGCGTGGCGGCGACCGCGATGGCGAGTGCCGGGCCCATCTGCTTGAGGAACCCCAGCGTGGACAGGACCAGCGCGAGGAACGCGATGATGACCGCTCCGGCGGCCGAGGCGATGGCCTCCCCGACCCGGTCGACCGCGTTGATCATGGCTTGCTTCGGCTCGTCGCCGGCGCGCAGGCGCTCGCGGTAGCGGAACATCAGGAAGAGGAAGTAGTCCGTGCCCACGCCGAAGAGCACGACGATCAGGATCGACGAGATCGAGCTGTTGGCCTGGAGGTCGAACAGCTTCGTGGCGTAGGCGATCAGTCCGTTGGCGACGGCCGACACCAGGCCGATCAGGACCAGGGGGAGGATCGCCAGGATCGGCGCTCTGAAGATGATCAGCAGGGTGATCAGAATGATCGCGAAGGTGCCGATACCGATCAGCGCCTGACCCTGCTTGGACGAGTCCTGCTGGTCGAGGGCCTGCACGGCGGAGCCGCCGAGCTTGACGTCGAGGTGCGTGCCCTTCGCCAGTTCCTTGACGTCGTCGCGCAGCACCTTGGCCGCGTCGATCTGTTTGGGCTGGCCGGCGTTCTTGCTGTCCATCTGCACCAGGGTCAGGTCATACCTGCCGTCCTTGGACGGCTGGCCGGGGACGACCTTCTGCACCTGGTCGATGTGCTTGCTGCCCAGCTGTGAAGTGATCCGGGCGATGTCCTGTTTGTCGGCGGCGGTGAGCCTGCCGCCGTCGGTGCGTTGGTACAGCGCGATCGCGGACGGGGTGAAGGCGCTGGGGAACGCCTTCTCCTGTAACACCGCCGCTTTGATCGACTCGTAACTCTTCGGCAGGAAACTGCTCTCGTCACTGTTCGAGGGCAGGCTCGGTGCGGTGGCGACGATCGCCACCGCCGCGATGAGCCATGCCACGATCGTCCAGACGGGATGACGGACGACGGCATTCCCAATGCGTCGGAACATGCGGAAGGTCCTCCTGGACAGGAAGATCACCGCAGCCCGGGGAGCGGACCCTGGCATCGGCGACCCTGACCGGCTGTCACTTTCGAGCCGGTCGAATGGTTGTCTTGAGATGCGATCGTAGTGACCGCACGCCGAGATCATTCCATCGTGTGACGCCCTTCCGCGAAAAACCCTCCTCTTTTCGGTCATGACTGTTCGTTCGAGGTTTGGAGCGTGAACTCCCGCCCCACTGACGGGTGTTGGAGCGTCGTGTCGCCCGCGCACGTTCCTCGCGCGTTCACGGCACGGATGAGGGGCGGATCCGGGATTCGGATCCTGCGCAGGACGGCGGCCTGCGCAGGCGCGCCCCGCGATCGCGCCCACCGCACGCCGCTGTCCGGATCCGCTTCCGGCGTACGGACTCCCGCAGCACTCGCACGCCGTGCGCCGTCGGCACCCGTGAGGCACGCGCGCCCCCCTCACACCGCCCCCGAGTCCGTCGTCGAAGCGGCGCTGCAACCGGGCCGGCGCCGAGATCCCCGGCGGCTGCGGGCCCCACCGCGCACGGTGGCGCCCGCAGCGTGTCGCTCAGCGGCTGCGCAGAGCGGTGAGCGTGGCGTCGAGGTCGGCCGCGCGAGGGCGGTTGTGCGGCAGCTTGCCGAGCAGAACGGCCATGCCGCAGGTGTCGGTGAGCGCGGAGAAGACGAGACCGCCTGCGACACCCGCCGACAGGATCTGGAAGGCCGGGTGCGCGAGCAGCCCGAGGCCGGTGCCGACGAGGACCAGCGCGCCCGCCGTGAACCGGACCTGCCGCTCCATGCTCCAGCCGGCCCGGGTGTCGCAGGGGGCGGGCTGCTGCAGTTCGTGGCCCGCGGCAGCCCAGCCGCTGGTGCCGCCGACCAGGGTGGCGGTGGGTATGCCCTGCTCCGCGAGCAGCTTGCAGGCGTTCTCGGAGCGGGCTCCGGAGGCGCACACGACCAGGACGTCGCCGCGTTCTGCGGCGTGCCGGATCTCGGGCAGGGCACGCCGGATCTGATCCAGGGGGATGTTGAGGGCGCCGGGCAGGTGGCCCGCGCCGTACTCACCAGGGGTGCGTACGTCGATGACGGTCAGCTCGTGCAGCCGGGTGCGGGCCTGGTCGGCACGGAGGGTTACGGGGGCGATGGGGGCGGTCATGGCAGATGTGATCCTTTGTGATCCTTGGCGTTCGACGCCGTCCCGTACCGGGACGTACAGTACCCCTAGGGGTATTTTCGGAGGAGTGATCGTGGAACTGGAACTCGCGGGTGCGGAGCTGAAGTCCGTCCTGAACCGGCTGCGCCGCGCGCAGGGCCAGATCTCCGGCGTGATCCGGATGATCGAGGAGGGGCGCGACTGCGAGGACGTGATCACGCAGCTCGCCGCCGCGTCGCGGGCGCTCGACCGCGCGGGTTTCGCGATCATCGCCACCGGCCTGCAGCAGTGCATCACCGACATGGAGTCCGGCGGCAAGAACGGCGAGGACCCGGAGCAGATGCGGGCCCGCCTGGAGAAGCTCTTCCTGTCGCTGGCGTGAGGGGGCCGGCGCGGGGCTGTGAGCGCGGGCGCATCACACCACCGCGTCGATCATCATGAACGCGGCCACGGCCAGCAGCACCAGGGCGAAGGTTCGCTGCAGCGCGTGCCCGGACACCTTCGCCCCGAGTCGCTTCCCGTCCCACGCGCCGAGGACCGCGGCCCCGGCGAAGGGCCCGATGACGGCCCAGTCCAGACCGTCGGCCGTACCGGCGCGCATCGCCAGCGCGGCCAGGGAGTTGACGGTGATCACCAGCAGGCTGGTGCCGACCGCGTCACGCATCCGCATACCGAGCACGCTCACCAGCGCGGGCACGGCGAGGAAGCCGCCGCCGACGCCGAGGACGCCGGTGACCGCGCCGAGCCCGGCACCCGCGGCCGCCGCCCGGTCCGTCCGCACCAGCACCGCCGTCTCCGACGCGGCACGGGGTCGTAGCATCCGCACCGCGGCCGTTCCCGCCACGACGGCGAAGGCGGCCGTCAGGGCACCGGCGGGCAGCCGTCCGGCGAGCGCGCCGCCCAGCATCGCGGGGACGATCCCGGCCGCCGCGAACAACAGCCCGGTCCGCCATCGCACATGGCCGTCCCGGGCGTGCGCGGACAGCGCCGTGGCCGAGGTGACCGTGACGATGACGAGGCTGGCGGTGGTGGCCGCGACCGGGGTGAAGCCGAGCAGGTAGATCAGGGCGGGTACGGCCAGGACACTGCCACCGCCCCCGAGTGCCCCGAGCGCCACGCCGATGACGGCACCGGCGGCCAGGGCGAATACGACAGCGCTCACTCGACGGTCCCGTTCCCGCCCCGCGAGTCCAGCACGGGCAGTCCCGCCGCTTCCCATTCCCGCATGCCGCCGATCACGTCCACGGCCTCGGCACCGCGCGCCTCGAGCAGGGCGGCTGCCTGGCGGGAGCGGTTCCCCGAGCGGCAGATCACGACGAACGCACCCGCCTGCGCGCCCGTGGGCAGCCCGGCCCCGGCGGCCGGCGCGGACAGCGGCAGGTGCACGGCTCGTGGCGCGTGCCCCGCCTGCCATTCGTTCGGTTCGCGGACGTCCAGCAGTACGGCGGCGGCGCCGCCCTCGGCGGCACTGCCGTGGCCGGTGCGGGCGGCAGCCTCCTGGACGGTCACCCGGCCCGGAACGCGCCGGTCTCGTCGGACGATGCTCATCTTGGCTTGTCGCTCCTGTCTTGCGGTCAGGCGGTACGGACCGTGAGCCCTGCGCTCCCGGCCGCGTCGAAGCCGTCGTCCACGGCGACGACGTCGCGGCCTGCCGCGTCCAGCAGGGAGGCGGCGATGGCGGCGCGCATACCGCCCGCGCAGTGCACCCACACCGTGCCCTCGGGGATCTCGTTCAGGCGGCGGTGCAGGGTGTGGACCGGTATGTGGACCGAGCCCTCGATGAATCCGCCCGCCCGCTCCGCGTCGCGCCGGACGTCGAGGACGACGAGGCCGTCCGCCGGGTACCGGCCGGCGAGGTCCGCGAAGGTGGCCCGGGGGAAGGAGGCGAGGGCCTCGTTCCCGCGGACCCAGCCGCCCGGCTCCCCGGTGGCCGCGGCGGCAGGCCGGTCGATGCCCACGCGGACCAGCTCCCGCTGCGCCGCGGCGAGCTGCTCGGCGGACTCGGCGAGCAGCGTGACCGGCTTGCCCCACGGGATCAGCCAGGCGAGGTAGGTGGCGAGCTGTCCCTCGGCCTCGAAGTTGACCGAGCCCGACAGGTGCCCGGCGGCGAACGCGACCCGGTTGCGCAGGTCCACCACCCACTCCCCCGCGGCCAGCCGAGCGGCGATCTCGTCCGCGTCGGCCACGGCGGGCGGGGTCAGGTCGACCGGCGCGGGCCCGGCGGCGTTGGCCGGACCCATGTGCGCGTAGTAGGCGGGAATGTCGCCCAGACCGGCCAGCAGGTCGGCGACGAAGGTGTCCACGTCCCGGGTGAGGGCCTCGTTCGAGGCCTTCTCCTTGCCGATCGTGCTGTACTCCCCCTCCGCCTGCGACGACGCGCAGAAGCTGCCGAAGCCGTGCGTGGGCAGCACCTCAGTGTCGTCGGGCAGCTCGGCGGCCAGGCGGTGCGCGGAGGCGTACTGCGCACGGGCGAGCCGCTCGGTCAGCCGCGGTTCCACGAGGTCCGGGCGGCCGACGGTGCCGATCAGCAGGGAACCGCCGGTGAACACCGAGACCGCCGTCGCGCACTCCTCCAGCACGTAGGAGGTGTGGTGCGCAGTGTGCCCGGGCGTTGCCACGGCACGCAGGCTCATCCCGGCGGCGGCGTCGATCACCGTACGGTCGCCGTCCCCGACCGGCACGCGCTCGAAGGAGACGGCGGCTCCGGCGGGAACCAGATAGGCGGCGCCCGTGACCCGGGCCAGCTCCAGACCGCCGGTGACGTAGTCGTTGTGGACGTGCGTCTCGACGACGTGCGAGATGCGCACCCCCCGCCGGGCCGCCACCGCGATCACCCGGTCGATGTCGCGCGGCGGGTCGACCGCCACCGCCGTCCGCTCGCCACCCGCCAGATAGCTGCGGTTGCCGAGCCCCCGCACCTCGATCGTGTCGACGAAGAACACGAGGTACTCCCTTCCATCGAACATCCCTCGAAGAATTACCCCCGGGGGTATGTATTCGACAGTACACGATTACCCCCGGGGGTATCTTCGAGGGAGGCCGACTCGACCGATCCGGCCCCTTCGGTCAGTGCGGGCTGTCAGTACCGGGTGAAACCATGGAGGCGTACGAGGCGTACGAGGTGTACGAGGCGAACGGGGGGCGAGTGGCGAGCGACGGACGCGGGAGGCGGAGTGAAGCAGCAATGCGTGATCGAGCCATGCGTGCCGCGCGTGGCTCGAGAGGAGCGACCGTGGACGTCGGACAGCTCAAGGCCCTGGTCACCGTCGCCGGGCGCTCCGCCGTCCTCGCCACCCCGACATCCGGGCGCACACTGCTCGCCGTGGAGGCCGTCGCGCGCGAGTTGGTGCGGCGGATCGGCGCCGAGGTGACCGGCGGCCGCCGGCTCTCCACCCGGCTCCAGCGAACCGATCCCGCCGAGCCCCAGTGACCCGTACACCACAGCCGCACCGAAAGGCCGTCATGTCCGACACCGAGTCGCCGCTCGCCGGCTACGCCCACGCCGAGGACGGCACCGCCCTCGCCTGTCAGCGCCGAGGCACCGGCTTTCCGCTCGTGCTCCTCGCCGGGCAGGCGAACAACCACCACTGGTGGGACGGCCTACGCGAGGACTTCCACGGCACACACTCCACGATCACCCTGGACTACCGGGGCACCGGAGCGAGCGACAAGCCCCAAGGCGGCTATTCGACCCGCCAGTTCGCCGAGGACGTGATCGCCGTCCTCGACCACCTCGGCATCGAGCGGGCCGACGTCTACGGCACCTCCATGGGCGGCCGGGTCGCCCAGTGGGTGGCCGCCGACCATCCGGAGCGGGTCCGGCGCCTGGTGCTCGGATGCACCTCGCCCGGCGGCCCGCACGCCGTCGAACGCGACACCTCGGTGCGGCGCGCACTGGCGCAGCCCGACCCGAGAGCCGCCCTGCACGCCCTGATCGACCTCATGTACTCCCCCGCCTGGCGGGCCGCCCACCCCGGCCCCTACAACACCCTCGGCGACCCCGACATGCCACCGCACGCCCGGCACGGCCACCTGCTCGCCAGCAACCGGCACGACGCCTGGGACGCCCTGCCCGACATCACCGCGCCGACACTGATCCTCCATGGCGACCAGGACCGGATGGCCCCGCCGGACAACCTCGCCCTGCTGGCCACCCGCATCCCCCACACCCGCACGCACCTGTTCCCCGACGCCCGGCACGCCTACTTCGAGGAGTGCCGCCCCGAGGCGAGCGCGCTGGTGACGGCCTTCCTCGGGGATGAGGAGCAGTCGGATCAGGAGTAGTCGAACGAGGTCCGACGTTGCTCAACGGCCGTCGGCGTCAAGGGCCTTCCTGTTCGTTCGTCACCTCGACGGCTGCGGCCCGGGCTCGACGGCGGCCCAGCACGGCGCATCCCACACTCACCACGCCGATGGCGATGACCTTGGCGGCCCCGTAGTAGCCGGTCGCCGGCTCCTCCGGGGTGCCGGGCAGCCGGAGAAAGACCCAAGCTGCCGCGAGACCTCCGAAGACGATCAGTGCGACAGCCCCCCACGTCCCGAGATCGGCCCACCAGGGCGCCGCGGCGTAAGCCCGCTCGTCGGTCTGCTCAGCGTCCTTGTCGGCCACGGTCTGTTCTCCTGGGCGTGCGGTGACGGTCGCGCGGGAAGACGCGGGCCCGGCGCGGAAGGTTCACCGGGCCGAACCTTCACTGCTGCGAACACCTCATGGGCATCGTCACGTTGGCCGCCACCGGCGCGGCCCAGCCACCCAACCTGACCCGTGGCGATCGAGGTCCCGGTCCTGCCGACCCAGCCCGCCGAGGACCGCTGGACGGCAACTGGACGGCAACTGGACGGCAACGACTCAAGAACCCTCGGTCCGCGCGGCAAGCGCCGCGCTGCGCTGGTCGAGCCGCTTGAGAGCGACCTCGCCCCACCGGAGGTTGTCCTGCTCAAGTGACAGGCCACGCAGCAGGGTGAGGTAGGGACCGATCCGTTCGGCGGTGGTGAAGTAGTCGTCCTCGGTGCGGCCGGCCAGCAGGCGCTCCCGCATACGCTCGAAGCGGACGACCTTGGCCGCGGCCAGTTCCATGCGCTGGGAGATCGACGCACGGACGGCCTGGAGATCGCCGACGTCGACACACTGGACCTTGACCAGCAGTTCGTCCCTGATCGCGGTCGGCTTGGCCGGAGGTTCGGTGGTGTAGGCGTGCACGGCCGCGTACCCGGCCTCGGTGAGCGAGTAGAGCCGCTTGTTGGGCCTGCGCTCCTGCTGGACGAAACGAGCGGCGACGAGGCCCTCGCCCTCCATGCGCTCCAACTCGCGGTAGATCTGCTGCGGCGTGGCCATCCAGAAGTTGGCGACCGAGGACTGGAACCCCTTCGCGAGGTCGTACCCGGACGCCTCGCCCTCCAAGAGCGCGGCCATCACCGCGTTACGCAGAGCCATGGGGCCCAATTTAGCACCGGATGAGAATATTCAACTGGTTGCATATTCCCATCCGCCATCCGCCATCCGCCTTCCTGCCCGGCTTCGCCGCAGGTACGAACAGGCCGCGCGGATCGACACGGTCGGCGAACCGTGCCCGGCCGGAATGCGGCGCGACGGCTGTCGCTACGACGCACGGCCGGATTCGTCGGGTCTGCTGGATGGTGCCTCACCCGCGCCTGCGCCGCCCAGCGTGGGCCGCCGTCCAACCACTGGGAGGGGCGCAAAGCCAGCAGCGGCCCCGAACGGCGATGGCCGTAGCTGAATGCTCTGGGGAGGCCGGAATTCGAACACGCGCGTCGCCCTTGTTGCGAATGGGCGCGCTCTTCTCGGGCTCGTGGGAGACACGCTAGTTGCGCGGCTCGGTGACCTGCTGCCAGCCGCCGACGGACCGTGTGAAGAAGAGCACGCGATAGACGTCGCGGGTCCACACCGTAGCCTCTTCCCCGTACTCAGGAAGTGCTTCGAACGCCTCTTCTTCTGAGTCGTAGCTGTACTTGCGTCCTTTCGCGTCCCGGATCATCCACTCCCTGCCGGGCACCCCTGCCAGTCCAGCCATGACGATCTTCCCTCCCTCCTCAGTGATGCGGGCGGTCGTAGCTTCAGGTTGCCTCCTCCGGGCTGGAGCCGCCCTTCCGCACATCGAACCCGCCCAGAGCACCATCTGGGGCCAGTCAGCAGGAGGGGCTGCCGCACACCCGGGACGCCGGAAGCAGAACGGGTGCAGGCGCCCTGCGGGTGATGCGGAGCCGGCGGCTCAGGTGCAGGACCACCCACGCGTACAGCGCCAGCGCGACCGCTCCGGCCACCAGTAGTTGCCAGGAGCCGTCCGCGGCGGTGCGGTGGTCGGCGACGCCGCCCGCGGTGGTGGCGGCGAGGAGCATGAGGATCAGGTTGGTGCCCACGTGGTAGGCAACGGCCGCCTCCAGGCCACCGGTACGGATCACGAGGAAACTCAGGACGAGACTGAACAGGATCAGGTCGGCGAAGCCCCACGGGGTGCCCAGTCCGTGAGCCAAGGCGAAGAGCAGAGCGCCGACGATGCTGCCGGCCCAGGGGGTGCGCAGGTAACAGCCGAAGACCTGGGGGATCCAGCCGCGGAAGACGTACTCCTCGGCGGCGGCCTGGAGCGGCACCAGCAGGACGAACACTGCGGCGGAGGCCAGGAACGTCGGCCAGCCCACCCATGCGTCGGACACCGAACCGTCCACGCCGGCCCCGGACATGAGAGTGAGGGCGGCCGCCAGGATGACCAGGAGAACTGCCGCGGCCACGGCCACCCCCAGGCAGACCAGCAGCCAATGCCAACGCACCCGGCCGGTCACCGAGGACAGGCTGCCGGCCGGCCGGCGCTGCACCCGGCGTGCGGCGAGCAGCACCATCGGGAGCATGAGGGCCAGCATGAGCAACAAGGCGGCGTCGTCCCACAGGGGATCAGCGAACAGCAGGTCCTGGGGGCCGCCCAGCTCGACTCCGGCCAGCGCGGCCGCCCCGCCCAATATGAACCCCAGCGGGAACATGGACAGCCACCAGCCTGCCCCGGCGACGAGCGTGGCGACCAGTGGCTGCCACCAGCGGTACCGCTCGGTGCGCGCCAACCGGTGGTAGGACGATCCGGCCGGCGCAGCGATCACGTGCGAGTCCTGTGCGGGGGCCGGCCCGCCGTCACCTTCCATCGTGTCGCTCGGTACATGATTCTGCGTGCTCATGGGATTCCACCTCGATCTCGAAGGTCTTGCGGGGCCGCTGCCGTTTGCTTCGATGCGGCCCTGCGAACCAGGAGACGGGAAGATGGAGATATCCGTCATGACACATAAAAACGTGACTTGACAGAACTGTGCGCCGTTCGCCAGTTGCGTGCTGCGTTCCCGACCGCGGTGGACGGCGCCCACGACGACCTTGACGGTCAGGCCGAAGATGATCAGGTCGGTGAGTATCTGCACGGTGACCAGCAGCCGCGCCCCGGTCCGGGGGCGCGGCCGGGCCGGCGGGGCGTGCGCGGGTCAGGCAGCGGAGCGCAGGGGGATCAGGGGCCAGTCGTTGTCGACCTTGGCGAGAAGGTTGAAGTAGTCGGTGAGGATGTTCAGCGCCAGGTGGCCGACGACCTCGCCGATCTCGGCGTCGGTGGCCCCCGCCTCGCGTGCGGCCTGCAGAGAGGCGTCGTCGACCTGGCCGTGCCCGCGGGCGATGGCGTCGGACAGGGCCAGCAGCGCCTGGGTGTGCGGGTCGCAGCAGCACTCCTTCGACCACTGGTTCTGACGCTTGGATGCGCCAGCAACCGTTAGAAGTGCGGTAGTCTCGACGTCATGGACACGAAGGCACCCCTACTGGGCGAGCCACTCCCGGTGGAGCTGATGAACACCATCTGGGCCGACCGGGACGGTGTGCACGACGCGCTGCGCGATCCCGACGGCACCCGGGCCTGGCTGCACGCGGTCTGCCCCCGAGTGGATCTGATGGCTCCAGCAGACCTCGATGCACTCACCGGGTCCGAACTCGACCAGCTGGGCGACCGGCTGATCGGCTTGCGAGACGCTCTCCGCCGCCTCGCCGCCGAGGCCACCGACGACCCTCGCCCCGCGGCCGCATCCGACACCCGCGAACTGCAGGAAGCCGTGACCGCGCTCAACGAGGCCGCGGGCGACACTCCCCACTGGTCGGTCCTGTCCTGGACGTCCGGCCACGAGCCCACGCGCCACACCCGCACCAGCGGGCAGACAGCCTCGGCCGCCGTCTCCGCCATCGCCGAAGAATCCATCACGCTCTTCAGCCAGGAAACCCGGCAGCAGCTGCGCGCCTGCCTGGCTCCGGGATGCGTCCTGTACTTCATCAAGAACCACCCGCGCCGGGAGTGGTGCTCCGCAGGCTGCGGCAACCGCGCCCGCTCCGCGCGCCACTACCAGCGCCACCGCCGCACCCCCGCCTGACGGCCGCGCAGCTGCCCCCCGTTGTGCGGCCGCCGGTTCTCCTACCGGTGTTCGGGGTTCTCGTAGTCGTGGCGGCAGCCGGCGTCCCAGGCGGTGCGCTGGTTGCCGTAGGCGGGGATGCCACCGAGATCCTTCAACGACCTGGCCAGATGCAGCAGGTTCCAGGTCATGAACGTGGTGTTGCGGTTGGTGAAGTCGTTCTCCGGACCGCCCGAGCCGAGGTCCAGGTACGACGGGCCGGGGCCGGCCTCACCGATCCAGCCGGCGTCCGCCTGGGGCGGGATGGTGTATCCCAGGTGCTGCAGGCTGTAGAGCACGTTCATGGCGCAGTGCTTGACGCCGTCCTCGTTGCCGGTGATCAGACAGCCGCCGACCTTTCCGTAGTAGGCGTACTGACCTGCGTCGTTGAGCAGGCTGGAGCAGGCGTAGAGGCGTTCGATCACCCGCTTCGTCACCGAGCCGTTGTCGCCGAGCCAGATGGGGCCGGCCAGCACGAGGATGTCGGCCGCCATGACCTGCCGGTACAGGTCCGGCCAGGCGTCTGCCGCCCAGCCGTGCTCCGTCATGTCGGGCCAGACACCGGTGGCGATGTCGTGGTCCACAGCCCGTACGACGTCGACGTGCACTCCCTGCGCATCCAGGATGGCCGTGCTCCGGTCGATCAGCCCCTGGGTGTTGCTGACCTCCGGCGAGCGCTTGAGGGTGCAGTTGAACACCAGAGCACGTAGGTCGTCGTAGCGGGCCGGCGGTGTGTCGGTGGCGGGCGACGAAGCGGTCACTGGTCCTCCCGGAGCCATACTGTCGGATGGTGCGCGGCGAGCGTTCACGTCCGGTTCCAGCGTGTGGGGCGACCTCGGCAGGCGCTACCGCAAAGCCCCCGAATGGCCCCGGCGGCGATTCGGCTCAGCCGCGGTCAGCTCACCTGTCTCCCCAGCCGGCTGCTGATGGCGGGCCGAGTTGGGCATGCCTACGGTCGTCGCATGGGCACCGAAAGCGCGACCGAGTCGCGGAGCACCGCAGCGGTGGAGGACGTCGCGCACCTGCTGGTGCGCTGTCTGCGGGCCGAACTCGGTATCCAGCGCCTGCCGGCGGCAGACTGGCGCCGTCGGCGACCGGCTGGGGGCTCAGCCGAGAGACACGACCATCTTGCCGAGGGCTTCTCCAGCCTCCATGACCCGGTGGGCCTCGACGATCTCGTCGAACTGGAAGACCCGGGTGGGACGGGCCCGGAGGGCACCGGCTGCGACCTTTGCGTAGATCTCGTCCAACGGCACGTCGGCGAGCGGGAATGCGGGGGTGCCCAGAACGAAGGCGCTGCCGAAGAAGCTGAGTTGGACCCCGCTTGGGAGATCGGCGATCGGGTCGAAGTCCCGCACCGGGTCGAAGCCGCCCAGGAAGCCGAGCTGGCACACCCGGCCACGAGGTCGGACCAGGGCCAGTGAGTCGCGCAGGACGCTGTTGCCGACGACGTCGAACACCGCGTCGACGCTGACCTCCCGCTCCCTGATCTGGGCGGCGAGCGCACCGTCGTCAATGAGCACGTCGGTGGCCCCGAGCTCCTTCAACAGCGGTACGCGTGCCGGGTTCCGGGTCGTGGCGAGCAAGGTCGCGCCGTGGTCGACCGCGAGGTTGACGGCGGCCTGGCCGAGCGAGGACGTCGCTCCCCGCACCACGATCGTCTCGCCCGGCCGCAAGTCCAGATTGCCGAACAGGCCGCTCCACGCCGTCGCGTACACCTCGGGAACCGCGGCCAGGTCTGCCCAGTCCAGCGACGAGTGCACGGCCACCACGTTGGTCGCCGGCACGGTCACCAGTTCCGCGTAGCTGCCGTTGCGGGTCCGGCCCATGCCGCCGAGGATCGCCACCACCCGGGTCCCGACGGGGAGTTCGCCGGATGGGTCGGCCTCGACCACCCCGGCGCACTCGATCCCGGGGACGGCCGCCACCTCTCCCCAGGCTCCGCCACGCATGTACGCCTCAGCGTGGTTGAGACCGAACGCCTTGACCCGGATCAGCACTTCGCCGTCGGTGGGCACGGGGTCGGGCAGTTCGGTGAGGGCGAGCACCTCAGGGCCGCCGTGGGCGGAAATGACGATGGCCTTCATGTCGTGACTCCATTCTTGAGCATGTATTCAACTATTAGGGCGAAAAAAGAGGGCCACCCCATACGGTGGCCCGTGTGGCCGGCCGTCAGCCGAGAGCGGCGAAGGCGTTGTCGACGATCGCCCGCAGGAGCGTCTCGTCGGGATTCGCCTTTCCGACCACCATTAGCCCCTGGCATGTCGCGACCAGCAGCTTGGCGCTGCCGGTGCAGTCCAGCGAGGCGCGCACCTGGCCCCTGTGAGTGGCGTTCTCCAGGGCGTGGGTCATGCACCGTTCGAGCCGGGCCAAATGGCCGCGTACGACGGCCGCCGCCTCGTCGTCCTCGGCGGCCTTCTCGATCGCAGTGTTGACGAGCAGGCAGCCTTGCCGGCCCTCAGGGCTGAGCAGGTCGCGCACCAGCCCGTCGAAGTAGCCGCGGATCTCGGCCACCGACGCGCCCGGAGCCTCCAACTCGCCCAGCTTCTCGGGGACGACCAGCCTGGAGTAACGCTCCAACGACTTCAGGAACAGGGTGTGCTTACCGCCGGGAAAGGCGCTGTAGAGGCTGCCGGGCTTCACCCCGGTCGCCTTCACCAGATCCTCGATGGACGTCGCCCGGTACCCGCGCTCCCAAAAGCGCAGCATGGCCGCGTTCAGGACGGTGTCGGGCTCGAACTCTCGAGGTCTGGGCATGAGGCAAATATAGATGAGCGACCGTTCAAGAACAACTCCTGTCCAGGTGCTTCGGCCGTCCCGATGCGCCGGCCGGCCCGGTGCCTCAGGGTTACCGGCCCGCGCGGAGCCCCGCCGGGGTGAGGCCGGTGTGCAGGCGCATGGTGCGGGTCAGGTGGCTCTGGTCGGCGAAGCCGCACAGCTGGGCGATCGCGGCGATCGGGGTGTCTGTGGTGAGCAGGGCGCGACGGGCGCGTTCCAGGCGCAGTTGGACCAGGTACTGGTGCGGGGACTGGCCGGTGGACGCGCGGAAGGCCCGGGTGAAGTGCGAGGGGCTGACACCCGCTACGGCGGCGAGCTCGGCCAGCGAGAGCCGGCCGTCCAGGTAGCCGTTCATGTGGCCGACGACCCGGTTCAGCCTCTTGGGCGTCAGCCCGCCCTCGCGCTCGGGCAGGCGCGGGGAAGCCGCGTCTGCTGGGCGGATTCTCCATGGCGGGCTCCGATCACAGCCGGGGGGAGGCGGGGACGTCGACCACGGGTCGCGGCGGTGTGGATCAGGTGGGCCGCAAGCGCCTGCAGCATCGACTGGGCGTACAGCGGATCGGCGGGCCGCGGGCCCTCGTACTCGGCGACCAGTGTCCAGCCAGATGATCACCGCGTCTCCGCCCTGGGCTGCTGCCTGGAAGTACGGTGTCAGGAGGAGGCCCCGCGGACGGGTGCGTGACAGGCCCGACAGTTCATTGGATCAGGTCGGTGCCATTCGAAGGCGGCGATGGTCAGCAGCGGGACCAGCTGAGCGTCGCAGACAGCGCAGTATCGGCGATACGGGTCGGTGCGGCCCCACGGGGGCCGGCCACCGACCTTCCAGCCGGGAGCGTCAGCCAGATTGCCGTCATAGAACTCCGCCGGACAGTCCGCGTACGAGCTGTCGTGGCAACAAGTCTGCCTATGTGGCAACCATCGTGCCTCTGCTCACTCTCACCGGGAACCAAGGCTTGCGCCGCCCGACATCACGAATTCAAGTTCGGTAACCAGATCGTTCGAGGCATGGCAGACCTCCGCATCAGCCCCGAGCACCACCAGTCCCCTCCTCTTGACCTGGGCTTTCACTTTCGTCCGATGGCCACGCCAAGGCCCCCTGACCGGCGAGCGGCAGGCCGAATGACAGCCGTCATCTCCTTCATCTCCTTGCGGTGGCGAGGCGGTTGATGTCGGGGTTGCGCAGGACGGCGGGAGCGTTGCTGTCCGGCCGGGCCACGGCGAGCATGGCGCGGCCGACGGCGTCCGTGGTGCTGATGTGCCGGGGGAAGAGGCGCTTGAGCAGCGGGTGGATGGCCGCGGTGGCGCGGTAGAGCCCGCGGTAGAGGGGGGTACGGGAGACTGCGCCGTCGACCGGCTGGATGAAGCCGGGACGGAACATGTAGGCGGCCATCGGCAGCGCCCGGAGGTCGTTCTCCGTACGGCCCTTGACGCGGGCCCACATCTGACGGCTCTTGCCGGTGGGGTCGGTGCCCTCACCGGAGACGTACACGAAGGTCAGGCTGGGGCTGGCGGCGGTCAGGGCGCGTGCGGCAGCCAGCGCGTAGTCGTAGGTGACGCGGGTGTACTCGGCTTCGGTGCGGCCTACGGCTGAGACGCCGAGGCAGTAGAAGCAGGCTTCCAGGCCGGTGAGTTGGTCCTGGATCGCGGTGTAGTCGGTGAAGTCGGCGTGGACAATCTGCTGCAGCTTGGGGTGGGTCATGTCCAGGGGGGTTCGGACGACGGCGAGGACTTCGGTGACCGCGTCGTCCCGCAGGGCGGCGTGCAGGGCGCCGTGCCCGATCATTCCGGACGCTCCGAAGACGATGACTCGCACGAGTTCTCCTGGGTGTGAGGGGCGTGCCCGAGGGGCGGGTTTCAGTGGAAGGGTGATGGTAGGGCGCGGTGCAGCCGTCGCCACGGTCCAGGCCACCGGCGGCCGGCCACGCGGGGCCACTCCTGGTGGACCTCCCCGGGGATCAGCGGGGAAGGCCCATGGACCGGGACATCAGGGAGTCGAAGGCGCGGTCGGACAGGAAGCGCCGCAGGCCGATGAGGGGACGTGCGCCGAAGCCGGTGGCGTAGCGGGTCCTGGGCCGGCGGGCCGTGACGGCCTTGCCGATGGCGTCGGCGATGACGGTGGGCGGGGACATGCGCTTGACCATGGTCTCGGAGCGCAACGAGGCGGCGACGGCCTCGGCCTGCTCGGAGTAGGCACCCCCGGCGGAGGACTTCTCCAGATGGTCTGCGGCGATGCCGCTCCACTCGGTGCGGATGCCGCCGGGTTCGATGACGACGACGTCGACACCGAATGGCTTGACCTCGATGCGCAGGCAGTCGCTGAGGGCTTCGAGGGCGAACTTGGTGCCGTGGTACCAGCCGCCCAGCGGGGTGTAGATCTTCCCGCCCATGGAGGTGATGTTGACGACCGTCCCGCTGCGCTGTGCACGCATGTGCGGCAGGACGATCTGGGTCAGGCGGACGGCGCCGAAGACGTTGACGTCGAACTGGCGGCGGGCCTCGTCCTGTGCGACATCCTCCAGGGCGCCGTACGAGCCGTACCCGGCGTTGTTGACCAGGACGTCGATGCGGCCGGTCTCGGAGATCACACGGTCGACGCCGCTGCGCATGGAATCGTCGTCGGTGACGTCCATCGCCAGCGGGCGCAGGCCGCGTTCGGCGAGCTTGTGCAGCCGGTCGGTGCGGCGGGCCGCTCCATAGACGGTGTAGCCGAGGCTGATCAGCTTGAGGGCGGTGGCCTCGCCGATGCCGGAGGAGGCACCGGTCACGAGCGCTGTCTTGGTGGTGGTCATGGGATTCCTCATCATCAGACGGGGTGGGGGCGCGTCGGTACCGCTCGGTCAGACGCCGAACTGGGCCTTGACACCGCCGATGAAGGTGGCGTCGTCCGTGGCGGCGCGGTGGGCGATCAGCCCGGCCACGTACGGGCCCGCGGGGTGGCGCAGCTGGTCGGTGCCGTCGGTCGCCGCCCGGTAGACGGTCTCGGCGACGACCTCGGGCCTGTCCGCGCCGGCGGCCAACTGCGTCTGCGCCGTGAGGAACGCTCCGACGAACTGCTGGTACTCGGCGAGGGATTCGTCGTTGGTGAAGTCGAACGAGCGGCCGGCGAAGTCGGTGTCGACGAAGCCCGGCTCGACGAGCTTGACGTCGACGCCGATCGCGGCGAGTTCATAGTGCAGGGCCTCGCTCAGCCCTTCCACGGCGAACTTGGTGCCGTGGTACAGGGTGCCGAGCGGGAAGGTGACCTTTCCGCCGATGGAGGAGATGTTGATGACGGTGCCGCTGCCGTTCGCACGCAGGTGCGACAGGACGGCCTTGGTCGTCTCCAGCAGGCCCATGACGTTCACGTCGAACTGCCGGCGGGCCTTCTCCATCGGGATCGCCTCCAGCAGACCGTAGGCGCCGTATCCCGCGTTGTTGAGCAGCACGTCGATCCGGCCGAAGCGTTCCAGGCCGGCGTCTACGGCCGAGGTGATCGAGGCGGAGTCCTGCACGTCGAGCCGGGTGACGAGCACATTGTCCAGCTCGGTGAGCTCGGTCTCCCGCTCGGGGCTGCGCATCGTGGCGATCACATTCCAGCCTGCTCGTGGAAGTGCTTCGTGGCCGCCCGGCCGATGCCGCTCGAGCTGCCGGTGATGAGAATGGTCCTGGTCACGGTCGTCTCCGATCCTTCGTCGTGCCCACCGCTGCGGTGGTCCGTGGCTTCCACGCTAGGCGGAGAATCACGACAACGAACTAGCGAAAGACGCCTCCCTTCTTGCCGTTCGCGCCAACAGGAGATGGCGTCTTCTGCGTGTCGAATGGCGCACATGGCATCCGTACAGCTGCGTGCGGGGATCTAACCTGAAGAGATGGCATCAGAGCAGTTCACCCTGGACCCGGGTGCCCGTGCGCTCCTGCACGACCTCGGAATCTCCGTCGCCCGCGTGCTGCGGCGGGCGCAGCTCCCGGCCGGTCTCTTCGCCCACGGCGCGGTCACGATGACGACCGAGGAGTACTACCGGTTCTGGGACGCGCTGGACGCCGAGGCAGTGGATCCCGACCTGGCGGCAAGGATCGGGCGGGCACTGTCCGCCGAGGCGTTCAATCCGCCGATCTTCGCGGCACTGTGCAGCGCGAACCTGCATACCGCGGCCGAGCGCATCGCCGCGTTCAAGCCGCTCATCGGCCCGGTCAACCTCGACATCACCTTCGACCACACCGGACTGACGATCGCAGTCCACTGGCCCGAGGGCCCGACACCGCCCCCGCTCCTTGTCGCCACAGAACTCGCGTTCTGGGCAGCGCTGGCACGCATCGGCACGCGGCACGAGGTGCAGCCGACCCGCGTCGCCATGCGCCGGGCGCCGCAGCCCTCACCCGCGACGACCTCTTACTTCGGCACACAGATCCGAGAAGGCGAGGCCGACTCCGTCACCTTCTCCGCCGAGGACGCCTCGCTGCCGTTCCTCACCGAGGACGAGTCCATGTGGAACTTCTTCGCCCCGGAACTGCGCCGCCGCCTGTCCGAGCTCGAAGCGTCCGCCACCACGGCCGACCGGGTGCGTGCCGCACTTCACGAACGCCTGCCCGCCGGCGAGAGCTCGCTCACCGCCATCGCCGCCCAGCTCATGCTCAGCCCCCGCACGCTCCAGCGACAGCTCCAAGCAGAGGAGACCAGCTACCAGGCTGTCCTCAGCGACACCAGGGAAAGGCTCGCCCGCCGCTACCTCGCGGACCGGTCCCTCCCCACCTCCCAGGTCGCCTACCTCCTCGCCTACGACGACATCAACTCCTTCTACCGGGCCTTCCGCCGCTGGACCGGACTCACCCCGGAAGCCGCACGCAACGACGGCCGCCTCGCCCCTGCATGACCGGTGTACCGACGCTGCCCCCGGGGCCCGCAGGCTGGTCACGCGCCGGCCGAGCCGAAGGATGACGAGGTCGGGTACCTGGTGCCGCTCCCGGGCCGCGCGCCCCCTCAGCGACAGGCATGCGCGTGCCGACCGCCTTGGCATTCCCCTTCGATGTTCATGAAATGACAGCGACCGTGGGGCGGCCGACCCCGTAGTCGCATCCCCCGGTCGAGGACAGTGCACGATCACAGCCTGGTGGCCAGCCAGATGGCCACGGCCCCGGTGGCGGTGAGCCCGGCGTTGAGTGCGATCCGGCGGTCTTCGCCCGTCAGGTGGACGGCGATCGCGCCGGCCTGCAGGAGGACGAAGCCGATGGCCGCGGCCGGCGCCAGCGCGGGAGCGATGCCGGTCAGCGGCGGCACGATCAGGCCGGTCGCGCCGAGTATTTCGACCGCCCCCAGCGCCCTGAGGGCAGGCAAGGGTACGCGGTCGACCCAGGCCATCATCGGTCGGAGTTGATCGCGGCTGCGGATCACCTTCAGCGTGCCTGCGTAGAAGTAGAAGAGCGCGAGCAGTCCCGCGACGATCCAATAGGCGATGTTCATGGTTCCCGTTCATGGGCCACCGGTTCACGGGGACCCGTCGATTGCTGTGCCGTCGGCTTCAGGCGAGGTCGGTGGCGGGCTCGGTCGCGTAGCGGCTCATCGCGTCGATGTTGGCCTGTGGCGTCAGCGGCCGGCCGTCGGCGAGCACCTCCTGGAGTTCTCGGAAGTACTGCACGTACAGGTCGGGGGTGAATGTGCTGAGCATGACTGCGGGTTGGTCGGTCGGGTTGGCGAAGGTGTGCGGGGTACCGGGCGGAACCATCACGAGCGTGCCCGTGGTGGCGTCGTAGTCCTCGTCCCCGACGGTGAACCGCACGGTCCCGGAGAGGATGTAGAAGCCCTCGTCGTGTCGGGTATGGCGGTGCTGCGGCGGTCCCTGGGTGTGCGGGGCAAGGACGGACTCGGCGATCGCGAGGCGGTGCCCGGTGTGGCTGCCGTCCTCCAGAACGCGCATGTGCGTGGTGCCCAGAGCGATCGTCTCGCCGTCGCCGGGACCCACCACCGATACAGCGGAGTCGATCTGCGGCTCGCTGGTCTTCGCTTCTTCGCTCATGCTCACGAGTGCATCGCCGGGGACCTGCCGGTGTCCAACACTCATCCCGCGGCGCCGATACCTCGTGGGTATTGTTGCAGCGTGGAGCTACGGACCTTGCGCTACTTCGTGGCGGTCGCCGAGGAACTCCACTTCGGCCGGGCCGCCACGCGACTGCACATGAGTCAGCCGCCGCTGAGCCGGGCGATCAAGCAGTTGGAGGCCGATGTCGGGGCCCTGCTGTTCGCCCGCTCGCCTACGGGAGTCACGCTCACTCCGGTGGGCTCGGTGCTGCTCGACGAGGCGCGGGCCCTACTGGACCATGCCGATCGCGTCCGGGTACGCGTGAGCGCGGCGGCCGGCGCCGCGACCATCACCATCGGCATCCTGGGCGACGGCACCGACCCGGGAGTGGCCAGGCTGGCCGCTGCCTACCGCCGAAGCCACCCCGGCATCGACATCCGCATCCGCGACACCGATCTGACCGACCCGACCTGCGGGCTGCGCGCCGGACTGGTCGACGTCGCGCTGACTCGGGCGCCGTTCGACGAGACCGCCCTGACCGTGCGTGCACTGCGGACCGATCCGGTCGGCGTGGTCCTGCGCGCCGACGATCCGCTGGCCCGCCGCGACGGGCTGCGGCTGGCCGAGCTGAGCGACCGCCGCTGGTTCCAGTTCCCGCAGGGCACCGACCCCGTCTGGCAGTCGTACTGGAACGGTGGCAGGCCGCGCGAGGGCCCAGTGGTGCGCGCCGTCCAGGAATGCCTGCAGGCCGTGCTGTGGAACGGCACGGTCGGCCTGGCCCCGCTCGGACACGACCTGCCAGCGGAGCTGGCCGTGGTACCGCTGATCGACATACCGCCGAGCCGAGTGGTGGCGGCGTGGAACGAGGGTGACACCAACCCGTTGATCCGATCGTTCATCGAGATCGCGACAGCCGCGTACCGCCGCTGATCGCTCTGACTGCCCAGGCGAGACGGCACCGGTTGGTGTCCCATTGCCTTTGACTCGGCAGGTGGAAGGCCTGTGATCTGCGGGGCTGCCAGGTTTGAGAATGCTGTCTGGCGGCGGTTCTCAGGTGAGTTGGCCTTCGCGGAAGCGCTCCCGCGGCCGGCAGAGATGCCGGTGGAATGGCAGGGCCGGGAGCGGGATGGAGGTCAACGACAGATGGCGGCGTAGTTCGACCGCGCTTCCCCGGCGAGTTGCGGGCTCTGCTCGGCGGGATGGCGATGTCATTCGGGACGGGGGACGGGAACTTGGGCGAGGAAGGACTCGACGATCGGCTCAGGTCGGCGGTTCGGGCCGGGGACGCCGAGACGGTGCGGGATCTGCTGGACAAGGGCGCGAATCCGGACGCGGTGGACGCGAACGGGCTGCCAGTGTTGTGCGTGGCGGTGGCGGCGTACGACGCCCCGGTCGCCCAGGCGTTGGTGGAGGGCGGCGCGGACCCCGACCAGGGGCTGCCGGACGGGACCACGCCGCTGTGGCGCGCCATCGACGGCGGCTCCCCAGCGACCTTCTCGGCGGTGCTGGGCAAGGAACCCCGGCTGCGGCTTCCCGAGTCCGCCCGTGAACGACTGCTCGCCTTGGCGGTGGAGGTGGCGGAAGGAGAACGTTGCTCGCGAGTGACGACTGGTCAGCGTGAACACCCGTCTTGACTGGTACAGCCGTTGCCGGCCAGGACTCGAACCCCAGCGGCGATTCCGTCGTCGCTGCCCAGTACCGGCACGTGAAGTGCCGTTGCCCGCGGTACGAAGCTGAGCATCGCACCGGAGCAACGGACTCAAACGGGACCCACGGCATCGCCTCCAGAACGAACTCCGACAGCTACCGCGAGACAGCACAGTTGGGGGCAGCCCTCTTACCCCCTCCCCTGGTCTCGGTGGTGAGTGACGGATGGGTGGTGGGGTGCGATGCGGGCGAGGTCAGGGATCTGGTGCCGCTCCCGGGCCGAGAGCCCCCTCGCCCGGCCGAGAGGGCTGGGCCGCCGGCTGGTGCGGCCTGCGGCAGGTGTTCCGTGTCCGGCCCGGGGGCGGTTCGGCGGGTTCAGGAGGTGGGGGCGACGAGCATGTGCTCGGTTCCGAGGTGGTTGGTGTCGGTGTCGGTGTACATGGTGGTTTCGCCGTCGGACCAGCGGATGAGGAGGTCGTCGGTGCGGTTGTTGCCGGTGTAGTCGCCGGTGGTCATGGCAGCGTCGTGGGTCCAGGTCTCGTTGGGGTTCAGGATGCGCTGCTCGGTGCCGAGGCCCGATGTGGTGGTGCCGACGTAGTTGTCGAGTTCACCGTCGGTCCAGCGGACCATGAGGTCCCACTTCTGGCTGCCGGAGAACTCACCGGCGGTCAGGAGTGTGGCGTCCTTCCATGTGTCGTTCTTCGGCTTCAGTTGGTGTTCCTGGCCGAAGGTGCCGGCGCTGACGTTGGTGTAGAGGGTCAGCTCGCCGTCGATCCAGCGGACGACCAGGTCGGTGGCGTACTGGGAGGCGGCGAAGCGGCCGGCGACGATCTGAGTGGCGTTCTTCCAGAGGTCGTTGGGTTTGATCATCTGGGTGCCGGCCCAGTTCAGTCCCTTGGTGCCGACGTCGCCGTACAGTGTCACCTCTCCGTCGGACCAGCGGACCAGCAGGTCGAACTGGTTGGACCCGGTGAAGTCGCCTGCGGTGATGGTCCTGGCGTTCGTCCAGGTGTCGTTCTTGGCCAGCAGTTGCCGTTCGGGGGCGTAGCCGCCGTGTCCGTTGCCGGGGTAGAGGGTGACCTCGCCGTCGGTCCAGACCACGATCATGTCGCTGTGGCCGGTCTGGCGGAAGTCGCCCGAGGCCAGCAGCTTGGCGTGCTGCCAAGTGGAGGCCGGGCCGGGCAGCCAGGGGTCCCCGGACGGCGGGTACGGCGGTTTGTGGTCATCCACGTTCCGGTGGGCGGCGGCGTCGGCGAACAGGTCCTGGGCGTCCTTGCCGTAGACCGGCGCGTACGTCACCCAGTCGTCGTTGGCGTCGTTGCCGCCGCCGTTGTATCCGCCGGTGTTACCGATGACCTTGCCGGTGCCGCTGGTGCTGTCGTAGTCCTCGATCCACGGGCCGCCGGAGACACCGCCGTAGAAGCCCTGGCAGGTCATGCGCATCTGCCTGAAGCCCGGCAGTTGGGAGGTGCTGACGGGGCAACGGACCGGCACATGGTCGGGGTTGACGCCGACGTCATCGGGATAGCCGATGACGGTGACCTTGTGGTGGTAGCTGCTGGTCGGCGTGAACGTCAGGGCTCCCGTGACATCCTCCACCTTGCCCCGGCTGTTGGAGCCGACCTGAGCGAAGGCCAGGTCGAGGTCGGAGACCTCCTTCTTGCTGTTCCTCTCGTAGCGCGGGTCCATGTAGAGCTGGGACACCGGGAACACGCCGTCCGGCTGCTCGGCGGCGGGCTTGCCGATGCGGTATCGCGGCACGAAGATGCGGTGGGTGGCTGACTTCAGGCCGAGGCCGCAGTGTCCGGCGGTCAGGACGATGTCCTTGGCGGCCGTGTGCACAACACTGCCCGTGCAGTACGTCTTCTTGCCGCCGAGCTCCCGGCCGTCGTAGAAGAACGTGCCGATCATCGGGTGACCGAGGAAGTGCTCGGGGGTGGGGGTGCCCGACGGCGGCGGCCGGTGCGTGACTGCACTTCCCGCGGCGATGCCGTGCTTCGAGGCGGCCGGAGCGGGGGCCGGCGGGGCATCGACCGGGACCGCGTCGGCCATGCGCTCAGCGGTCCAGTACTTCTCCTCCTCGTTCAGACTCGGTCCGTCCGAGGGGGAGGGGAAGGTGGTCGGCTCGGCAGACCGCGAGGGGGATGGCTCGGCGGGCTGCGTCGAAGGGGCCGAAGGGGTGGCGGAGTTGGTCGGGTCGACGGCCCCCGCGTCCGTCGACGGCGCCGATACCGATGCCGATACCGATGGCAGTGTCGGCGGGACCTGACGTCCGGTGCCGGGAGTCTCCGGTGATGCGGAGGCTGTCGGTGGGGTGGAGAACGCTGGTGACGGATCGCCCGTGGCGGCCGATGTCGTCCCGGCTCCGAGAACGCCTACGCCCAGTCCCAGCGCAAGGGCGGGAATCCATCTGTGTCTGGAACGCAAGAAGATGCCTTTCCGTCTTGGAGAGGGCCGAACAGCGAGCGGGCCCTGAACTGAGCAGGAACCGTACATATGTTCGACCAAGAGTCGATAGTGTACTACTGAGTAACAACTGGCATGTCATCAAATAAGAGGACAGGGTGTGGCGATGAACCGACTCCGCAAGACCGCGTGGGCGGCACTCCCCCTCCTGCTCCCCTTCCTGGCAGCCGGGCCGGCCTCGGCCTCCCCGCCCGGACCCTCGCTCCCGTTCGGAAGTGTCCGCTCGGTGCATCCCGGCGACACGCTGACGGTCAACACCGAGGCCAGCGATGCCACTTACCTCGCAACCATCAACTCCCCCGCGTTCGTCACGGCAGGGAAGCTGCGCATGATGAACCCGGTGCTGACCACCACCGTCACCATCGCCTGCGACGCCCGGCCTGGCACCTACCCGGTGACGCGGCGCGGCGCCGGAGACGTGGGCCCCGACGAGCATCCGTTCCGATGGGCACGAGTGCGCGTGGAACCCGCCGACGAAGCGGCACGCCGCGCCTGCCGGAACAAGGTCAGGAAACTGCCTCCGCCCAGGCTGGAGGAACGCTGGGCTCAAGACAGAACGTGGCCCCAGTCGGAATGGGACGTGCGGACCTTCCGGGCCGGCAGCCGCATTACGATCACGGACAACGACGACGAGGGATCGGACGGAGACATCACCCTCAACTCCCGCGCCTTCACCGACCGCCCCGTCCTGCGCGGCGCCAAAGCCGTCCTGACCGCCACCACCACCCTGACCTGCGACTCCGCACCCGGCATCTATGTCGTCTACCGGCACGACGTCGACCGGACCGGCCCCGACAAACCATGGGCCCGACTGCGCATCGCCCCCGCCGCCTCCGGAAAGAAGTGCCTGGCACAGCACTCAACCGGGTCGTCCCGTACTGCCACGCTCGCCTGGGCCGCCGGCGGCGTACTCCTCACCGCCGCAGCCGGCACCGCGCTCCTCCTGCGGGCCCGCTCCCGCCGCACAACCTCCGTCTGAGCACGCATCACCACTCCTCGCCCAGCCTGAAGCAGCCGCGCCGACGCGGGCGTAGATCTTTCTCGCCCGGGAAGGCGTGGACGCCTCCGGCGAGTTCGGGGGTGTCGTTTCGGGCGTGCGCGAGCAGGGTCGGGGATCAGGCACGCGCCGATGGCGACGAGGTCAGCGGCGCAGATCGGGTGACCTTCCGGGCCTCAACGTGCCGGAGATGTCCCGCCGACGAGAGCAGATGTCGCCGCCGACCGAAGCTGTCGACGCGCAGGAAGCTGTCGAGGCGCGGGCAGCCGAGTACGACGTCTCGTCGGCGTCGAGTATCTTCCTGGCGTGTCCATGCCTCCGGTGTCCCAGTCACCGAACCCGACGCCCTTCTACCCATGGGGCGCGCCCCCGAGCCCGCCGGAGAAGAGCCGGGTCGGCCTCATGGCCGGAATCATCGGCGGGGTCTTTCTGCTGATCGTCGCACTCCTGGCGACACTGGTGCTGGTCGGCAAGAAGATCGACAGCACCTATCCCCGGGCCGAGTCCACGCTGACTGCGCCTGGGACCCTGCTCGAGGGCCACTACAAGCTGGCCAAGGACGACTCCCCGACCCTGGGACCGCCGCTGGAGAGGAGCTGGCGCCTCAGCTGGGACGCCAAGGCCGTCCACGGCGTCGTCGTGGCGTACCACCCGAGCGGTGGCGACCGCGGCGAGCTGGTCGTGACCGGCATGTACGGCCGATTCAGAAATACCGGCGAGGTGCGCTCGCGGGTCCTGGCGGGCAACGGCTCCCTGCACACCGAGGTGAAGGTGATCGTGCCACCGATGGACGTCACCCCGTCCGGCTCTCGCATCAGGGTCAGCTGCCAGGAGGTGACGCGGAGCTGGGCCGACGGGAAAGCGCTCAGCTACCCGGTCTGCGCCTGGGCGGACGGCAATACCTGGGCCCGGGTCGCGTACATGACCGTCTACACCGCGAGGAGCCTGGACCTGAAGTCCGCCGCCAGGATCACGCTCCAGATCCGCTCCGAGATGGTGAAGCCGATCAGGTGACCATCCCGCAGCCCGATCACGGCACGCGCAGAACACCAAGCACGTGCCGGACACTCCGACGAGTACACGAGTACACCTTCGCCTCCACCTGGCAGGGGTGTGTGGATCAAGCCCTGACCAGTCTTCGATCACCCGGGAACACGTCATGAGCGATCAGGCCGAGGAAGGGCGCGGGCTCGTGCCCGTGCAGTACCACCAGTTTCAGGTCGGCGACGAGGACGGTCCCGCCGGCCCCGATCTGCCCCGCGAGCACAACGGGCTGATCGAGGTGCAGGACGGTATCGCCACGGTCCACACCGGCATCCACACCGGGAACGTCGACGTCACGGTCACCCTGCACACCAACTCCCCCCAGCGCGGGGGCGCCGAGTGGGACGAGATCGTCGAAGTGTCCCTGCACTCGCTATCAGGAGAGCTGATGGTGAGAGGCCTGATGGACGACCTGGACGAGGAGCTGCCGCTGCTCTCCTTCACCGGCCCCGGCGACTACCGGCTGCGCATCCACGCCCGCGGCCGGGACACCGCCATCGACCTCGCCCCGGACGAGATCACCGAGTGGTACCTCATCCAGGCGTGGCCCGCACCACCGCAGGATGCGGTAGTACTGCGCCAGACCGGCAGCTACGGAGCAACCGTCCGGACACACTGACCCACGCGCTGCTTGCGCGCTGGCCAACTCTGCCTGGCGGGGGCGTTGGTGGCCATGTTCATCCGCTTCCACAGCCACTCGGAGAAGGGGCCGTCGTTCGCGCACGCGGCGGGCGCCCGACACCGTAACGGCGCCTCCAGCAGGTTCGCCGGTTTGCGCGGGCCGGCGAGGCACGGGGTGGCCGCGACAGCGCAACGCAGGATCACATCGGCGAGGCCGGACGGCACGCAGATCCGGAGTGGCCTCTCGCCGCTCAACGGTCCTTGCGCGGCGGCCGCGGAAAGAAGCCGCTGGTGCGGGCGGCGTAGGCGGGCCAGCCTGGGCGTCCGGCCATGTGCCGCTCCAGCAGTCGCTTTCCGCTGCCTTTGATCAGCAGCGCGCTCATCGTGAGCGGTGAGACGACGGAGACGACGGCCGGCGCCGCTCCCCCGTCGCAGGCGATGAGGTACAACCCCCACCAGACGCAGAAGTCGCCGAAGTAGTTGGGGTGCCGGGTCAGCCGCCACAGCCCCTGGTCCATGATCCGGCCCCGGTTGGCCGGATCGGCCTTGAAGCGGGCCAACTGGGCGTCGCCGACAGCTTCGAAGAACAGGCCCACGGTCCATACGGCGGCTCCCGCCCAAGCCAGGGCGGACAGTGGCCGGGGCGCGTACTGGGCGGCCTGGACCGGCAGGGACACCAGCCATACCAGGGCGGCCTGCAACAGATAGATCATCCGCAGGGCGTACCAGGCACGGTTGCCCGGCGCACGGGAGAGCAGGGCCTCGTAGCGGGGGTCCTCGCCGTGGCCGCGGCCACGGCGTGCGATGTGTACCGCCAGGCGCAGCCCCCACGCTGCCGTGAGGGCCGTGACCAGCGCTCGTCGCCCCGGGGCGCCCTCGCCCGCCGAGGCGGCCCAGGTCGTCACGGCCACCGCCGCAAAGGCGGCTCCCCAGGCGATGTCGACGACCCTGTGAACGCCTTTGCTCAGAGCGATCGCGAAGGTGACGAGAAGGACCACCAGGGCGGATACCGCTGCCCAGGCGAGGTTCGCCGTGAAGGCTTCCCAGGGAAACGGGTTCATCACTCCACCAGGTTCCGGTACCAGTCGGCGGCCTCCGCCGCCGTCAGACCGCTGTCACCCTCGATCGTGGGCCGGGCACAGAGAATCTGGTCGACTCCCATGCGCCGTTCCTCGAACGCCAGCGCCCCGCCCACCAGGTACAGCTTCCATACGCGTGCCGTCTCCTCCCCGGCCAGTCGTACGACGTCGTCCCATCGCTCCTCCAGCGTGCGGCGCCAGGCGTTGACGGTGCGCAGGTAGTGCTCGCGCATCGACTCGGTCGAGCGCACCTCCACGGCCTCGCCGACGGCTCGGGCGCGGTCGGTGAGCGTGGGCCGTAGAGTGTGCGGTCCCGGACTGCGAGCGGCGGTCCACATCGCGCGCAGCGCCTGCGCGAGGTCGCCTTCCACGTCGAGTTCGCCGGTGACGTACGCCTGAGCGAGGCCGAGTTCGTCGGGCTGCCAGAGCAGTCGGCGCAGCGCGTGCCGGGAGCGCACGACGATCACCGGACCGTCGGCCGGGCCGCTCTCGCTGGCGTCCCAGGCGCGCAGGCGTACCGGGAGCGGGCCGCCGAGCGCGTCCTCGGCGAGGGCGGCCAGCCGGTGCGCGGCGCCGCGCCGGGCCGCGGTGCGGGCGGGGGCGGTGCTCATCGGACGGAGTCCTCCTTGGTGAACTGGTACTGCTGGACGTCCAGGTAGCCGGAGCGGAATCCGGCCTCGGAGTAGGCCAGGTAGAAGGTCCACAGCCGGCGGAAGGTCGCGTCGAAGCCGAGGGCCGCAACGTCGTCGGCGCGCGCGGTGAACTCCTCCCGCCACAGGCGCAGCGTCTCCGCGTAGTGCGCGCCGAAGGCGTCGCGCGCCGTGAGGGTCAGCCGGGTGTGCTCGCGGACCCTTTGCTCGATGGCCTGCGTGGAGGGGATGAGGCCGCCGGGAAAGACGTACTTCTGGATCCAGGTGTGGGTGTCGCGGGCGGCCTGCATGCGGTCGTGGGGCATGGTGATGGTCTGCAGGACGGCTCGGCCGCCCGCTGCCAGGCGTTCGTCCAGGGTCCGGAAGTAGACGGGCCAGAACTCGGCGCCGACGGCTTCGATCATCTCCACGCTGACCACTGCGTCGTAGGTGCCGCGCGCTTCGCGGTAGTCGCACAGCTCGACGGAGACGCGGTCGGCCAGTCCGGCCTCGTGCGCGCGCCGAAGGGCCAGTCCGCGTTGTTCGTGGGAGAGCGTCAGGGTGGTGACCCGCGCGCCGCGGGCGGCGGCCCGCAGGGCGAGTTCGCCCCAGCCCGTACCGACCTCCAGCAGACGGGTGCCTTCACCTGCACCGGCGAGGTCGAGCAGCCGGTCGATCTTGTGGTGCTGGGCGGCGGCCAGCAGTGACCGGTCCGCCGGGAAGGTTCGGAAGACGGCGGAGGAGTAGGTGAGGGTCTCGTCCAGGAAGAGGGAGAAGAGGTCGTTGGACAGGTCGTAGTGGCGTCTGATGTTGTCCCGGGCGCCGTCGGGCGTGTTCCGCTGGCGGGCCGGCTGCCGTAGGGCCCATACGCCACGCAACCGCTGCAGCGGGGCCGGGACGAGATCGGCGACGTGCGCCGCCAGCACGGTCAGGGCTCCGACGAGGTCGGGGGCGTCCCACTCCCCCGCCATGTACGACTCGCCGAAGCCGATGAGTCCTCGGCTGCCGATGCGGGCGTGGAAGGCCCTCGGGTCGTGCACCTCTATCAGCGGCCCGCCGAGGCCGAGGGTGGTGTCGTCGGCGAACCGCACCCGCAGGGGCAGCCGACGCAGCGCGCGCCCGAGGACGGACCCGGTGACTGCCCGCACGGGCCAGGAGGTTCTGGGTACGGCGGCAACGTCCGGCCAACGACGGTGGTCGGCCGGGGCGGCGCTCGCGCGCTGGGGTGCGTGACGGGGCGGGGCCGTGGTCATGTCCTACTCTCCGGGAAGCGGGGGCGCGGGTGCGGCTGCACGGGCAGACCCCGCAGGTACAGGCGGATGCCGTGGAGACGGATGGCGGCCGACACGGCGAGGGTCGAGAAGGGGCGGCGGGCCACGAGCCGCAGCAGCTCGGGCACGGTCGCCTCGCGCCGGGTTCCGTGGACCGTGGCCGTGAAGGGCGGGCTTCCGGGCCGTTCCAGCCGTACGGACAGGCGCAGCTGCTCCCCGGGCGGCGGGAGCCGCATGACGTAGCTGCCGTCGACGGGGAAGAAGGGCGAGACGTAGAAGTCCTTGCGGGTCGTGGCCATGCCGGCCGCTCCGGGGTGCAGCAGATAGGCGTGCCGTCCGCCGTAGGTGTTGTGGACCTCGGCGACCACGCAGCGCGGGGCGCCGTCGGGCCCGTGGCACCAGTACAGGGTCAGCGGGTTGAAGACGTGGCCGAGGACGCGGGCGTGCGCGAGCATCGTCACCCTGCCGCCGTCGAGGTCGATCCCGTGTTCGGCGAGGAAGCCGTCGAGCGCGGCCCGGATCGAGGGCGATCTTCCGGTGAAGTGGTCGGTGGCGCGGAACCGGGCGAGCGGTCGCAGCGGACGCGGCAGCACGGGGAGCCGGTCGAGATCGACCAGCCACAGGTAGGTGCGGTGCCGCAGGGCGTACCGGGTGGGCGCACGGCGCGTGTGGCGCACGGTGCACGGGTACAGGGCAGGCAGGCTGGAACGTACAGGACTCGGCTGAAGGCTCACCAGATCACCCCCAGTGCGGCAGCCGCCTCGACTCCGCTGCGGCAGCCGTCCTCGTGGAAGCCCCAGCCGTGGTAGGCGCCGGCGAACGCGGTGACAGGGGTGTTCAGTCCGGGCAGCCGGTGCTGGGCGGCGACCGACTCCGGCGTGTGGACGGGGTGTTCGTACGTCATGCGGGCCAGGACCCGGTCGGGGTCGACGCGATCCTGCCCGCCGAGGGTGACGACGAACGTGTCCATGGCGTCGAGGCGTTGGAGGCGGTTCATGTCGTAGCTGACCCGGACCCGGTCGGCGTCGGCTCCGCAGGACGGCATGAGGTAGTTCCAGGAGGCGCGGGCGCCGGGGGCACGCGGCAGGAGGGTGGTGTCGGTGTGCAGCAGTGTGTCATTGCGCGAGTAGCGGAAGGCGCCGAGAACCTCCTTCTCCTGTGGGGTCACGTCGGCGAGCAGCCGGAGCGCCTGGCCGGGGTGGACGGCGACGACCAGATGGTCGTAGGTAGCGGTGTTCCCGTCGTGGACGGTCACCTCGACCCCGTCCGCGTGGCGCAGCACCGCGCGGACGGGGCTGGAGATGTGCACGTCGGGGAGCCGGGCGGCGATCCGGTCGACGTAGGTGCGGGAGCCTCCCTCGACGGTCCGCCAGACCGGTGAGCCGGTCACCGAGAGCATGCCGTGGTGCGCGAGGAACCGGAACAGGTACGCGGCCGGGTAGCGCAGAGCCGTCCGTGCGTCGCAGGACCACACGGCGGACACCAGCGGGGTCATGAAGTGGGCCCTGAAGTACGGCGAGAAGCCCGCCCGGTCGAGGTGGTCGCCCAGGGTGAGGGTGACGTCGGCACCGCCCCGATCGAGCAGTCTGCGGGCGCCGCGGTGGAAGACGGTGACCTCGGCCAGCATGCGCAGGTAGGCCCCGCGCAGGGTGTTGTGCGGCTGGGCAAGCAGACCTCGGATGCCGTGAGCACCGGCGTACTCCAAGCCGCAGCCCTCGCACCGCACCGACATGCTCATCTCCGACTCCTGTGTGGTGACGCCGAGTTCACGGAAGAGTCGCAGCAGCTGCGGGTAGGTACGGCGGTTGTGCACGATGAAGCCCGAGTCGACCCGGTGCGTCCGTCCGTCGGGCGTGGTCAGGTCGTGGGTGTGGGCGTGGCCGCCGAGCCGGTCGTCGGCCTCGTACAGGGTGACGTGGTGGGCCCGGGCCAGGATGTACGCGGCGGTGAGTCCTGCCACGCCGCTGCCGATGACGGCGGTGCGCCGCACGCCGTAGGTGCCGCCTGCCCGGCCCGGCGCGCGCCCCTCGGGCTGCGCAGCGGACGGTCCTCGCATGGTCCTCTTCCTTTCCCGGACGATCCCGGACTCCCTCCTGTACTTCCGCGGACGTATGCCGGACGGATGCAGGACGGATGCAGGACGGAGGAACGCCGTGACGGGGGCGGTCCGTGACGCGTACGGCCGGCGCACCGGCCCGCGATCCGCCGCTCCGTGCTCTGCAGGCCGGGCTTCGGCGCGCGGACCGCAGGTCGTCAGCTCACCTCGACCGCGGACGTCATCCGGGGCTGGACAGCCTGGAACGCCGCCCCGACCACACCGCGTACGGTGTGCTGCGCATTCGAGCAGCTCAGCGACTCCGCATGCCCTCACTGCCCACGGTGACCGGCACCTTCATCGGCACACCGGACGAACTCCAGCCGGTTCTGGACCGGCTGGCCGCTGCGGCGGACCGGTGCGAGACCGACCGGGTTCCTGCGGCAGGTATTTGCAGGCAATCCCGGTGTGCAGCACGACCAGGGTGTCCTAGTAGGGCTTTGTCAGGTGCCTTGTCGGGTCGGTGGCCTGGTGCTTCCCTGCGGGTATGAGGGCGGATGAACTCTCTGCGTGTCGTGGCCGGTTGGAGGAGTTCGCCGGGGAGGTGTTCACGCCGCTGGCGCGTACGGACCAGCGGGTGAAGGGTGGGCTGTATCTGCGTGGCCTGCAGCTGGACGGGCGTCGGAAGTCGATGCAGCCGATGGCTGGACGCCTCGGTGTGGATCACTAGCAGCTGCAGCAGTTCATGACGACCTCGACCTGGCCGGTGGGAGAGGTCCGGGCACGGCTGGCCCGCCGGGCAGTGGCCGTGGTGCGTCCACAGCTCTGGGTGATGGACGACACCGGCTTCCCCGAAGACGGCGTGTCCTCGCCGGGGGTGGCCCGGCAGTATTCGGGCACGCTGGGCAAGGTCGGCAACTGCCAGATCGGTGTCAGCGTCCACGCCGCCTCGGACACCGCTTCCTGTCCGCTGTCGTGGCGGCTGTTTCTGCCCCCGAGCTGGGACGGGCCTGATGCAGTGGACCGGCGGTCCCGCTGCCGGATTCCCGAAGGCGAGCATCACCGGCCCAAGTGGCAGCTCGCTCTTGAGATGCTCGATGAACTGGCCGCCCTGGGCTTACGGCCCGCGGTGCTGGTCGCGGACACCGGTTACGGCGCGAACGCCGGCTTCCGTCGCGCTTTGGAAGGACGGGGCCTGGCCTACGCGTTGCAGGTCAAGGGAGAGCTTACCGCCCATGCCGCATCGGCCGAGCCCTATGAGCCGTCTTACGGCGGGCTCGGGCCCCGGCCGCTGCCCCGCTATCGCACCCGGGCGGTGAGTCTGCGTGAACATGTCCTGGCTGCCGGGCGGGACCGGGCCGTGACGGTGACCTGGCGCAAAGGCTCCAAAGCAGCCATGGCCTCCCGTTTCGTGTTCTTGCAGGTCCGGCTGGCCGGGCGGCGGCCGAAGCCTGCCGCGGACGGTGTCATCGGACTGGTCCATCTGATCGCCCAGTGGCCCGAGGACGAGGCGGAGCCGGTGAAGTACTGGATCTCGAACCTGCCCGCCGACATTCCCGCCCGCGATCTGGTCCGGCCGGCGAAGTCACGCTGGCGCATTGAGCACGACTGCCGGGAGCTGAAGACCGCTCTCGGACTCGATCACTTCGAAGGGCGCGCGTTCGTCGGCCGGCACCGGCACGTCACCCTCGTGACCGCCGCCCATCTCTTCCTGACCGAACAGCGGACCTGCCCAAAAGCCCCTGCCAGGGCCTGACCCTCTACCAGACCCTGGACCTTCTCCAGCACATCCTGGCTGCCTGGACCGGCACCTGCCCGACCTGCAGACAGCCCATCCCATGGCAGCCCTACGACACGACCTAACAAGGCCCTACTGGTGTGGCGTTCACTCGGCCCTGGCCACCTGGCACCGGCTGGACCGGCGCGGGAGTGCGTTTGGCGGCGCGGCTGACGATGGCCGTCTCGACGTGGGTGATGCCCAGGCCGACCAGGTCGCGGGAGAGGAAGCCGTAGAGGGCTGTCAGGTCCGGGAAGTACGCGGCCGCGTGCAGGTTCGAGGGTCCCGACGTCGCGAACGCACCGTGCACCGAGGGGTGGTCGGCCAGCGCCTGCCCGGCGGCGGCCAGATGGTCGGGGGCCACGTGCAGCAGCAGCTTGGCCTCGATGGGCAGCCCGAGGCGGCGCGGATCGACCAGGACCTGGGTGATCAGGCGGCCCTGGGCGGTCAGTTGGGCGAGGCGGCGGCGCGCCGTGCTCTCCGGGTGGCCGGTTCGGGCGGCCAGGGCGGCCGCACTCAGGCGCGCGTCGCGGGTGAGGGCGTCGATGAGGGCCTGTTCCAGGGCATCGGTGTCGACGCCGTACGGGCCCGGAGAACCGGAAGACGTCGCCCCGGGGACCGGCTC
>NZ_JBWKFN010000009.1:0-24342 GCF_056434245.1 Streptomyces sp. NPDC044064
GCATCGACCATCCCTCCACCTCCAGCCCCCCCCCCCCCCCCCCTCCGCCGCCCCCCCCCCCCCCCCCCTCCCCCCCCACCCCCCCCCCCTCCCCCCCCCCCCCCCCCCCCCCCCCCGACTTCGGCTGTGCTGAGGGCTACTTGAGGCGGTCCATCTCCGCCTTGATGAGCGCCGTGACCGGTGCCAGCCACTTGCCCTCGGCGTCGTAGGGCGTTCGACCGGCGGCCATGGCCTCGATAGCGTCAGCCTGCGCGGCATAGGCGCCGCCAAGCTCACGCAGGGCGCGAACGGCACTTGCGGCTCCGGACGCGAGAGGTTCGCGCCAGCTCAGGTCGCGCTTGTTTCTGACGTTGTACAGGGGGCCTTCGACGGCGATGTGGGCCAGGTAGAAGACGGGCGGGTGGATGCCAAGAAGGCGGCCGAGGGCCTCGGACTTGGCGTACTCGGGGAGCGTGGCGAATCCGTACGAGCGTCGGTATCCGGCGGGGTGTGGGCGGGTGATGAGCCCGAGGTGACGCGTCTGCAGGGCGAGGGGCGTCATGAGTTCGGCCAGGGTCTTGCCGGTCTCCTCGCGGACGGACGCCAGACGCGCCGTGGCAAGGTCCGCTAGCAGACGGCGTGGCTCGGGCGCTTGTGCCTTGGCGTGCTCCCGCCGCAGGGCGGCGGTGCGCACCGGGTTGGCTTCCCGATGGGGGGTGGTGAGGTGGGCCCCGGCGGGCAGGTTCTCCGTGTCCCAGACCTCTGCGTCGACGAGCGGGATCTTCCGGTGCTCTCGGTTGCCCAACTGGGTGAGGGTGATAGATGCGGTGGTGCAGAGTGCCCTCTCGAATTCCCGGGTGCGGTCGAAGAAGCTCTGGAAGCCGGGGGTTCGGGCGGCGTACCGATGACCGTGCTCGTGGAAGAGGGTCTGGAGGGTGTCGGTGAGGTCGTCGAGGAGGTGGTCCTGTATGCCGACCGTGTCCGTTGCGGGCCAGTAGGCGCCGCGTGCCGAGCAGCCGTTGAGCCCGGCCTCGTGGTGGGTGAAGACTCGGAGGGTGCCCAGGCAACCGCGTTCGAAGGTGGCCTCCATGATGCCTCGGGCGAGGTCCAGGGTTCTGCGGCGCGTGTGGCTGAGCTTGGTGATGGTGGTCCAGATGGTGGTGCGGGTGGGGGCTTCGCGGGTTCGGGAGGCTGCCTCGGCCTGGGGAGGGTCCCCCACACCGAGCAGGTGCATGAGGGCCCGGTGCTCGGTGGGGTTCAGTCCGCTGGTGACGCACTTCCATCCTCGGTCCTGAAGGCCGAGTTCAGTTTCCTGCGCGAGGTTGCGGGCGTTGTGGTAGATCCGCCCGTTTGGCCATCGGGTCTGGCCGATTTCGCGGAACGTCTGTCGGACTTCATAGGAGGTGGCGCTGGTGAAGAACGCTTCGGGCCCGGCGAGTTCACCGTCGTTGAGGGCGTGGTCGACGAACCTCGTGAGGACCCCGGGGTCCGTGCACTGGGCGAGCGCGGCCTGGATGTGCTGTTCTAGGACCCGACTGCTGACGATCGTGCGGTCGCGGTTCTGATGCTCCTTCGCGGTGGCCAGAGGGAGGTCGTAGCTGGCGATCAGACGGGCGTCGGTGGTGACCAGGATCCCTCCGACCCAGATTCGTCCCGGCTGGCCGTCGAGGACGATGGACGCTGTGCCCTGGGGCGGGCTGTAGTTCGCTTCGTTCAGGTAGCGGATCTCGGAGCGGAGTTCCTCGGCGAGCTGTTGGTCGCACTCGACCGTGATGCGTGTGCCTTGGACGCGCTGGCTGTCCGTGAACGTGAGGGTCAGCACCCGGGTGCCGCACGTGCTGCCGTACGCCCCGATGTTCTTGAGCAGGTCGCTGTCCTCCAGTTCAGCACTGAAGCCGTAGCCCACGGTCTCCACGGTTACCGAGCCGATCTGGGAGTCACGAGCGAGTACGAGGAGGGCGAGCTTCTGGCCTTCGCCGAACTGTCCGATGTGGCGGACGTCCTTGGTGGAGCCGCCGAACAGCAGGCCCTCGTTGGGAATGCCGGGCCCGTCGTCCTCGATCGTGAGGAGTCCCTCTGACCAGGTAACGCTGTAGGTGGAGGACGCGTCGATCGCATTGGAGATGAACTCCTTGAGGGCCCGCTTGGCGGTCCAGTCCTTCACGTAGTCAGACGCCATGGGGTACTGGAGCTTGCGTGCCTTGTCGGGCGCAGGGGCGGCCGGGGCTATGGTCATGGAATCTCCAGGTGGGAGTGATCAGGGGCCGGGTTCGACCCTGGTCCGATCCATTCGGCACCTGCAAACTATGTTTCTATTGCACTCCATTCGATAGCTGGCAGGACAGGATTGAATGGAAGAGCAAGATCGCTTCACAGGCGCTGTGCCCATGTGGCACCCTTTGAGCACCTTGCTCCATTGCCGCCTCGTTGGGCTGGCCTACGCCTGGGCTGGCGTACGGGCGACGAGGGGCGGGCGGCAGGAGAGCCTCCGGCGCTGTGGAGCGGCAAACGGGCCGCCGCAGCCTCGTCTCATGCGCTGCCAACTCTCCCTCTTTGATGCCGTCCGGATGTCCGGGCTGCCCAGAGGATCAGGCCCCGCGCGGCTGCGCGAAGGCGTCGGCAAGCCAGGGGGTTGCAACCAGGAGTGGCCAGCAGGCTTCGGGCACGAACCTGGCCGGAGCTCCGACCTTCGCCGCCAGGGCGTCGGCTGGGAAGTCGGCGTCGAGGCAACGGAGGTGTCACAGAGCAGTCGGCGATCCGCTCTCCGAGGCGGACCAGTGGGAAGCGTGGCACTTGCCGTTGGCCGTGCTGGCCTGGATGACAAGACCACGCTCGGCACTCGGCTTGACCTCGCCTGTGAAACGATCACTATTCTCGTGATCGCTCAGTTCGCGGGTTCACCAGCCCACGCGCAGCGGAACGGACCTTCTCGCTGCTGCGCCTACTCCCGCGGCAGCCCGCGACTTGCCGAGGATGCGTTTCCCGCCATGGCTGAAGCCGGGAAACCCAGACAAGATCAGCGGATGGAGAACAGCTCCTTGAGCCAGTCGACGATCGCGCGGGTGTCGTACTCGTAGGCGCTCCGGCCAACCTTGAGCTGCCTTCGTCCGAGGGGGGCGGGAGCGCCATCACGGTTCAACCCCTTCGCGACCCAGTCATCGGCACGCCCTGCCACTTGGGCGATCTCGACGCGAAGGCAGGTATCGCCGACCTGCTGCGCCCACTGCTCAAGGTGGCCAGCGGTCAGCGGGCCTACGCGCCGGCTTTCGCCCTGGTGCTCACCCCGGTAGAAGCGCGCAACTTGGGCTGCGTCGTACTCGTACTCGCCTTCGCCGTGCCCTTCCTCCACCGGGTCGTTGGCGCGGCCTTCGGCGGTCAGACGGTAGGTGACCCTGGGGGCCAGTTCTGCATCACCTCGTGCGACCATGGCGGCGAAGTTGGTGCGCGAAATCCCGGCCTTGACGATGTCATCAATAGGCAGCGAATGGGGATAGCAGTTCTTGAGGAGTTCCCAGGCGAGATACTGCTTGGTTCCGAGACGAGGCGAGTTTCTGCGGCCCGCCGGCGTGAGTCGGTAGCGAATCTCGCGCGTGCGCTCGAGCATTCCGTTATGGGAGAGACGTTCGAGGGTGGGCTGCTTGACGTCGTGGTTGAGTAGCTCCTCTTCCGGAACTGGGTCTGACTGGCTTGCTTCGATGAGCGACTTCACCGTCCGCCACACGCTGCGTACGCCTGTTGGCCTTGGGAAACCGTCGCCAGAGGCTGCTTTGTGGACGGCGGTGATGCTGACCCTGCGTAGGGCCGCGATCTCGCCGGCGGTCAGGCGGAGCCCAGGGGTTTCGGGAATCTGCCCGAGGGCGTCGCCAGTCTTGGGGCCTGGCGCGGTGCCGGACTCCTCTGCAGAGAGTCTCGCGTTGATGTAGAAGGTGCCGAACAGGTCGCGGTTGTAGCGCCTGGCTCCGTGGGGTCCGTTCTGGTCGACCTCTGGGGGAAAGCCAGGCACCTTTTGCCACCGTCGGACTGCGTCCACGTCCCGGAGGGTCACATCCGCGATCTGCTGGAAGGTGATGACCTCGGGCAGACTGCTGAGCCGCTGGAGGAACTGTTCCTTCAAGCTCGGGGTGCTGGACATGGCTCGCTCCGTCTGTCGGTTTGTCGTTGGGAGCGGGGTGCAGCTCCGTTCGGGCGGCGGTGGCCCAGCGCTCGGCAGCTGAAGTTGCCCTTGCTGTGGCGAGGCAATGCCTAACCTAGGCACGCCGGCTTCGGATGCAATCTAGCTTGTCAGTGGGGTCTGGTGCAATGAAGGGGCGCCTTGGCGTCGCTTCGGTGTCGCGGGTGTAGGCCTGGCGGGTCCGGGATTGCCGGAACGTCGGCTGCGGTGAGCGTCAGTTCGGGGAAGGACCACGCCCTGCGTGCGCAGAGGCGGGATGCGTAGTCCTCTGCTGCTCCGAGTGTGTAGGGACCGTGCGGCCGCCAGTACGAGGCGGGGGCGCAGCCCCGGCTGTGTGGGCGGCTCGCTTGGTCGCCTCCTCGGCCAGGCGGCGCGCTGCAACGCTGACGTCCAGGCGGTCTGCGGCCTGCTGCGAGCGGAAAGTACTCAGGGGTGCCTGGGGTGAGGCTGTCGTGGGCGTCGGAGGCGATTGTTGCTCATACGCGGCGGCCAGGATCACGAAGAGCTCCGCCTGGGCAGCGGTCACTGGTACTGAGGCAAGATCCGTGGCCCGCCTGCGGAGGTGGTCCACCAGCTCCCGGATGATTCTGGGGCGTAGGGAAGGTGTCGTGGGGTAGCCGGCGATCCGGTTCCCGTCGTGAGGGATGAGTCCCTCGGGTGGTTCTCCATGGTGGGACTTGTAGTGGTTGTGCCAGCGCGCCCGGTTGAGGATCCACTCCTCTTGTAGGGCGAGTCGCTGTGCCGAGGGGAGGCCGGGTGTGGCCAGCTGGGTCTCGATGGTGCGCTGGGTGGTGGCGTAGGCCTGGAGCCGCTGATCACCGCGGGGCGCCAGCAGAGACGCGGCGGGTTGAGGGCGGCTGCCGCGCAGGCGCTGTGTGAGCTGCTCGATACGTTGGCTGGCCGCCGGAGCATGCAGTCGGGCGGCGAGGTCCTTGAGGGTTGCCGCTGTGCGGACGAGCAGGTCGAGTGCTCTGTTCAGGAGCGTGGGGCGTTGGCTGGCGTGGATTCCGTTCAGCTGCGGCAGTGTCTGGTCGATCTGCGCGATGAGGGCGCCGAGCCCGGTGCGGGTCCGTGGTGTGGTGCTCGGGGAGTCGTTGATCGCCTCAATGTGGGTGTCGAGGTCCGCTCGGGCACGGGTGAGGGCTGTGGGCAGGCCTTGTCGGGCCGGCTTGGTTTCCTGCGCTGCAGGTGCGCCGTTCGAGACGTTCGCCGTGGATGTGCTGGCCTCGCTTGCTGAGGCAGCGAGGGCTTCGAACAGTTTTCGGAGTTCGTTGATGTGTTCTTCGGGCCGGTCGAGGCGGTCGCGGATCCTGCGGGCTCGGTCCTCGGTGGTCGGGGCCGCGGCCTGGAGGCCTTGTTTCTCCGGGGCGGTGCCGACGTTCCCACCAGGTGGCGTGTTGGCCCTCTCTAGGCGGGCAGCATCTTCTGTGCGCGACTCCGGGAGAGGTTCGACCGCCGACTTGGGGCTGGCCTGAGGTTCGGCGCCGGCGGGACGGGTCTGAAGGAGGTCCGCGCGAGGTGGGGTGGGCTCCGGCCGGACTGCCGTTGGCGACTGGCGCTGGGAGGCGACCGAGTCGTCGCGGCTATGGGGTTCGGATATACCGCCGCCGTCGTTGTCCTGCGCCGGGCCGCTACGGACGCCGTCATCCGCGTCGGTGGCAATGTCGGCACGGAGAAGGGCTAGTTGGGTCTCGTCGGACTCACCCGCTCCGCCGTGGTCGGGTGCGCCGTGGCGGGGTGTCGCGACGTCTGGGTCGGCGCTGGTGCTCGGCGGGCGAGGTTCATCGGTGGTCTCCTTCACCGGCGTCGTTTCGTCAACCAACGTGGCCGGGGATGCCTGCTGCGGGCGACGCCATGCATTCCACTGCGCGGGAGTGAGGCGCTCTACGAGCCCGCCGGCGGGGATGGTCGCGTAGTGCTCGAGCCCGTCTGCTTCCCACTCCTGTCGGATCTCGTTCCAGGACATCAGCTCGAACTGCACGGGGGTGCTGCCGAGTTCGTTCCACTTGAGATCCGGCATGAAATGGCGGCAGAAGCGCCCTGCGTAGAGCTTCGCTTCGTCGTCTGGCGCCCTGGGGTCGGTGCCCAGGAAGCTGATCAAGTCTTCGTCGGCGAGGTCCCACGGGTGCAGGAGCGCTCCGCCGTTGGGTCCGTCTCCGAGCAGCTGCGGGCGGCGCTCGGGCAGCGCGGCCAATGCTTGCTCGATGCCCATGCCCAAATCATCCAGCTCCGCCCTGACGGATCGGGCATGAGCGGAGTCCGGCATGTGACTGTCGTACTCGGCCAGGGCTTGGGCGCCATCGTCAAGGTAGTGGCGTGCTCGACGCAGGTCTTCGCGGGCATCGCCGGTTACTGGATGTCCTTCAATGACGCTGTTGAGGGCCCGTGCGGCGTGTTCGTATGGCTGTAGGACTCGTCTGTTTCGCTCCGTTGTCACTGCGGCCTGATTCGGGCGCCTCTGGGACGGCTGGGGCAACTCGGGAAGATCTGGCAGTTTCTGGCGTGTTGTGCGAGCGATGGACTTCTCGTCCAGGCCCGCGGGGGCGTCGGGGGCCTTCGTCGCTGCGGCGGCTGCTTCGGTGTGGTGTTCTTGCTGGCTGGGGCCGCTGACGGGCGCTGCCGTGTCGGAGAGGTTGACCAGTCCGGGTTCGGCGGCATGTGCCCATGTAGAGACCGCGTGCTCGAAGTCTGGGGCTGCGATGCGGGAGAGGTCCGCGTCGGAGATGACCGCGATCGGGATGAAGGGGTTGGAGGTGTCGTCGGTCAGGCCCAGGTAGAGCCACCGGGAGCCGACATGGCTGTCGGTTGCCTCTGGCGGTTCGGCACTGACCATGTGGTAGATGGTGATCCCATCGAGGTCTGCGAGCACGGTGGGCGCCGCGGGCGCTTGTTCGCTGCCGAGGGCCGAACTGGCGAGCTCGTACAGAGCGGCTTCCTGGACCGGTTCGGCTTCGGCCATGTCCGCGTTGTGAGGTTCAGGCCGCTCTGGCGTGCCTGCGGCCGGGGGCGTGTCGTCGGGCGGCGGTGCGGGGTGTTCTGCGGCATGCGTGGGGTCTGTCGCAGCGGTGCGCGCCGCCAGGTCCTGGCCACGGACCGTGAGGTAGGACCGGAGCGGCTTTGTCCCGTCGGGCGTGTCAACCGGGGTATCTGGGGGCAGTGATTCGCTGCGTGCCGACTCCCAAAGGTCTCTGACCTGTTCAGGGCGGGTCGCGGCGGTAGCGGCGTCGGCGATCTCCTGGGCGCGGCGTTGCCTATCTGGTTTGGGGCGTGGCGCAAGAGTCGCTGGTGTGACGGCCCGTTGGTCGGCGGTCTCCCGTGGGTTTGGGTGGTCCGCTTCGGGAGAGGGCGTGCCGTCTTCAGGACGGACCGCGTCGGTGCCAGTTGCGGCAGCGCCGGATTGCTGATCTGCGGGCGGCAAGGCGGTGGACCTGCTGCCTGTGGTTTCCGGCGCGAGGTCGGGGCTGGGTCCTTGGCTGCCGGTGGTGAGCGTTTGTCTCAATGGCAGGTGCGGGGCCTCTTCGGCGGCCGCCGTGGAGGGGTGCGGCACCGGTGTCCTGGAGTCCTCCAGCGGTGCGGTGGCGACAGCCGGAGGCACGTCCCCAAGGGTGAGCGCGTCCAGGGGGTCGGCACCGGATGAACCGCTCTCGCCGGTGTTCGGCCGGTCTCCGCCTGGGCTGGGCGTTCTGACCTCCGTGTCCTTGGGGCTACCGTCTGCTTCAGCCCCGTCGGCGTTGGCCATGTCTGCTGGCGAGGTCTGTCGGATTGGAGTGTCCGGGACCTGCGCGGTGCCTGTACTCGTGTCGGCGTCGACGGAGCCGTTGTCGGTCTGGCCCGGGCGCCGCCAGGCGTCCCACTGCTCCGGGGTGAACTTCTCCACCAGGCCGCGCTGCGGCATGGTGACAGTGTGGCGGATGCCGCGGTTCTCCCACTGATGTCGGTCTTCGTTCCACTCCCGGCCCTCGTAGGAGACCTGGGTGCGGCTGCCGAACGTCGACGAAGCGCTGCGGAATGTGCCGTAGTACGGGGCGATCCGGTTGTTGACGCCGTCATCGGCCTGGAAGGAGATTAGGTCGCCGTCCTGCAGATCCCATGGGTGGTACAAGGTGCCGCCGTTGGGGCCGTCGCCCTGTGGCTGCGGGGCGCGGTCGGGGAGCGTCTGCAGCGCCTCATCAAGGGCGGTGCCGAGGTCGAGCATGCCTGCGCGGGCGACGTTCACCTGTTCGTGGTCGCCAAGAAGTTCCCGAGTCAGGCGCTGTGCGATGTAGTCGAGTTGCCTGCGGACGCGGCGCAGGTCCTCGCGGGCGTCGGCGGTCGGCGGGTTCCCGTCGCGGATGCCGTCCAGCGACTCCCGGATCTGCTCGTAGTCCTTGCGGATGCGGCGTACCGCTTCCTTGTCCTGGTGGGGCAGGCGGGCCAACGTCGGCAGCGGTGGGAGATCGGGGAGCCGGTTCGCGACCATGCGTGCTGTCGCTGTCTCATCTTGCTCAAGAGCATTGTCCGGGGTGGTGACGGGCCTCTGGGCCTCCGGCTGAGCAAGGTCGAACAAAGCCCCCTGCTCCTGCTGTCCTTCCGGCGGCTTCGGCTTCTCGTCCCGCTTCGGTGCGTGGCGGGCGGGTCGGGTCTCCTCTGCCTCAAGGACCTGCAGGCGGGTGCGACCGCCACTCGTCTCGGCCGACTCACCGGCGGGCAGCGCGGGCCATACCGGGGCCGTGGTGGGCGTGAGCGGTACCGCCGGAAGCACGACCGGCGCGGGGTCAGCCTCGGCGGCCGGCGCGGCACGCTGTACAGGCGCCGACCGGTCCTCGTCCCACGGGCCGCTCCGCTCCCAGCCGGCCGCCGCTAGCGCCGTATCGGCGTCCGCGCCGGTCAGCGCCTCCACCTTGAATGACTCCACACTGGCCGACGTGGCCACGTGCTCATCCGCGTTCACGTGCTCCTCACGCGGACCGGTGACGTGAACGAACAGGCCCGCCTTGCCCGCGTTGAACATGTACGCCCGCAGTTCTTCGACCGGCGCCGCTTCCAGCGCCTCTTCAGGCGCAGGGTTGACGTGTTCGGCCGCGAGCCGTTCGGCCATGTTCGCGTCCGCCTCCGGCCGGTACTGGATCCAGCCGCACACGCACCGCAGGGAGTGACCCCGGTTGTATGCAGACACCTTGTCACCGTCGTGGCAGATGATCCGGACGTCGTGTTCCGGCGCCTCCTGCCAGGGCTCTTCCCCGTCGAAGGTGCGCCGCTCCGACATGAGCGGGTAGGCGTCGCGCTCTGCCTTCGACACGCCAAAGGAGTTGTCCTTCGCTGGGGCCTCGATCATCCGCAGGCGCCGCGCCTGGTTGTAGAGCTTGCGCGCGGCCTCCGTCTCCGGGGAGAGGGTGAAGCGGCGGGCCCCGTTCGCGTCCAGGTCGACCAGCAGGCGGCCGGACGCCCACAGGTTCAGCACGCGGTTGCGGTTTAGCTTCCGGGAAACGTCGGGCTTGTCGTAGGCGACATCGAGGGCAAAGAACCCGTCCGGGTACTCACCGACCTTGCCGTCTGCGACCCAATTCACAATGTCGGATTGTGCAGCCGACCAGCTCAGCGCCTCCGCACGCTCGATCTCGGCCGGGGTCATGACGTCCGCATCTCGACGCGCGTGCGCGTCCAGGTGCAGGGTGGCTGCGTGCTCGGCGTCCGCGCGGGTCTCGCACCATCCGGCACGGTGCTGCGGGCACGTCTCGCCGTGCATGTCGACCCACACCGTCACCGGCCCGTGCCGGTCGCACTCGACACCCCACGCGGATTCGGCGAGGTCGACCGCCGCCGCACGGGCAGCCGGGACCGCCATGTAGACGCTCGGGATCTCCGGCGCGGCCGGCGTGGGGGCGTCGTCATGTATTGCCGACGGAGGGAGTTCTGCGTGTTCGGTCTCGGCCCCGAACGCGTGGGCGTCCGCTGCGGATGTCTCCGGGTCGTGGGCCCGGCGGTGGGCCAGGGCCAGCGCCTCGCCAGCGGGGGCGCGGTCGGCGTATTTGGCGACGTCGGTGCGCTCGGTCCAGCCGCATACACACCATGCCTCGACCCACGATCGGCCCGGCCCCCCGAGGGTGATGGCCGCCCGGTGCGGCACCCCATCAGCAACTGCCCCGGCGTGGAGGCGGAGCCGTTCGAGCATCGGCGCCCATGCAGACATGTAGCCGTCGACGGCGGTGCAGGATGCGACCAGGGACCCCGGCTCGTCCTCTATCAGGAGCGGTGCCAGGTCGTTGGAGGGGTCGCGGCCTTCCCACTCCCAGCGGACCGTGTACTGGGCGCCGGTCTCAGCGGCGATCGTCCACGAGCCGTCGGGGTGGTACTCGATCGCCTCCGACTCCCCGACCTTCGGCAGCAGCCACAGCCCTGCGTCATAGTGCATGCGGCGGGCGACGGCGAACCCGGCCGCCAGGTCCCCGCCGGTCTCGGCGGCATGCTCGGCGACGGCCGCCAGAGCCGCGCCCTTGCCCTCACCGGAACCGATGCTGATCACGTCCCAGCGGCCCGACGGCTCTACGCCGTGCCAGGTCGCCCGCCACATGATCCCCCGCGCGCCTTTGCCCTGGCAGTCGTGGGAAATCTTGTAATCGCCGACGGTCAGCCCGGGGCCGGTGACGGTGAACTCATACCGGGACGGCTCCCCGTCGCGGTCCTGCGGGGTGACGGTCAGCGCGTTGACGTCGACGACCCTGGGCGCCTCCTCGGCAGGCTCCGGCGCCGCGTCGCTACCCTCCACCCCCGAGCCGGCGAGTCCGGCGAGGGTAGCGACGGCCGCGCGGGCGGCCTCATTCGCCGCTTCCATGTCCGCGCGGGCCTCGTCCTCGGTCGGCCCGTACCCGGCAGCCTTCGCGGCCTCGGCCGCCTCGATGGCGACGGACGCCCACTCCGATGCCGCCCCCGCTGCCTCCTCCGCCTTGGCCCGGTCTCCCGCCTCCAGGTGCCGGACGGTCTCCTTACGCGCCGACTCCGCCCGGATCCGAGCTGAGAACGCGCGCCCGGCCGCGCCCTGCCCGGCGACCAGCGCGGCCCGGTCCTGGCGGGCTTCGGCCGCCTCCTCCGCCGCCCGCTTCTGCGCCTTCGCGTTCCCACCCGCAGCCTTCACCTCCGCTCGCGCTTCACGCTTGGCGCGGTCATCCCCGGCTTCGCACGCCTCGGCGATGATCTGATCGACCAGAGCCTGAGCGGGCCACGGCGCTACCTCCCCGGCGTCCAGGGCGGCCGACAGCATCTGTCCGGCAACCTCGGCGATCCGGTCGGGCCACTGCTCCCAGTGCAGGGCGCACACCCTGGGATCCCCCTTGGCGAGGGCCTGAGCGAGGCTCTGAACGTCGCGGTGACCAGTGCGCCCGTCGCGGCCGTCCTCCTCGTTCAGGAGCCGGTGAGACAGGCACCGCGCGCACACGGTGTAGCGGCCAAGCTCGCTCCCCTGGTCAGTGACGACGGCGACCGTGTACCGGGCACCCGAGCGCTTCGCGCTGCACTTGCCGACGTACGGCGCCGACGCATCGCAGTAGGCGTCCGGCGTGCCGGTCATGTCGTCCGTGAGCCGGGCCACGACGCGAAGAGGCGCGTTCGGAATGGCGCCCTGGGCAAGGTGCCAGATCTTCCACTCAGCGACGTACTGCCGGTTGTCCGGGCCCTTCCGGGACCAGTCGTCACCGGTGCGGCCCTGCGCGCCGTCCGGGTCGGTCAGGTGTTCCCAGCCCCACCGGCACGACGCGATAAGGCCGATGCAGCCGAACCGGCGGACCAGGTATACGCCTTCTTCGAGCTGGACGCGGTCTGTGGTCGTTTCGAACTGGGGGGCATGCGCCGTCAGGTGCCCGTACCGGGCCCATAGGGAAGCGAACCGGGTGCGGGTCGCCGAGTCCTCACGGATCCGGGCCAGCACGGCGGCAAGGGGCTGGTCCTCCAGGTTCGCGGCCCACCAGTGCGAGCCGTCAGCGTCGTGACCGGCCTCCCACTGGTCCTTATCCGGAAGGCTGTACGTCACGGGGCGCAGCCGGAACGTGTGCCCGCTCGCCGTCGTCAGGATCCAGCCGCCCGCCGGTTCGCGCCGGTCGGTGAACGACACGGGGGCGATCGTCTCGCCCTCGATGAGCGCCGCCCGAAGCTGTGCCCTGCGCCCGTCCGTCTCCGCGTCCCCGGCCGCCTCCTGGCCGTCCCTCTCGGCGTCCGCCGGGGAGGTGTCGTAGCGGCTGGCGTGTGCCTCGGCCGCCGCCAGATCAGCCGCCGCCGTCCGCCGCGCCAGGTCACCCGACGGCCCTGCAGCGTCCGCCACAGCCGCGACCATGCCGCGCGCCCGCTCCACCTGTTCGGCCGCCAGCTCAGTGCCGGACAGGGACGCGATCCGCTCGCGCTCCGCCTCCCGGGCCGCCTCGGCCGCCTCGCCCTCCTGGGCGGCGATCAGCGCGACGACCTCACGGGCGTACATGCGGATGAGCTTCCGGGCATCGGCCGCCCCGTGCGCGTGCCCGATGATCGGCGCCGCCGGACCGAACCCGCCACGGCGCGCCCGAACCTCCGTGATGTCGTGCACCGTGTTCGGGTAGCCGTCGCCCCACAGGGACTCATCCCGCCCGTTGTGGCTCACGGAGTAGAACCGGCCCCCGCACTCCCATACCCCGCGCTCCCCCTCCACCGGCCGAACCGGGAAGCCCTTCGGCTGGCGCTTGCCCTTGGCCGCAGACTCGATCGCCTGCGTGCGGGCCTCTACTGCTTCACGAGCCCGCAGGGGCGACAGGTCTGCCAGCGCGCCCTCCTCGTCCGCCTCCTGGCCGTCTACGGCCTCCGGCGCCTCCTCCTCGACGGGCGTGGCCTGCGCCGCCTCCTGCCGCTCCGCGCGGCTGGCCTCGTACGCTTCGGCCGCCGACCGGTCCATCGTCACCGGGATGCGGGTAGCGAAACCGGCCGTGCCGTCCTCGGTCGTGACCAGGACGCCGCGCGACCACTGGTCACGGTCGACCGAGGCGGCCAGCCCACGGGCGGCCAACGCGTCGTCAATGTCCCAGTCGGTCAGGTCAGCCATACCGGACGGCTGCTCGCCCTTGAGGCCACGGAAGCGCAGTGGGAAGTACCCCGCGTGCACGACGCCGCACTGGCAGACGACGCGGCCAACGACGCCGGGCGACTGGTGAAACGCGATCACCTCGACGACGGCGGCGACCTGCCCGGCGACGTCCGCCGCGCAGGCCGTCTGCCGGGCCTCCTCGGCCCTCGTGGCGTCCTCGAACGCGCACCCGTAAAGGTTCAGCGTCTCCTCACGCCCCGACTCGGCACGCTGCGCCGCGTCTTCCATCCGTACGCACTCGGCCACGTAGTCCGCGAGCCGTCCGGCTTCCCGATAGATCTCCGCCGACTCCGCGTAATGGTCGGCGTCGCGCTTCGCACGGTGGACGTCGTCGTACGCCTCACGGCAGAACCGAACGGCCGACCACACGTCATCCGCCAGCGCGTCAGACTCGCGTACGCGCTCCCCGCACGCCTCGGCCCGCTCCACATCCCCGGCCGCGAGCGCTGATGCCTCATGCACCCGCACACGGGCCGTGGTGAACCGCTCGACGGCCGCCGCCCACTCCTCCGCCTCACGCCCCGACGCCCGGCGCGCCTCGCGGGCGGCCGTCAGACTGGCGAGCCCCTCGGCGTCCGCTTCCTTGATCTCCTCGGCCCGCTCAGCCGCGTGCTTCCGATCCCACACAAGGGCGTGCCGGAAGTGCTGCACACCCGCATACGCCCGTGCCGCCGTTTCGTACGCCTCCCACAGCTCCGGCGCATGCTCGGCGAACCCGGCCGCCCGGGGGCGGTGGTCGTCGTCGTGCGGGTTCTTGACCCACTCGGCAAGGTGCTTGCGCTCATTCGCCGTGGCGAACCCCTCCGGGTTCCGGCGCACGGCCGCGATGTCGGCGAGGAGAGCACGCGTACCCCGGGCCATCGGGGACACGTCGTCATCGTCCGGCGCCGCGATGTGCTCACCGACCGCCAGGGCAAACGCCACGGCCGCCGCGTCCTGCCGGTCGCTCGCCAGGTTAGAGGCGTATGTGTACCGCGACGGGAACGACACCTGACGGCCGTTCGAGCGGGCGGCCTTGTCGGCCCCCCATGCGTCGTACTGCGCGACCATCGACAGGGACGCGTCACCCTGGGGGGCGTGGGCTACGCCGTTGTTATCCGTGTAGCCATCGAACCAAGCCGCCCAGTCGCGCGCGGAGTCCTCGAACATGTAGATCAGGGAGCCGTACCCGCGCGCCGTCGGCGAACGGCCCTCGGCCGCCAGGCGCTCACGCCATGCCGCCTCTTGCGCGTTCAGCCGGTCCTGAGCTTCCACGATCACGGGGGCGGCGAGTTCCTCGCACTCCGCGCGGTCGACGGCGCCCGCGATCGTCTCGGCCGCGTCGGTCACCCGCTTAGTGGCGAGGCCGATCACGCGCCGCCAGGCAGCGCACCCGCGCGCATCCTCGCCGTTGGAGTCGGCGAGCCACGCCTGGGCGGCCTGGACGGCGTCGACGGCGCGCCGCTCCGCATCCGCCGCTTCCTGGTAGGCGGCCCCCGCTATCTCGACGGCCCGACGGCCGACCGGCCCCGTACCGTCCAGCGCGTTGTACGCGTCGCGGACGTCCGCCAGACCGGCCGTGATCTTCGCAACCGCCGTGTTCATCTCACGTACCCAGGTAGCGGCATCCCGCCCCCACACGGTCCGGCCGGACTCCTCCGCCTCACGGCTCACGGGCATCTGAGCAGCAACGGCCGACCGGACATCCTTGAAACCGGCCGACGACGCCGACGACATAAAGCCGCCCTTGTCCTCCGACCACGCCGCGACGTGCTCTGCCTCCTCCACCCCCTTGGGCACCATTACAAGCCCCGTGATCACGACACGGCGCACCCATGCGCGGCCCATCCAATGCCGCTCCGCGCGGACGTCCCAACCCCGGTCGGCAGCCTCATGGAAGAGCACGCCCGCATTACGCGCCATGCCCGCCAACACCTGAGCGGACGTCTCCGCCGGCTCCCCCCCGGTCGACTCCTCAGCCACCGTGGCTCCCTCCGTGATCTCCTCCGGCGACTTCTCGGTGCGGTCGCCAGAGCTGGCGGTGGGGTCGACGGTCGGGGCGTCGGGCGCGGGTGTTGGTGTTGCCGGGGCCGGTGCTGGTCCCGGCGTTGGCGCGGGGGCCGTGCGCAGTTCCGGGGCGGGGGGCGTCTCGTTATATCCGCTGGGGGAGGCTGCGGCCTGATCCACCCTGGTCTCACGGGGGGTGTGCTGTTCGGATCGCTCCCGGATGGCCTTCTGTGGGCTTTCCGAGGTGCGGTGCCTCTCCGGATCAGGCATGGCTTCGCCCGGCTCATCCGCCGCCGGAGCTTCCGGGGCTGCTGGCACGGGCATTACAGCGGATACCCCGGCGCGGATCACCGGAAGCGGCACCGGGGGCAGCGCCAGCCCGTCCCACAGCGGGAGCCCCTGCGCGGCACGGTCCCGGCAGGCCTCGCAGCGTGCTTCGACCGGGTACACCCCTGGGCACTCGCGGCACGCCCGTTCGGCCGCCTCCAGCCCTCGCAAAAGCGCGACCTCGTTCTGCGCCCGTTCGTTCGCGGCCTCCACATCCCGCGCCGCCTGGTCTGCGAACATTCGCATACGCTGCGCCTGGTAACGCACCTCCGACGCTTCCAGAGCTGCACGCGCGGCCACCGCGCGCCGCTTCTCCTCCGCCCCGCCCGGCAGCGGCGGCAGCATCCGGGCACGCTCCTTGCGGCCTTCGTGGGACAGGTACCGATTCCGCTTCGCCTCTGCGAGCCGAGCGGCGTGCGCCTCACGATCCGACGCGTGCAGCTCTTTGGGCGCGAGAGCACACAGCCGTACCGCTTCCCGTCCGTCCGCCGTCGCAGTGACCATGCCGGACGGCTCCGCCCGCAGGAACCCGGCAGCAAGCAGCATCTGTACGCGGTCAGCCTTCACCCGCGCACCCCGCTTGCCGACCGCGCCTACCTTCCGGAACGTGCCGCCCTCCTCGGCGAACACCCCCGGCAGCCCATCGCAGGCCTTGACGACATCCACGAACGCCACAGACCAGCCCAGCGCGCGCACTGTGGACACGGCCTGCTCGACTTCCATGTCGACCTGCACCCGCCGCCACGCCGCTTCCATATCCGCGCCCATCGTCAATGCCAGTCGCTCCGGCGCGGCCTCCAGCATCAATGGCACCCGGGGCAGAGCAAGCGGGGCGGGGGCCAGGGTCACGGGTGCGGAGTTGTCGGAGTCCCATGCCCCGCAGCGCTCCCATCCGTGCGCGGACAGGACCGCATCTGCAGCTTCGGGCGTCAGAGAGGCAACCTCGAACGCGGCGATACTGTCGCTGGTCGCCACGTGTTCAGCAGGGCTGGTGTGCTCATCGCGGGGACCAGTGACATGTACCCACAGTCCGGCCTTCCCGGCGTTGAACAAGTACGCCCGCTGGCTGACCGCCTCGTCACGGATTGCCGGCGGGAGAAGCTCTTCGTTGCGGCCGGTCAGAACGGCCAGCATGAATTGCCCGCCATCGACCGTGGCACCCACATACACTCCGGGGTCATCCACGAGCGCCGTTTCGCCGTCGGCCAGGGCGCCCCCCTCGCCCTCCCACCCCTCCATGCTCCCTGGGTCCGACACCCCGGCGGGAGCAGGTGCCGACCATTCCGGTGTGCGCACCCCGAGTGTCCCCGGCTCCGCTTTGTGCTGCACCGTGGAAAGGAGCGACGGTTCCTGATGAGTACCCGCGCGCCCGACCTTGACCGGCGCCGACCACAGCAACGCCCGCTTGGCTGTCACCCGCCGCCCGGACACCCACGCCGCCGAGCGGTCCTCACTCCACACGCCGTCAACCCACACTGCGCGCAGCTCGTACGGCAGCGGCTTACCCTTCTTGACCGCCGCCCCCGCCACCCGCACCGCGACCGTGCCCCCGTCGCGCTGCATTGCCACGGTCCACCCGTTGGCCATGGACACTTCCGCGAGGCTTACGGCAGCCATGGGCAGCCACACCCCGGGGGCCGCCTCGGTCTCCGCCACAACATCCCCCACCGTGTCCCACGTCGCCAGGGTCTCGACATCCAACGGCGTTCCGGCCTCCGGGACCTTCGGCGCCTTCCAGGGCTTGGCGTCCAACCCTTTGGACGCGTTCACGATGGCGCGCCGCAGGTCCGTATCCGGGCCGTGGCCACCCATGCGGTTACGGCCGGGAACGTCCTTTGCCGTCAGGGCGCGCCGCTCATCCCGCGCGGCCACAGCGTCCCCGAGCACATCGACGAATGCCGCGTGCCCCGTGATCTGATCCGCCGGCACTCCCCCCGGAATCCGCTCTACGTCGTGCGACGCGTCCCCCGGCAGCGTGAACACCATCGCCGCCTCGCCGTCCTCGGACAGCCACGCGCCACGACCGGCCTGGACCTCCCCCGCATGCAACCGCGCCAGATGCGCACCTGCCGCCGCTACGCGTTCCCCCGCCAGCCCCTGCTCCGTCACGATCGCGGACTCTTCCCGCTCCAGAGCGCGCACCGCATCCCGCGCGTTCCGCGCCGCACGGTCGGCAGCAAGCGCCACCTCGTACGCGTGCGTACGCCAGTCACCCGCGTGCTCTGCGCTGAGCCACACGTGATCCCCGAGCACACCCGCGCTACGGCGCGCCTCCCGCTCCACCTCCCGCATGTCCGCCGACCAGGCGGCACGCTCCTGTGCGATGAACTCCGCCGACTCGACACAATCCCGCGCCGCCGCAAGCTCCCCCCGCACCGTGCGCAACCGCACGTCACGCGACAGGCGCACCGTTCCCTCATACGGGCCACGGAACGCAACGGGGAACACACCGCCCCCCTTGCTGTGGCAGATCAGCAGCGGCCGGCCCCCGCCCTCCCGGACGCCGCCCTCGGACTCCCACGCATCCACCCCGCCCGGATCCGACACAACGTCAGCCGCGTACGCGACTGGCGCGCCTTGCTCCATCAGAACCGCGCCTCGGATCCACCCGGACGGCAGCACCGTGTCAGCGCACTGCCCGCACAGCAGGCGCCCATCGGCCACGGTCCACATGTCGGGAGCGTCCGACCGCATGCAGCGCGCACAGCATCCCGGGACAGGCATACGCCCCTGCGTCACGTCCCGGTCCACCGCCGGCACACGGTGTAGCCCTACCAACGCCGCCCACTCCGCGACCGGCGCCCCATCGCCCTGGTCGGCACGCTCGTATGCACGCCGCACCACATCCGCGCCGAGCATCCCCGACCCGCCCAAGTGGCTGTGGGAGTCCTCACCCGCCCGCGGAGCGATCCCCCGATTCATCGCTTCCCCGCGCGTCGCAACCCGCGCCGCCTGGGGAGCGTCGCCCTGGTCCGCCTCGGGGGCTGTCGTCACGAGTTCCGCCGTACGCACCACCTTGCGGAACTCCGGCCACATCAAAGGCCGGTCCATGCGTGTGCTACCGACCCGCTTGACCGCCCGATGAAACTTCGGCCTGCCCGTCCACATGCCCGTGTAGACCACCGTCACCGGTCCACCGGCCGACACAGCCACCTCACCCGACAGCGACAGGTCCCACCCAAGCCCTTCGCGGCCCGTCATGGAGCGGCCCACCTTGACCGACCAGCCACGCCCGGCAGCCTCACGAGCAAGCGTGACCAGGTCGACCGGAGCGGACGCCTCCGGCGCGTCCCGGTGCCACTCGATCTTCGACAGAGCCCTGTCCACCAGCGCCATACCGCGCGCCACGGCGTCCGTGTCGATGTCAGACGCTTCCGTGGACACGGCCGGAGCAACCGGCCCCGGAGCGTCCACTGCAGCGTCACTCTGGGGTACCGCAACGACCGGCCGCACCTGGTCAGCGTCCGCCGCCGCCCTCAGGGTGTGCTCGCGTGTCTCCTCCGACCTGTGCGCGTCGTACGCCTCGACCGCTTCCCGCGCCGACACGAGCGCGGGCAGCACCTCACGACGGATCATGTCCGAGGCGCCCGGGGTGCCTTCCGCCTCGGCTGCGCGGGTCATGAGTGTCTTCACTTCACGCGTCGCCGACTCGGCCACCTCGCGCGCGAGCGCGGCACCGTGTGGCACGTGCTCACGCTCCATGCGGTCCACCGACCACAGCCGAGAGATCTCATCACGGTGGGCCCGGCACTCGGCCATGACGGCCGCGTATGCCTCAGCTGCCGCCGATTCGGTCGCGGACCAGGTCCGCCACGCTGCCGCATAGTCCCCCAGCCACAGCACGTCACTGTCCGCCACCCACTCGCCGAACCGTTCCGCCTGCTGATCCGTCGCGCGCTCCCACTGGCGTGCGTATTCGGCAGCGTCCGCCGCGTACTCTGCTCGCTGGGCCGCGTCCGCCGCTTCAAGTTTCGCGCGTTCCGCGGCCTCTCGGGCGGCAGTCTCCGCTGCCTCTGCCACGGGGTCCACTTGCCGGACCCGAGCCTGAGACAGGGTGCGCCGGTAGTCCTCCAGCGTCACGTAGCCGGTCAGGATCCGGCCGCCGAACTCCGCCCCGGAACGCTCGGTATCGAACGTCCAGCGCTTACGCCCGTCCTCCTGCGTCCACATCAGGGAGAGAACGGCAAGCGACTCCCCGCCTTGTCGGCTGTCGTGCGCCGTGCCGGATGCCTCGCACTCCCACACGCCGAGCGACGATTCACCGTCCGCAGCGTCGACGGTTCCGGCTCTCAGCGCAACGGCCCATCCCGCTGCCTCCGCCTCACGCGCGAACTTGACCATGGCGGGCGGAACACCCTTGCGCCCCACATTGGACGTGTCCCACTGACCGTAGGCACCCGCCCACCAGGACCGGTCAATTGCCTTGCACGCCGGAGGGGTTACCCGGGTGACGAAACCAGGTTCGGACCTTTCCTCTGGTGTGCCGGCTGGTGGCACGAGATGGCCCGCGCTCGTGTTCCCTTCTTCGGGGTCGGTCTGTGTTGGGGCGCTCACATTCCACCGCCGCGCCTCTGTCCGGCGTTGACCGGCTCACGCACACTGGAGGAACGAGTTGACGGGGGCGAAAGCGTTATGAGCAGCGGCACGTCAGCTCCTGATTTCAGCGCCCGGGTGCCCGGCGCCCCGGTCCGGGCGTGCCCGGGGTCGGAGGCTCACGGTGGGATGCCGGAGGAGCAGGGCGCCGCGCGTCGGTGGCTGCGGCCTGTTCCGTGATCTGGTGGCTTCGCGTGCGGGACAGCAGGACCGCTGCGCTGCCCAGGAGCGCGTTGCGCAGTGCCTCCGCGGCACGATCTTGCTCGCGGAGCAGACGGGGGTGTGCGCGGCTGCCGCGAGCTCGGATGGCGGCTGCGGTCGCCTCGGCAAGCCGATCGAGCACCACGCTGGCAGAGTTCTGGCCAGGTGCCGCAGCGGGATTCAGGGCGGGCACGACCGCCTCGAGCACCGCGGAACTGACCGTCCGCGCCGGCAGTCGGGTCGGTTCAGTGGCGCGGCGCAGGATCTCTGCAGCCTCAGCGGCTCCTGTGCTGGGGTTCGCCAGGGCGCAAATCGTCAGGGCCGTGGTGAGACGCGGGTTGGTCTCGCTGCTTCGCAGTGATCCCGTCGAGCCCGTCGAGTCGGTGGCTACGGCCGGGAAAAGCTGTTCGGTCAGTTCTCGCAGGAGGGCTGCCGCCTGGGCGGCGGCATCGACGTCGTGAGGGGCTGCGGCCTGCACGACTGCCCAGTTCGCGAGGAGGTGCTCGTGGCCTCGGGCTACCGAGATGGCTGTGGGGACTGCCTTGGCCGTGGCAAGTGCCTGAAGTTCGCCTCTGAAGGCCTGAGACGCTTCCCAGTTACCTGCGTGTGCCCGGGCCCTTCCGATGCTGGGCGGTAGGGCAGGTTGCGCGAGGCGCGTCCAGGCTCGGGCGGCTCGCTGCCAGTGGCCTTCATCGGGGAGTTCGCTGCCTGGAAGCCTAGCCAGGATCCAGTCCGCCTCGGCGATGAAGAGCGGATGGTCCGCTGGGGCCGGGCCGGTGTAGCCCCGGCCGGTGCACTCGGCGCAGTGGTCTGCGGCCTGGTCGGCGGCGCTGTCCCCTGCTGGGCTGTTGTCATAGTGCGTGGCTTGTCCGCTGCCGTCGCAATCCGTGCAGGGGGCAATGCCGGCTTCTGCACGGGCCATGGCCAGCAGGCTCCGCGGATCCGCGAGCATCGTGAGGCTGGCCTCTGGCCCTGCAGATCTGATCTCGGCCATGAGCGTTGGAGCAGGGCCGGCCGGGCGGTCGGTTCCAAGCCACCACTGCGCGGCCTCCAATGGCGACCGGGTCTCTTCCCCGTCGGGCAGGACGTAGACGATCGCTCCGTTGTCGCTCACGCTTGGTCCTCCAGAGCCGCCTGGACGCGCTGCGGGACTGGCGCCTCGATCGGATGCGGTGAGGTCCGGTCGTCGCACTTGGACGTGTGCGCGTCCGCAGTGCTCGGCTGCTGGTGCCTTCGCCGCTCGAGGCTCGAGTAGTGCTCTTCGATCAGCGCTGTACGCATCTGCTCCCTGCTGATGGCCATCTCAGCGCTAGTCGGCAGGCGGCGCGCTGCCCACGTGGCGGCAACGGCCCGCGCGACATGCGCCAGTTCTACCAGCCGTCGGTGTGCGATCGTCTTCAGTCGGTCTTCAGCCTTCGGGTCGCGTTCACAGCGCGCTCTGATCACACGGCTGGCCGCTGCCGCCAGCTCCAGGGCGCGCGCGTTGAGGAAGTCCAGGACGTCGGCGTGAGCTGAAGCCCGCGAGCTCGTCAGGGCATTCTCCAGCTCGGTAAGACTGTCCCTCAGTCCGCAGCTGTCAATTCCTGCGTGTTGCGCGAGGCCTGCAGCGGGTGTGGTCCACAAAGGCTTCTTGATCGAGCTGTCGTCGAGTGCGAAGCCTGCGCTGCTGATCGGTGATGGTCTCGCAGCAAGTCGGTCCAGGTAGCCGAACGCGGCGTTGCTCAGGCCAGGGTGTGCGCTGTGATGCATTGCCGCGAGGGTGACCGTGGCCAGGTCGATGAGGTCCCCTCCGGTCCAAGGGTGCCCCGCATACTGGACCGCCTCTGCCAGATCGTCCAGCTCCCTGGTGGCAGACAGGGACGCCGGTCCGTGCCGTTCATAGAGAAGATTCTGCACGGCGGGGTGAATCGGCAGGCCGGTCGTGTGATGCCATAGGCGTGCTGCGTCCTGCCAATCTCCCGCGTCGAAGGGTCGCCAGTCCGGTCCGCACGACTCCAACCACGACGCGGCCGCAACCGCATAGTGCCGGGCGAGTCTGGAAAACGTTCCAGCTTCCGGGGTGCCGAGTTCGAGGCCTTCCTGGACGTCACCCTCGGAAGCGGCACGAAGTTCAGACGCCGTTCTCAGCCATGTGTCCGTGGCATCTGGGAGTGGTTCGTCCCACCCTGGCAAGAGCCCTGGCACCGGGGCTCTGCTCCTAAGGAGTCGGGTTGCTGCTTCAAACGTCGATTCCCCGCAGCGGCCGCCCTCAACAAGGTGGGAGGCTGGCGGGCCATGGCGTAGCGCTGCTGGCGTCATATGCCTCCCCCCTTCCGCGCCGCTGGGGCGCATTGCCCCGTGGGACACAGAACTCAGCTCAGGTATGGGTGCTGTGAGGTTTCCAGCCCCCTCACTGACTGTCCCGGGGCCCTCGAGTAGGGAGAGCTTGCATCCCGTGGGGTGGGCGGGCTCTTCTTCAGGCTCCCGCCTGGCGGAGTGGTGCCGAGCGGTGCTCCCGTTCGGCGGGCGATCCCGGGGATCAAGGAAGAGGTACGCTCCACTGCACCCATGGGTACGGCTGAATGAGAGTGGTCCGCCTCCCCCCGTTACGGGCGGGGGGAGGCGGACCACTTCTCGTGTGGGGCAGGTCAGAGCAGGTCGAACTCGCCCCTGCCCAGGGCCTTGATGAACCCGCTGAATGCCTGGCAGGTGAACAGCAGCGCAGATCCCTCAGGAGCCTTCGAGTCGCGAACGGCGATGCCAGAGTGAGTCCGGGTTACGTCGGCGCACTCGACGCACTGCCCTTCGCTGCCTCCGCTGTAGGAGGACTTTTTCCAGATGGCGCCCTCGAATTGCGGTGCCATGTGGGCGCGTCCGTGCTTGGTGGTCACTGGTGCAGTCCTTCCAGGTACTCGTTGAGTAGATCCCGTGTTTTGTCGACGGGAAGTGCGATCCCAGCGATGGCGGCGAACTCCATCTCCAGGAAGCTGACCTGCTTCCCGTCATCGGTGTGATTTCCGCCCATTGGGTTGTCGACGCTCGCCACCTTCGCCCACGGATGCTTGTAGGACAGAACGGTGATGGCGCCGTTCGACCCGTACGTCGGGTGCGTAGTGAGCGGGATGAGTTGAAGTTCTACGTTCGGCATCTGTGAAGCGTCGAGGAGCTTGCGAATCTGGTCGCGCATAATCGCGGGTCCTGACTCGAACTTGGCGTGAAGCGCCGATTCGGGGACGAGAGCGTGAAGTCTGGTCGCCTTGCTCAGGACGGCTTGGCGGGCAAGCCGGATTGACACGAGCATCTCAGCGTGCGCAGGTGACACCGCTGTGGGCGCACGGGTGATCATTTCACGCACGTACCCCGGCGACTGCAGTAGGCCTGGCACGATCACCGGGTGCTGTAGCTGGAGTGACTCGGCGTCGGCCTCCAACTCGATGAAGTCGAGGTAGTTCTGGCCGATGCGGCCGGCGTAGGCGGCCCACCACCCCTCGCCCAGAGGTTCGTCAGCGACACGCGCAACCTCCTCGATGCCAGCCGGGTCGTTCACTCCCAGCTTCTTGCAGAGGGTCCGCACCTCATCACCCGAGATCCGGTAGGTACCGCGCTCGATGCGGCTGAGACGTGTCGCGTCCCAGCCCATGAGTCTGGCTGCGTCGACTGTCTTCACGTTGCCGCGCCAGCGACGCAGCTGACCGCCAACTCTGCGCCGTTTGATGGTCGGCGTCGCTCGCTTCTGCGTCATGGACGCAGTCTGACACGTCTGCGACTCACCAAGCTATGGGCACATGCGTCCGGTCCTTTTGGCAATCGTAGCGACAGTATTGCGCTTCGACCGCCAAAAGGAGCATGCTGATGGTCCAGCGGGACATGACTGCGCGTCAGTTCATGATCGTCTGTCACGCCTCGTGACATCCGCTGCTGCAAGTGGCCGGGCCACCGGCCCGGTTGTGGGGGGGGGGGGGGGGGGCCCCCCCCGCCCCCCCCCCCCCCCCCCCCCCCCCCAAAACACACAACCCCCCCACACACC